>JBGOYH010000046.1:0-13537 GCA_041479575.1 Bathyarchaeia archaeon
GTTCTTGCAGGTGTTGTCCTTTCCAGGCGGACACCAGCAATCTCGCCCCCAATCCCTGAAGGAACAAATTATGCGATGTAGTTCAGAGTCATTCGAGACAACTGCGCCTCCTTCGCCCATAGTTATGTGATGCGCCGGGTAGAAACTGAAAGTAGAAATGTCTCCGAATGTTCCAGTGTATTTGCCATCATACTTGGAACCCAATGCGTCACAATTGTCCTCAATCACCCACAAGTCATACGCTTCTGAGACTTGCAGAACGCTTTCAATGTTGAACGGGTTGCCCAAAGTGTGGGCTATGAATATTGCTCTTGTCTTTTTTGACACGCCTTTTTCAAGCTGACCTGCTTCGATGTTGTAAGTGCCTAGTTCCACGTCCCCGAAAACTGGAACTAACCCGCTCTGAACGATCGGAGTGATGGTTGTTGGAAACCCAGCTGCCACCGTTATCACCTCGTCGCCTGGCCTCAATCTTTTCTTTCCGAGCTTGTGGGAAGTCAAGGCGGTCAGGGCGAGAAGGTTTGCGGACGAACCTGAACTGACTAATGCACAGTATTTTGATCCTATTGTTTTAGGTAACTGTTTTTCAAATGCCTCTGCAAATCTTCCAGCAGTAAGCCACATGTCCAATGAGGCGTCTATCATGTTGAATAGATCACTTTCGTCAAGGACTTTTCCTGAAGCCGGGATATTGCAAAGCTTCTTACATTTCTGGATGGAATAAAAGTAGATTGACGAGGCATATTTGGTGAACAATCGTAAGATCTCGTCCAACTTTCCTATTGTAATGGCACCGATTTTCTTGCAACGACCTTTCTTTACGTGAGACACCCTGCTCAGATCTATGAATCCTTTGCATTCAACACCGCCATGGCAAAGGTCTTTCTCTTCTATGCGCACGGCACACTTAGACAGAACGTTTGGTGGCTTCTTGGTGCGTATAGGAGTTGTCAGTATCCCCAAGTCTCTTCCGTCCAGAACCAATGAAATGAGATTTCGAGAAACAGACGAATTATATTCTGGCGAATCTACGGTGACGATGTCGCCGCTTTTCAGCTTCATATTGGGTCCTTCATGTTTTTATGAGTCTGGAGTGAAAACCGCTTCTTGCCATATACCTAATTATCTGCTTGACTGTGCAGTCATACAGCCTCTTGAATGCTTTCCTCTTGTAGAACTCCTTGTACCACGCCACTGTTTCTCGCAATGTCTCATCAATGGTATATGTCGGTTTCCAACCGATCAGTGTACGTGCTTTGCCACAATCTAGCTTCAGTAAACTTGCTTCGTGAGGAGCAACAACCTGAGGCGCTATCCTGTATCTCCCACTACCCCAGTATTCTATTATCCTTCTGACGACTTCCTCCACAGAGATTGCGTCTTCTTCCGAAGGCCCGAAGTTCCATGCACCTGCAAACTTGTCATCCTCATACATTCTAGTGCCCAGCAAAAGATAGCCTCCTAGTGGTTCCAAGACGTGTTGCCAAGGACGAACAGAGGTAGGATTACGAATCACTATTTCTTTCCCAGCGCTTAGGGATTTAATGCAGTCAGGTACAAGCCGATCTTCTCCCCAATCGCCGCCGCCTATCACATTGCCAGCTCTCACTGAAGCGAGTGTCACTGTCTTATGACTGAAGAAAGAGTTTCTATAAGCAGAAACAACGAGTTCTGCGCATCCTTTGCTTGAGCTGTAAGGATCATATCCGCCCATAGGGTCGCTCTCCTTGTATCCGCGAGGTGATTCCTTGTTGTGATAGCATTTGTCGCTTGTGATCACCATAGCGACCTTTGTACATTCAGTTTTTCTCACTGCCTCTAGCAGATTAACGGTACCCATAACATTGGTTTCATAGGTTAGGCGGGGTTCTTTATACGATCGTCTAACGATTGGTTGAGCTGCTAAGTGGAAGACTATAGCTGGCTGATGTTTCTCAAAAATGGACAACAGATGTTTTTCGTTCCTGACGTCTCCTATAACATGAGTGTGTTTGCTGCTGAGATTTGTGGCTTCAAACATACTCGGTTCTGTCGGTGGTCCAAGAGAGTAGCCGATTACCTTGGCACCCAGTTTATTCAGCCATATTGACAACCAACTTCCCTTGAAGCCAGTATCGCCAGTGACAAGAACAGTTTTGCCTTTGTACATGTCGAAGTCGTATTTTCCCAAGTCGTATCTGCTCAATTCAAGACTGTTATATGCGCTTTATAAATCTCATCTACTTCGTCTTTTTCAACGCAGCAGATGCGTGTTACAAGATAACCATGTACTCGTGTTCTGCGGCTCAGTCTAGATGTCAATCCCTTTTTGGCAGAATTGCTTTTGATTCTTCAATGATGGTCTCAAAGGATGTGAATTGAGGGTTATATCCAACTTTTTGGGCCTTTCTATTGGTGGAATAGTAAACATTCTTGAAACCTGTGGCGTTAAGGGCATGTGTCTCCTTCTTGACTTTGTACTTAAGTCCATACTCTTTTTTGAAGTATTCCAGTATCTCAAACTTCGTTGTGGGTTTCAAACTGAAGACGTCAAAAACGTCGTTCAGAAATGGCAGGGCAATACATTCCTCAATAAGACTCTGAAGGTCATGAGGATGGACATAATCACGCACAATGTCATGTGGACTGGTCAGTAGCTCTTTTCCTTGTTGAGTACATGAGACGACCTCGCTCATGAAGAATTGTGAGACAAGATCGACAAAACGAGTGAAATAGCTGAAAATCCTTAGATCTACAATGCTTCGATTTCTCAGTGCACGATGTTTTGTTTCGGAATTCATCTTTGCTATGCGGTAAAAGTCTTGGATGGTTATGTGGTTGACATCTACTACAGCTCGGGTTGACTCGTTAACTGGACTAGCGAGGTCTGTGCCATACACAGCGCCGCTGCTGAAATTGATATACATTGCTTTAGGATGGTTATCGAGGTAGTCCATTACCATGTTATCAAAATCTTCGGTAAGTCTCAAGATTGATATTCCAGCATCTTTCACTTTCGCGGGATCGCCGATGCCCACACAATTGACAATAACATCATATCTTCCATCTGGAAATTCCTTGAAGGATCGGATGTTAACTGACTCATTGTACCCAATGCTTTCCAAGAACGATCGAATGCGCTCAGGTGAGCGCACGAACAGATACAATTGCTTCTTTCTTGCATGGATCCAAAGGTAGATAAGACTTTTTGCGATGTGCCCCGTGGCTCCAAGCACCGCGATTTTTTCTCCTCTTTCCTGTTTGCTCATCTGCGAACAGCTCTTCTTTCAAACTGGTAACAAGCGATTGCGATCCAATTCTCAATCTTCACTTAACGGCTTTACTATCATATTGCTCAGAAATTCTGCCCTGTCTAGAAAAGGATACATGTCTTCAAGTGGTTTCGATATCATTGTTCCATCTGCTTTCTTGTACGAGGCTACCGTGGGGACAACTTCTTGGTCTCGCAAACAGATTACCTCACAAAGCACTGGCTCTCGGCAAGCCATAACACTCTCTAACGTTTCATCTAGCTTCCTGCTCTCAGAAATTCTGAAGTATCTTATGCCATAAGCTTCTGCAATTCTTTCTGTATCGGGAAATGAGACCCCCGAGGTCTTGTCAGTTCCAATGAATCTTCCTTCACAGAACTTAGACTGAGTGGCTCTAATAGATAGGTATCCATCATTATTCCACACAAAAATTTTCACGGGTAGCTTGTTGTGCACTATTGTCTGCAATTCTTGTATGTTCATCTGAAAAGAACCATCACCAGTAATTCCTATTACTTCTCCAAAACCTTTGGCAACGCTGACACCGATTGTTGCAGGAAGAGTGTTACCCATTTCGGCTTGCCCACCACTTAGAATGCAACGCTGTCCCTTCTTGAGCTGTATGCCTTGGGTAGTAACATAAAAAGCCGATCCTGCATCGGCAACTACTACAGAATCTCGTTTCAACTTCCGAGAAAGTCTGTCAACAAAATAGTAAAGATTGATACCTCTTGTTTCGTTGGCGTACTCGGGCAGGCAAACAGGCCACTTATTCTTCCACTCTTGGCACCTTTTCAACCAATCAGATGTGTCAGGCGGCGTTTGCAACCGCATATGTTGCAGGAACTTCTTGGCATCAGCGTTAATGAACAGATCTATTCTCACAGTGTTCTTCCTATGCTCTATGGGATCTATGTCAACGACAACTATTTTTGCTTCGCGAGCAAACTGTTTATATTCATGCCCAGTGGAACTCACGCTCAATCTGCTGCCTATGGCCAATACGAGATCAGCATTTTGAACTGCAAAATTGCCTGCTCTGTCTCCTTTATTCCCGATGCGCCCAATGTGAAAAGGACTGTCGGAGGGAAGAAGGTCGATTCCCAACCGGGAAAACACGACAGGAATCTGATACGTCTCAACGAGTGTTTTGAACTCAGATATAACCTTCGCCAATCGTATTCCTTGTCCAGCTATAATGATCGGCCTTTTTGCTTTCTGAACAAGATCAATGACTTTCTTCATCTCTCCTTTTTCTGGTTCTTCTTTGTATTGTTTGGTGATTTCTTTTTCTGAGAACCTTTTCAAGGCGTTTTCGTCTATCAATGCGCCTTGCACGTCTAACGGGATATCCAGCCAGACTGGCCCTTGACGACCTGATCTTGCAAGATAGACGGCTTTGTCTAGATGGTAAGCTATTTCATTTGGGTCATTAACCATGACAGCATACTTGGTGATTGACTGAACGATTGGAATGACATCTGCTTCTTGAACACCGAACTGTCGCAATGGTAGACAAGAGTTACGTACTGTTTCTTTACGCTTTGACTGACCTGATATGAAAAGGCAAGATACATTGTCTTGCCATGCTCCTAATACGCCTGTAATTGTGTTGGTACCACCGCATCCTGTCGTAACGAACGCGACACCCAAACTCTGGTTGTACTTGGCATATGCTGTGGCCGCCATTGCAGATGCTTGTTCATGATGATTGCATACAGCTTTCAAGCGTGGATGCCGTGCTATGCCGTCCGTGAGGAACATCTGGCCGCCCCCTGCCACCATGAATACCTCTTTGACGCCGAGCTCGTAAACGTAATTGGCTATGTAATCAGCTACTCTTTGCATAATGTCAACTTCCTGAAACCGTTCTCAATCTTTCCAAACCTTCCATGGGGCCCTACCCGAGTTCCAGGCGGCAGTAAGCTCCTCCTTATCGCGTAAGGTGTCCATACACCTCCAAAAACCTCCATGCCTGTACGCAGCGAGTTGTCCGTCCTTAGTCAATCTCTCAAGAGGTTCTCGCTCCCAAGAAGTCTCGATTCGCTTGATGTAATCGAAGATCTCTGGTTCTAAGACAAAAAAACCTCCGTTTATCCATGCATCGCCGGTTTCAAGTTTTTCCGAAAATCTCCTGACAACGCCCTCTGTTTCCTGTAGTTGTAATGAGCCAAACTTGCTTGGAGGTTTAACTGCTGTAACCGTTGCATATTTCCCGCATCTTGCATGAAATCTGACCAGTCTGTTCACGTCTATGTCTGCCACTCCGTCACCATAGGTCAACATGAACGCCTCATCCTCGACGAAGTCTCTTATCAATCTTAATCTTCCGCCCGTTAGCGTGTCCAAACCTGTGTCTACTAAGGTGACATTCCAAGGTTCACAGGTGTTCTTATGAAACTTGATCTTCTGGCTTCTCAAATCGATGCTCAAGTCTGATCGATGTAGGAAATAGTTCGAGAAATATTCCTTTATCATGTACCCTTTGTAACCAAGACAAATGATGAAGTTGTTAAAGCCATGGTATGAATATATTTTCATGATATGCCACAAGATGGGGTGTGGTCCGATTTCGACCATTGGTTTTGGCCTCATGTAAGTTTCTTCACTGAGTCTGGTACCAAAACCACCAGCAAGAATGACAACCTTCATGTTTGAGTCTTTTTTCATAATGCAAACCTCAGTGAACTATGCTTTATCTTGCCCCGATTCTTATATTAACATTCTGCAGATGTCCACCCGACAAAACTTTCAATCGCAAGTTGCGTCTTGCCAGTTTTCAAAGATCATCTATTATCTCGGCTTCGCGAGAATGTTTCCAGCCTTTTTGTGGCCAAAATCGCGAATTGCAGAAACAGATAGATTGCTAAACGAAACAAAACTAAATAATCCCGACATAGTAACCATTGAAGAATAATAAAGGTGACCCATTGGAAAAAAGAGAAATCAGAACCCACTATTCCGGCGTCATAATCTTCGCCGCAAAACTGATAACTGTAGCAACAGGCATCGTCTTTGCCCTTATCGTTGCAAACTCGCTCCCCCAGACTGAATACGGCATTCTGGGCATTTTCAACCTCATGGTCCCCTATTTTACAATACTGTCCGGAGCCGTCTCATTCTGGACCATGCGTTTCGTCGCCAGAAGCGCCGAAGGAGCAACCAAGACAGGCCTCGTTGCCAACGCAGCTCTTGCCGCAATTGCCACCCTAATCTATCTGGCACTATTACCTATAGTCGCTCCTGCTTTCGGCTTGAACAATTACATAATAGTGTACTTCATCATGGCAATGCAAGTAGTTGAGATTTATCTAATCACGGTTCTAGAGTCAAGTCTGCAGGGCAGGCAGCCGGAATTCATTGGGCTCGGCTTACTTATCGGTGAAGCACTCAAAGTTGTGTTCTGCTACCTTTTCGTAGTAAATCGCCAGATGGGACTTCTGGGAGTAGCCCTCAGCATCATAGCAGCTTACGCTATCAAAGTCGGGTTCTACTTCAAAATAGTGTTCAGCGAACTAAAGCAGAAGCTCAGGTTCAGCTACATAAGAGAGTGGGTGAAGGGTTCAGCATTCAACGTTTACAGCATTATCGGCGACAGAATTGCAGCAATCCTGTTTCTCCTAATCGGCTGGTACGGCACAGAAATAGCGACAAGCTACTACTATGCAACCGCACAGATAGCAAACATAATAGGCTACTCCACTTTCCTCGCATTTGCATTAACCCCGAAACTATTAGCCGAAAACAAAATTGAAGAAGCAACGGTATCATTGAAATTCGTCTTAATGTTTGCCATTCCAATGGCAGCAGGAGTTCTAGCTCTTCCCGGATCGTACATGATCTTCCTGAAAGAAAGCGGCGAATACGTCGCAGCTGTGCCTGTTCTAATGATACTCGCCATTGACGCGTTGATTTCCACAGTTTCGTCCGTCTTCACTTCGGTGCTCTATGGAGTTGAAAGAGTGGACGAAAAAGCAACGATACCCTTTCGGGAAATGATAAAAAGTAAAATCTTCATTGCCTTTTCTTTTCCTTACATCCATGCAGCAATCACCCTTCCAGCAGCATTCTATGCTTTGAATGTTTTTGCACACGGTGACCCATTGCAGGTGGCAATCTACGCTACTGGTATCAACTTGATTGGACACGTGGTAATGTTTTTCGTCTTATCCTACGTTCTCCGCAAGGCTGTCAAACTGAAGATTCCTTGGAGCAACATAGGAAAATATGCACTGTCCTCTGTTGTAATGGCTGCAATATTGTTGCTCACTCACCCAAGCGGAAGACTTTCCACATTAATCTTCACAGCAATCGGTGGGGTGGCTTACATAACTATATTGCTCGCAATCGACAGAGATACGAGAACGCTTCTGCGAAATTCAGTGGACACGGTGAAAACACGTGTTTCCCGACGCCAAAGAATAGAGAATGAGACCACGGCCGTTTAACATGTGTACTACGGATTACAGCAACAACGCAGACAAAAGGGCGTTTAACTCGTCCTTACTGTCCAAACCCCGAAAAATGATTTTCCCACTTCCGTAAAGCCTGAAAGAACAATTCTTGAACACCAGTTCAAACACTATTCCAGCAAGAGACTTCTTCACCGTGGCCTTTTCCAGAATTCTCTTAACAGCTTCGTCCCTTTTCTCATACTTGAAAATGACTATTACATCCTTTTCTTTGCCACACGTTCCCTCTATTCGGGAGACGTAGTCCTCAACTGTTGCCATTAGAATTGGCCGATCTCCTTCAAAACTTCCGCAAACCTGTCGATTTCTTCACGCGTGTTGTAGATGTAAAAGCTCGCCCTTGCTGAAGAACTCAAACCGAGCACTTCATGTAGAGGTTCAGCACAGTGGAAACCGCTTCTCACCATTATTCCATAGTTGTCCAGAAACAAGGCAACATCATGAGAACTTAGACCTTTTACGCCGAATGGAATTATCCCACATTTCTTGGACGGGTCTTTGGTTCCATAAATCTCAATTTTTTCGGAGGAATCCTGCATACGGGGCAAAGCATAATTGGTCAACGTTTCTTCATGTTCTTTCACGTTTTCCATACCAATCCGCTTCAAGTACCTCACCGCCTCCATCAACCCAACAGCCCCGCCCACATTGGGTGTTCCAGCTTCAAACTTCCAAGGCAAAACATTCCAAGCTATCGAACAACGTTTTGTCTCCTGGTCAAAAGAAACGTCCTTTATCATTTCGCCTCCGCCATGGAAAGGCGGCATCTCTTCGAGAACCTCACGTTTGCCAAACAGGACACCAATACCTGTCGGACCCAACATTTTATGACCTGAAAAAGCAAGAAAATCCAAATCTAAGTCCTTCACGTTTACAGGCATATGTGGAACCGACTGCGCTCCATCCACTAGCATTAAAGCCCCATGGTCATGTGCCGTTTTTGCAACTCTTTCCACGTCGTTGACTATTCCAGTGACATTTGAAACATGAGAGAGACATACTATCCTTGTCTTCTTTGAAACAAGTTTTTCAAAAGACCGGTGGTCCAACGTTCCATCCTTGTTCACTCCCATGTATTTGATCTTGAACCCATGGATTTTTGAGACTATTTCCCAAGGAACTATGTTGCTGTGATGCTCCATCAACGAGACGATGACTTCGTCATCCCTTCTGAGGTTGTGAAGACCCCAAGCATACGCCACAAGGTTTATGGCTTCGGTCGTGCCTCTCACGAAGACTATTTCTTCGATCCCTTTCGCGCCTATGAATTTGGCAACCTCTTCGTGGGCATTCTCGTAAAGCTCTGAAGCCTCCTGTGAAAGCGTATGCACTGCCCGGTGGACATTGGCGTTATGGTTTTCATAGAAATCCTTGATTGCCTGAATCACTTGTTTGGGTTTTTGCGATGTCGACGCGTTGTCGAAGTATACGAGCGGCTGGTCATTTACCTTTCTTTCCAAGATAGGAAAGTCTTCTCGAATCTTGTATGGATCTAACATCATTTTCCTTCTGCTTGCTTCATCCTTTTTTCAAGCATTTTTGCCAGCTGTTCCTCTTCCAAAGCTTGTTTTTCTTCAAAGCTCGGCTCTTTCTCAAGCCAGTCCGGAGTCGTTCCCTTATTCTCAAAGTATTTCCTTATTGCCCTCTTCAAAGCTCCAACCGCAAGGATGCCGCAGTGAAACTTGACGCTTGGCAACCCGCCGACCGCTTCCACCACACTCTTGTAGGATACGTTCCATGCATCTTCAAGCTTCATTCCCTTAATCATCTCAGTGACTATGCTTGAAGTAGCGATGTTTGCAGCGCACCCGTAGCTTTCGAAGGATGCTTTCTCGATGATGCCCTGCTCGCTGATTTTCAAGTAGAAAGTTATCATGTCGCCGCACATCGGGTTTCCAGCAACAGCTGACACGCTGGCATCTTCCATTTTTCCAAGATTCTTCGGGTTCCGGAACAATTCCAAAATCTTCGGATTATAGGGCAAAGGTGCACGCGACAATACTGTTACACTCCTGTGGAACCGCTAATTCCTCTTATTCGTTCAACTGCTTTTGGAATAACTTCTAAAGCATAATTTATGTCTTCTTCATTATGGACTCTTGAAACTTTCATCAAAATACTTCCATGTGCCTGATCAAACTTCCTGCCTATGGCAACCAAAACGTGGCTTGGTTGCAATAACCTTCTGGAACAGGCGCTTCCGCTTGAAACATAAACGCCACTCAGGCTAAGCTCAATTGTGAGAGCTTCTCCTTCACACCTCAGAAAGCTAATGTTCGCGTTGTCAGGAGCCCGCTTTGCTCCTTTAGGACCATTGAGTTCAACATCAGGTATCGCGCCAGTTATTCCGTCAACAAGCTTGTCTCTCAATCGCTTGACTCTACGAATATTTTCTTCAAAATTCTGGAAAATCAACTCAGACGCTTTCGTGAAGCCAACAATCAACGGCGTATTCTCCACTCCAGGCCAGAGCCTCTGCGTTCCTATCTGACCCTCCAAGATTCTTTCCAGGTCAACACCCTCTTTCACGTATAAACAGCCGATTCCCCTTGGTCCCAAAATCTTGTAGCTGCTGACGGTAGCCAAGTCCACTCCCATGTCGCGCACATCGAACGGGATTTTACCATATGCATCACACGCATCTACGTGAAAAACCGCTTCTTCGTTTTTGTCCAAGACGATTTCTACTGCTTCCTTTATCGGCTGGATTGTTCCTATCTCATGGTTGACCGCGGACAAGCTTACAATCGCGGTTTCATGGTCGACGGCGTCACACAGCTTGTCAAGGTTCACGAAACCTTCGCTGTCAACCGGTATCTTCAGTACTGTAAAGCCGCTCTTTTGAAGAAACTCAGCGACTTGCACCACGTTGATGGGTTCGATCTCTGAAACCACGATTTTCTTGGCCTTTTCCTTCAAAGAAAGAGCTATTCCCATTATTGCCAAGTTGTTTGCTTCAGTTTCTCCCGGAGTGAAGTTTACTTCCTCAACGTTTTTGCAGCCTAGGAAAGAAGCTATTTTCTGTGATGATTCCATTATCGTCTCGAAGGCTTCCCAACCTGGCTTATGTGTCAAAGTCGGATTACCGTATGCAAGCTGATTATAGTACGGCAACATCGCATCAACAACTTCTGTTGGAACAGGGCTTGAGTTCTCAATGTCAAAGTAAACTTCACGTTTCAAACCTTTGTGCGCCTTCAATAACTCTCTGACGTTTTCAACCATGCCCAACTCAGCTCTTCTGCACAATTCACGTTCTAGTATACATAGCTCCTTATACAAAAACGTAACCCAGAATAGCAAAATCTCCGCACACGCAACGCTTTAAGCTGCCTCAGCATTAATGCTGATGTAACAGGAAAAAAATGGGCGCATAAGAGTGAAAGTAGTCGACTTGCCTATACCAGAAGCAGTCAAGGAACTGACAATCAAATCTGGAATCGTTGAACTCTATCCGCCCCAAGAAGAAGCGGTGAAAGCCGGAGCCCTTGAAGGAAAAAATCTAGTTCTCGCAAGCCCAACTGCGTCTGGAAAGACTTTGGTAGCCGAGTTTTGCGCCCTCAAACACATTTTAGAAAAGAATGGTAAAGCCGTCTACCTCACACCGCTCAGGGCGCTGGCGAACGAGAAATTTGATGAATTTAGAAAGTACACGACGCTTGCAAAAAAGGATGGAAGAAGAATTAGGGTTGGCATCAGCACTGGCGACTTTGACAGCACAGACCCTTGGCTGGAAAGGTATGACATAATCATAACGACAAACGAGAAAGCAGACTCACTTCTCAGACATAGAGCCAAATGGATGGATGAAATTTCCCTTGTCGTAGCCGACGAAGTACATTTGCTGAATGAAGCTGAACGCGGACCAACTCTCGAAGTTGTTCTTGCAAGACTCATGCAGGTCAACCCAGACATTCAAATCCTAGCCTTAAGCGCAACCATAAACAACGTCGACGAAATTGCAGGATGGCTGAAAGCACAACACGTCACAACTGAATGGCGCCCCGTTGCCCTTAAAGAAGGAGTATTACTTCATGAAGAGATACAGTACAGAGACGGAGACGCACGCAAAATAGAGAAAAAATCAAGAGACCCCACCATAAACTTGGCACTAAACACTGTCAAAACAGGCGGGCAAGCACTAATCTTTGCGTCAACACGAAAAAACGCCGTGACGCTGGCAAAGAAGGTTGCAGGCGAAGTTGTAGGAGCGCTGTCTAAGCCTGCAAGGCGATCTCTGGAGCATGAAGCAAACCGCATTTTGGCAGCAGGTGAAAGAACAAGCCTCGGGGAAACACTCGCAGAGCTGGTAAAATGCGGAACGGCCTTTCACCATGCAGGTTTGGGGGGCGGACACCGCAAGATAATTGAAGATTCGTTCAGAGAGGGAAAGATCAAAGTCTTAACAGCCACGCCGACGCTGGCTTTCGGAGTGAATCTTCCGGCGAGAACCGTTGTCATTCAAGACTACAGGCGTTACGAGGCAGGTTACGGCTACTATCCCATCAGCGTCTTAGAGTATAAACAGATGGCAGGCAGAGCTGGAAGACCAAAATACGACAAGACAGGCGAAGCAATACTCATAGCCAAAACCAGTGACGAAGCAGACTACCTAGTTCAAAGCTACATCCTCGCACGTCCAGAACGCATCTGGTCCCGACTTGCAGTTGAACGCATCATGAGGTCCCACGTGCTCGCAACCATAGCGGCAGACTTCGCCCACACAGAAAACGGAATCTACGAGTTCTTCGGCAAAACATTCTACGCTTACCAATACGACATAGACGCGATCAAAAGCATAGTGGCGAAGATACTCAAGTACTTGTATGATGAAGAGATGATCGAAGTCTTCGGTGAAAACATCAATGCAACAAAACTCGGAAAACGCGTAAGCGAGCTTTACATCGATCCAGTTTCAGCGGTCATAATTCGCGACGCATTAAAAGGCAAACCCGAGTTTCTAACAGACGTCAGCCTCCTACACATGATCGCTCACACACCAGACATGGGTCCCGTTCTGCGACCTTACTCAAGCGAAATGGACCAAGTAGCGCTGTTCATGGAAGAACACAGACAAGAATTCCTCATAGCCCCACCTGAAGAATGGGAAGATAATATAGGTTACCAAGAATTTCTCGGCGAAGTAAAAACAGCCATGACGCTGAAGGCTTGGATTGAAGAGATGAGCGAAGACTGGTTAATTGAAAGATTCAGAGTACAACCAGGCGACCTGTATAGGACACTCGAAAGCGCCAAATGGCTACTTCACGCCACAAACGAACTGGCTCAACTGTTCGGCAACAAACAAGTTATCCCAATGACTTTGGAAGTGCAACAAAGAGTGGAAAAAGGAGTCAAGAAGGAATTGCTTCCACTCGTGAAGTTGGAAGGAGTCGGCAGAGTCCGCGGACGAATTCTCTTCAACTCAGGATACAAAACAATCGATGACATCAAAAACGCCCGCATTGAAGACTTAACAGGCCTGCCACTGGTTGGGCCAAAGCTAGCCAAGAAAATAAAGGAACAAGTCGGCGGCTTCGTGAAAAAAGACATATGGGAAAACCTTGAAAAACAAGATGAATGGAGACAGAAAGCACTAACTGAATATTAATCATCAAAAAAACCAAGAAACCTTAACGCGGAGATGAGTAAAAACAAGGATCCGGAATTCAAAGCGGCGCACTGTGTACTTGCGATGCATTATCCATTTGACTATTGTCGAAAAAGATCTTTCGAGGGTTCTTGACTTTGACCAAGCAACAGTCGGACACCTATCCACTGAAACGCAAAATAGGACAAGATCAGTTTAAACCA
>JBGOYH010000047.1:0-13430 GCA_041479575.1 Bathyarchaeia archaeon
AATGGAAGTTACATTAGATCCTATTCGAGTGATGTGGGTCAAGGCGGAAAGAGGTCTTACCGGAGTCGGCGAAGCATGGTCCACGCTCGAATCGAAACTTCCAAGCCTCAATGGGCGCAAGTTCTATGGCGCCTATCACGATAACGTGTACCGTGCCTGCGTGGCTATTATTGACGAAAAAGAAGCTGAAACCTTTGAACTTCCAACATGGACGATCCCAGGAGGAAAATATGCCCGCGAAAAAGTCGCTGACTACCGAAGTAGGGTGGAAGTCATAGCCGAGACTTTTGAAGCGATGGCAAAAGAATGTAGCGCGGATCGTTCACGTCCAGAGGTCGAATTCTATAAGAGTCAAAGCGAAATCATTTTGCTACTTCCCATTCTATGAGACTAGCATACACTCTTCGCGTTGGTTGATGACTGTTAAGGACTCTTGAAAATTCCCGAAGCCGTCAGAAGAGTGGCTTAGCACGCGCGAGTGCCAGTTCCTATCCATCTCCAACATTGAGGCAGAAGTCTATACTCTCGTCCGAATTGATTTCGATAATAGTAGCACGCGCACGCTATTTTCTCTTTCTAAAAAGCATCTCATCCTTATGGCTGCAGACATATTCAAACCCAGTCTCTAGAAGCTTCATGATATCCTGAACATTACTGGTGACAGCAGTACAATATTTATCCTCGCAGCGCGCACACTTTAACCGTAATGCTTTTTCATATAGTACTATAAATCTAATGTTCCACTTTCGCATATAGCGACACATTCACAAATCATGTCTAGGGAGATAAGAAGCGCGCGTTAACAACGTGCTCCGACAAAATATCCGAAAACAATACGCATGCAGCAGTCAGGCGAACCACTACGACGAATATAAGAGGGCATTTACGTGAAAGTCAAATGGAAGATACGATATAATATCAAGCCAGGCGATATAGGCTATCTCGTTTATCTTCATGGGATTTTGTATGCAAAAGAATATGGCTATGACCAAACATTCGAAGCGTATGTCGCCGGTGGGCTTGCAAACTTTGCCCAATCCTACAGGTCTGGTGAAGACCAAATGTGGCTGGCAGAGATAAAAGGTCGAATTATCGGTTCCATAGCCATCGCAGGACATTCAAGAGAAACGGCACAACTTCGATGGTTCCTCGTTCATCCTGACTATCGAGGGCTTGGCATCGGGAAAGACCTCCTAAAGGAAGCGCTTCAGTTCTGCAAGGAGCGCAAGTACAAAACCATATTCCTCTGGACCACAAGCGAACTAATGGAAGCTGGTCATCTCTACACACGCTTTGGCTTCAACAAAACCGAAGAGAAAACACACGAAATTTGGGGAAAGAAGGTCACGGAAGAAAGGTATGATTTGTGTGTACAAAACAATTCGTAAAGCACGCGTTTTCCCTTTCTCTAAATGTGATTTGAGAGTGTGTCGTTAAATGCGTGCGGTGGAACATTAGATTTATTAGTGGTAGCGCGCGCGCCTGACCGAGTATGATCGATGCGACCGTCCTAAATGTTAGAACAGGTTGTCCTAATGCTTAGGATAATATAACAAGCCTCCATTACCCTCTACAGGTAAAAAAGATGGTTCAACAAGAAGTAAAAAAGAAAACTCGAACCTACAGCACAGTTGCTGTACTTTCAGCCATGGTTTTGGTTACGCTAATATTCTTTTTAGGTTCAACTCCAAGCTTCACGCCAAACTTGCCCGAAGTCTCACCCATGCAAACCTTCACTTCTTACGACGAACTGAGAAACTACCTTGTCTCCAACCAAGGAACACCAGCCAATTATAGCGGGGGACCGCTGGACGCTCAGTTCTTCGGACAAAGGTCTGAAGGAGCACAATCTCCTGCTCCAAGCGCTACCGACCAAGGAACCAAAGTAAATTCCTACTCAACTACAAACATCCAAGTCGCCGGAGTTGATGAAGCAGACATCGTAAAAACCGACGGCAGATACATCTACACAGCGTCCAACGATTTTTCAAACGCGCAGAACCACGTGTACATTGTGAAAGCTGACCCACAAGATCCCAGAGCAATCGCAAAGATCACGCTCGACAACAACACTTACCTAGCAGGAATGTTCCTGAGCCAAGACGGCAACAAACTCGTGATAATCGGAAGCCAATACCAGCTATATGCTTACGATACTAATGTTACATCAAGAGAAGCGGTGATTTATCCCTATAGCAGCGAAGTCAAAACGTTCATTAACGTTTATGACATATCCGACAAGGTTTACCCACTACTGGCTAGGAATTTGACGCTAAGCGGAAGCTACTTCAACAGTCGAATGATCGGTAACTACGTGTATGTTGTCGTTAGCCAATCAGCTTACGTCCTCGAAAACGGTGGATTGCCCCTGCCTACAGTGTACTTGGAAACAGGGTCCACAGACATTGCTCCGTCAAGGATCTACTACGCGGACAAAGCATACTATGGCGAAGCAGAGAACAACTACTTCACTTACACAAGTTTCATCGGCTTAAACATCCTAGACAATGAGCAGGAACTGACCAACATGACTGTTCTGATGGGTGGCGCCAGCACAATGTACGTTTCCTTAGACAACATATACGTGACTTACCCAACTTGGAACGGTGAGCAAGGAGATTACACGTCAATCTACAGAATAAGTGTGGCACAAGACAAGTTGGCGTTTGAAGCCAAAGGCAGCGTGGCAGGATACATCCTTAACCAGTACTCGATGGATGAACACAACGGATACTTCAGGCTAGCAACCACGTCGCAGAAGAACTCAATGCAGAACAACGTCTTCGTTCTTAACATGAACTTGACCACGGTGGGAAAACTAGAAAATCTCGCTATCACAGAAAGAATCTACTCAGCGAGGTTCATGGGCGACAGAGCTTACCTCGTCACATTCAGACAAATAGACCCATTCTTCGTACTTGACCTGAGCGACCCTGCAGACCCAAGAGTCGCGGGTGAACTCAAGATTCCAGGATACAGCAGCTACCTGCACCCGTATGATGCAGACCACGTTATTGGACTTGGAATAGAAAACAATACAGTGAAGCTGTCGCTTTTCAACGTAACAAACATCAGCTCACCCACGGAAATGGCGAAGTATATCGTAGAAGGCGATTGGACCTATTCTGAGGCGCTGAATGACCCGAAGGCTTTCCTGTTCGACAAGGCAAAAGAACTGCTGGTGATCCCAGTCACGATAACCCAATATGGCATACTAAAGAGCGACCCTGGAGCAGTCAACGCGACCGGCAAAGAAGACAGCATAGCTCTCTCCACACAAGATTATTGGCAGGGCGCATATGTATTCAAGCTTACCCTGACAGACGGCTTCGAGTTGAGAGGCGGAGTTACACATCAAGACAACAGCACAAGCCAACAGTACTACTGGTACGGAGACAGCAGCAAAAACGTTAACAGGGCACTCTACATCGATGACACGCTGTACACGGTATCCAACGCAAAAGTAAAACTGAACAGCCTAACGAACCTAACCGAGATAGCAGAAATCAAACTGAGCTAAACCACTCTTTTCCTCTTTCTCTTTCTTTTCTAGCGCGATGGTGCATATGCTCTTAAAGGCATCCAAGCGCGCAATTCCTGAAATAGGATAAAGTGAAATACGTTGCATTCGCGTGCGCTTCACATTCCATCACCAATTTTTTTTTTTACACGACCTTTTTGTAACAGTTTTGAATTTTGGAAGACTTTCTGGCAATGTTGGAAGAATGGTAAAGTGTAACAAGTTACTTTGCGCGCGCTGCACGTGGAGTAACCTCTTCTCTCTTCTCTTCTTTTTTCCGCAAGGTTAACAAGACAGTCTGAGACATTTTTCTCGGTTATATGGAGCAATGTGAAAGCAAATGAAAAGCCTGCGCACTATAACCCTAATCTTAATCGTTTTGTTATTCACTCTGTCTTTTCCGAATTTTTCCGTTGTGCAAGGCGAAACGGGAAATGTGAGTTATTTCCTCAAATCCATTGCGCGATATTGCAACCCTAGTCAAGATCAAGTTTGGAATTTTACTGAGAGGGGAGACTACGATCGAATGATAGGTCTGTTCATGAATAACAGTTGGCAAATCGTTGAGTTGGTGAACTCCACTTTTCCTGTGGAAACAATAAGAAGTGATGAAGACAATAATTCAGTTGCTATCTTGCAGTTTCCAAAATCCGCGCTTCAACCAAGCGAAAACTTGGACTTCACAGTTTGGTATTACATAGTTTCGAAGCCTCGGACAATCCCTTACATTACTGAGACCGCTTCGCTCAATCTAGCGGATATACCGCAAAATTTAGTTGACGAATACACGCGCGGAGAAGGATCTTGGCAAACTAGCAATCAGCAGCTGGTGCCATTGGCGCTTTCTTTGAAAGGAAGCGAGACAAACGTTTTGGCCATAGTCAAAAACTTCATTGAGTGGATTAAGGCGCATATCTCTTATCCGAAAGGCCGCCATGAAAACCCGTATTATCCAAACCAGACTTACGCTCTCAGGGAAGGCGATTGTGACGACCAAGCCATTTTGTTGGTCACGTTGTGTCGGATAGTTGGGGTTCCCTCTTATCTTCAGGTAGGCTGCATCTACCAGCCCGGCTATTTCGACAACGCATCTGTCTGGAATGGTTGCGTGTCTTTTGTTGAGCGTCGGGTTGGTTGGCACGGGTGGGCTTTTGTTTACGTTCCGCCTTGGGGCTGGCTTCCCGTGGACTTGACCTTTGTGCCAGAGGGATTTAGCGATCCTCTGAACGCGATAAAATATGGAGCTGTGACCCTTCAGAACACTACTCAGTACCTGAATGTTATGCACACGGATTATGTTGCTGCGTCTCTAGAAGACCGAGCGTTCCTCGTAAATAACGGATTTCAGGTTTATACAGAAGACGAAATGATTCAAGATGTTGAGCAAGACTCTGATGGACTTCCTTTAACCATAGGAATTGATCCGTGGGTTCCAATTGCTCTAGTAGTGTTGACAGCGTTGGTTGTTGTTACATCAATCTTGATCTTTAGGTGCTTGAGAAAGAGAAAGCCACAACGAACACTGCCTCCGCCACCACCAGACTTTCATTCATAAAAATGCTTGCTAGATTGCGCGCGCGCCTGCCTTTTCCAAAACTCTTTCAGAGGCGAGATTCCTTGCGTCAGAGTGAGCTTGGATGCGTACTATGTTTTTTGAAAGAAACAAGTAGTCACCCATAATCTTGACAGCTTCAGAACAGTAGCCTGCCATAGTGGCTTCAGCATAACCTTGTTTCTTCAACTCCCAAACAGTCTTGAAAATGGCTTCTTTCACAGAAACTGAACTGAGTTCACGTAGAGTGGACCGGGCGGGATTTGAACCCACGACTTCCGCATTGCGAATGCGGCGTTCATACCAGGCTGAACTACCGGCCCGAGGATTTTCTCTTGGAAGAGAACATCCAGTAAGAGATAAAGAGCTTACGGTTTCATTTTGCGGTTGAACATACTCCAGGATTGAGGCAAGAGCTTGTTCACATATTCGGCTTATGTTGAGGTTTCTGTTTCTCGCTTCCTCTAATACATGCGGTTCTATGGTTGTTCCGACTGCTTTTCTAGCTTGTTTAATTTCTTTAGAGCTTCCTTAGCATCCGCCTTCTCAAGCTCCCCAGGAGAATATGGCAATTGAGCGCCTACATAGCTCACAAACGCTTTTTTGATACTGCCCTATCCATGTTTCTTTGCCCGACGATAAAACAGAGCGTTACTGGCCAAAAGGATTAGAACACCTACCATCTGAAGCGCATAGCCTATTGATTTCGCCACTAGAATGATGTTGTCACTCATGGCTTTTCACCTTTGTTTTTTCCGTAATAGAAAATGGCTAGCTGGCACTTCTTGCACCTCCAAGCTTGGGACTCGAGTGTGTTTCTTCTGCTCAATCTCCACACCGAAGTTAGATGCTCTTCAATGTCATCCTTGTTCCAAAAGACGACAAAGGAAGCCTGCATGACACCCTTTTCAAGCTCTCCACCACATTTAGGACACTTCTTAGCCTCATTCATAGCTAAACACCTTCCTTTTGCTTAGCTCCGCATATGGGACAGTAATCTGAGGCTATTGGAATCTTCCATCAATTCAGAAATCAACTTCAGTTCAAAATCTTTCATTATTCACTCCTTCTTTTCATTTTCACTTCTGCTCAGGTGGTTTTATCTGAACTTTCGTTCATTCTCGCTCATTTCTTACCTGCGCGCTGTATCATTTGTCAATCACCGATGCCTTATTCACCTACCTATGAAACGCGGAGGGCAAAACGAGGAACTTGGGCTTTCGGGAATTGCCATTAAATAGGTTGTTGAAGATTCGTTCCTAAAGCCTTAGGTGGTTCGCTTGGCGATATCTCCCGCACAAGTCCCCTTTTTCTTTGTTTGCTGTGACGGTTTGAGGGTCTGCTGCTTGCCCATGACATGTCTTCGCATGGACGATCTAGAAGCATCTATTTTGAGAATGCTAACCGTGAGTTCTGTAAGATCGTTGATTATGGAAAAGAGAATGAAGAGAATTCTCAAGATCAAAAGGCATAGAAAACGGCAAAGAAACGCAGAAGAGCCGTTACCGCCACAGTAGGTGACGTGAAAATGAGTAAGCCGTACAATGAGGAATTATGTAGAGGATGTGAGTGTAGGTTCCGTAGAACTGATGAGGTGGAAGAGATAAATGGCTTTGTTTTGGCATAACATCTTGTGAAGGTAGAAAAGCAAATAACATACCCGATTCCGACAAGTTACGTCTTTGTATAAAGCATCCACCTCCTAAGAAACTACCAGTAGAGAACTTATTTCAGCTAAACATTAACGCGCGTACACCTGTATGTTGAAAACGTAGAGGGGGTTTGTCCAAAAGCTTCGAAGACAAGAAAAGTTTTCGGGAAGCAAAGCCAAGCGAGGTTCATTGAGAGCTTCTCTTATCATCTCCCATTCGGCACAAAGAGCGCCTACGTCAAAGAGATAATGACCGCGGACCTGAACAAGCTTGCCAACCTCATAAAGATCTGCGGTTTCCTGATGCAGACAAAAGTCTATCTCTTCTGGCAAGGCACTAGATCCACAAACTCACAAGACTCTCTAACAAGTCCTTGAATGTATTGTTGAATGCCTCACGTGTCATGAAAATCGGACGTTGAAAGACGTTTTGAACAACGGATACGGATTCTCGCTCCGACTTGTCACTGAACTGAAGCATGGCGTTCTTCTCAAGGTTCAGACTCTCATTCTTAGCGGGGACTGAAAGGTGGGATTGCATGGTTCTAGCGTTTTCTTTTGGTCTTCGGCTTCAGTTTTGTGAAGACTGCTGTCAGGGTTGCTATCAAAGCGATGTATGGTAAGATTGGCTCTGTTCTGGTGGGAACCTGTATTAGAACCGAGTAACCTCCGACAGGAACTGCTGCAGCTATTATGCGGGCGGTTTCAGATTGGGTTGTGCTGCTACTTGTGTCCGTTACTTTCGCGTACACGTAATAGATTCCGCTTGCAGATGGCGTAAAAATCCAAGAAACTGATGTTGCTCCCGAGACAGGGTTCCCATTCAGATACCATTGATAAGTGTAAGGTGGTGTTTCGCCTTGTACCGTGGAGGTGAAAGTCACGGATTGTCCCACAAGTAGCGAAGCTGATAATGGCGAAATCTGCACTGCAAAAGGGTTGTTTGAAGTCACTATGTATTCTTCTTGGCTGGTTGGTGTCAAACTCCAAGACAAAGACTCATTTTGAGTAATTGTCTCCGTCTTGTTCCAAAGCATTGACGCCTGTCCGTTCTCATCCGTCATCGAGATTAATAAGGTGAAGTTGCCACTTCCTCGTCCAGTGACCACAACAGTATAGGTTTCATTTGGATCCAAGATCCAAAGAGTCTTCTCATCTAAGAAAAACGCGAACGGAATCTCACTCTGAATCTGCCCAGAAGTTTGATTGAATCCAGCAAAGTTCCCTTGATCATCGATTACACTCAGATTTGCTGGACATTGCAGACTTACCACTACACTCTTTAGCTTAGGAGTTGCTTGATTCGGGAAGTTTGGTGGTGAACCAATGAAATCAGGTCTAAACCAGAAGCCTTCGCCTGAACTAAAAGGATCATAATGAAAGCGCCCTGTTGCCATGTCCCAGGCGAGACCATTAGAAGTCTCCTTAGTCGTTGTCATCGGGGGGTCAGCCTTTGTGGGGACCCACCAATTCTGCGCAGCTATTGTGTCACTGCCAATTACGAAACAGGATTTCTCAAGACCTTCCATCGGACCATTGAAAGCCGCATTCGGATACATCGGTATCTTCAGATCGTGGCCTTCCCCCGTTCCTACGAGAACGATTTCAGGTGACTTGCCAAGTACTCCAAGGAATGGCTCTTTTGAACAGGGCAAATCTGCAAATGCATTGATTGGGAATGTGTACTCAAAGTCATTGATGAAATTGTTCGTCATCTTCAGAGTGTTGCCGTCAATCCACGTCTTCAGTAACACTGTACTATCGTATTGGCCTCCAACAGGGATGCAGTTCCCCACAGGGCTCTTGCCACGACAATCATCCAAGTGTTGGTACTCGAATTTCGCCGGATCAGTTTCACTTACCTTCATGTGCCAAATCTGCATGGAACTTGCCATTTTCCACGTCTCTTGACCAAATACATAGACTATGTTTTGAACCCAGTAGTATTCGCTAAGAGTTAGGACACCGTTCGCTAAGGTTCCTCTCACAGGAATCTCGATATTCTGCTGAATAGAGAAACATTGCGGTACATCGCCCACTTTTGTAAGTTCTATCCTTGACATCACTCCTTTGACACTTTCGAAACTAGCGCATTTGACCTCATTTGATTGCTCACCCGGCCCATTTGCGTAGCCTACCTGCACATAGTAGTAGTAAACAATGCCTGTCGTGACAGACTTGTCTTCATAAGTCTTCACATCTCCATTCACTTGGGCTATATAATCTGGATAAACACCTTCGCCTCCTTCTGATGTCCCTCTGAAAATGTAGTATTCTAATACTGGTGATGGTGGGTTAGTAGGGGGTTGCCAGTCCAAGATTATTGAGGAAAAGGATAGACTTGCGCCAAGAAGAATCTCCGCGCGCGCGGTCACTGATGATGCCAGACTCTGGGCAGTATTCCCTCCACTGTCTGTTACTATGACATAAACGCCATAACCGCCAGCGCTTGATGGAGTAAAGGTATACATATTGGACGTGCCAGTACTCTGAGAACCATCGTTCGGGGGTGTCGTGCCATACTGCATCCAGTACCACACGTATGTGTAGCCGTCAGAACCGCCTGATGCCGTAGCTGTGAAGGCTACAGACTCGCCAATCTGAATCAATTTACTGGTCGGGGAAATGCTGACTCTAAGGTTATATGCGAAATTGGCTGTCACACCACCATTCCCATTTACCGTGGCTGTGGTAGAAGCTGAAGAAGGGTCGGATACGGACACAGGCCCAGTTGTTGACCAAGTCTGGAAGACATGCAACGAGTCAGGGTTGGCTGTCATGGAGATCTGACAGCTCTGAGGAACGGTGAGCTGTTGTGGCTGTCCAGATGACACGGTGCCCGAGCCTAGGCTAAACGAATATGAAACTGACCCTCCCGAGCCTGCCGTCAATGTAAAGGTGTAGGTTACGGGGACTGGGTTGAAGGTTGTCGGCTGGTGGGCATCCCCCCCGTTAACCGTAATGGTGCCCGATGTTGGTTGCGCAACAAAGCCAGACGGCGGCGTCACAATGAACGAGTATGGTCCCCCATTCGCCACTCCAGTGAATATTATTATGTGTATCGTGTTGCCTGGTCCGTTTGAGTACTCCGTGCCGTAGCCATCCAAGGTGGCGCTCCATACTTGCGCAGGATTACCCACACCTGATCCTTCAAAAAAGACACTATAGGTGAGAGGCGGAATGGCTACGATAACAGTGTAGGCAGCCTGTCCACTTGAAGTCACTACAGTTACGGTTATTGGATCTCCATTTGCTATGTACCAAGTGCCTTGACCTACTCCAAGGGCAGTGCCAAAACCGCCAAGGACAATCTCGTTATCGGACCAACTTAACAGGATAATGCCGACCATCGCGTAACAGCTCGGTGAAATGATTCCGGCAGCCCAATTATCACCGCCATCGGAAGGGTCACCAGTCCTCTGATACTTCCCATTATCGGAAACGCACATGTACGGAGTCGCACTACTCAGGGTATCTACAGAACCATCGCCAAGACTGACAGTTTGAGGCCAAGTGTTGCCAAAGCCACTGCCATAAATGTGTATAGTCTGTAATCTAGTTGCTGTAATCGCACTTACCGAAGAAATAACAGGAGGCGCAACAGCTTTCACATGTGGAGTAAATATTGAGAATGCTGAAACACACAAGATACCAATTATCAGAACCACTAATACTCTTTTCATTTTTCCCCTCTCCTTCCAGTCTGCTTAAAATCTCTGAGAACACTGCCCGCGTATGCCTTTAAATACTTTGTGAAAGAGTCTTCTATAAGCATTGAAACAGCGTCTTGCAGCCACTTCCTGTATCAAATGCAATGCCACGGGACCCTAGGTTCGCCACAATGTGCGACAGTGACAGACAATGAGCTAACAGGCCACCCTCACTCATGTATCACATGAGTCAACCCCTACCAAGAAGCCAGTGCGGGAGATGTCTCCACTGTTGGTGGGTTTCAAATGAACCCGCTAGCTTTTCTCTTTTTCGGGAACTCATGCCCTTTGACAGTGAGTAGTTCAGGGCCTATCCTTATAACTCACCATATGCATGATGTAACTTCGGAGATCTTATTGTGCATCTCCGAGAAGGTGTAAAGAATGGATAATGTATCAATGGGAAAATCGAGAAAAGAGCGACTTTTCGGGAGATATCTCCACCGAAGCATACTAAAGTCTTACTCTGCTTTTTCACCTAGAACAGCCAAAGCGACTTTCTTATCGTCCAACTGAGACTCGTGCCATTCGACGGTCTCTTCCCTTTTAGCCCCTTGAAGCAATACCTTCTTTGCTCGAACAAGATCCTTCATCTCGGAAACGTACGGCTCCAACAGTCTGATGCTTTCGTCATCAAGTTCAGATACGTAAACCGCTTCCAAAACATCAGTTGGCATGTAGCCCAGTTCTTTTCTCAGGGCCTGAACCCTTCTGGCCAAGTCGCGCATCAACCCCGCTCCCAGAAGCCCTTCGTCTCGGTGAGCATCCAAGAAGACTTGCAACTCTCCTTCGGAAGCGGACGCCCATCCTTCTGAAGCAACGCTTGACGGAGTTTTACCGGTCGCATATTCTGCGGTTTTCACATTGGCAAGTTCGAGGAACAGTTCTTCAACCCCTTTCAAGGCCTTGCATACTTGTTCCGGACCAACCACAACCGACTTGTTCAGGGGCCATCTTCTCTTCAATCCGACGCTTTGCCTGGCAGAATAGACCAGCGAAACGCATTTGAACAATGTTCGGAAGTCCTCTTCCAGAGTCTCATCCCGAAGCTTGCTGTCTGATTTTGGCCATGTTTCAAGATTTACTGATTCTGGCAGTGTAGAGTCAAGTTTTCTATAGATCTTCTGATGCAGAGCTTCACTCAAAAATGGCGTCACAGGGTTGAAGAGCAGTGTCACCGCTTTTAGCACATGCCACAGCGTTGCATACACCGCTAATCGTCTGTCAAGGGTGTTTGGATCGTCTGTCCAGAGTTCTTTGCGAACCATTGGCACGTAAAGCCTGCTGAGACTTTCTATTACGAAATCTTCTAGAACCGCTAGTGCAAGGTTGAATTCACATGTTTCCAGCTTGCCTGTGTAGATGTCCACGGTTTCTTGGAGCTTCGAAAGCAGCCATAAGTCTGGACTTTTCAGTTGCTTTCCCTTTCTTGCCCATTCCAACGTGTTTTTATTCGGGTTGAAATCGTCAAATTCTGCGTTCTGCACAAAGAATCTGTTCAGGTGGTAAAGTGTGGAAAGTATCTGGTAGGTTCGGCGTCCGAGTTCGTTAGGGTCGAAGTCTATGAAGTCTATCGGCGAACACTTACGGAGACAGTAGAACCTGCTCACGTCTGCTGAATACTTGTTCAGAAGCTTATTGGCTTCTATGACGTTTCCCAGGCTTTTGCTCATCTTCCTGCCTTTTGCATCCTGAGCCAAGCCTTGAAACAGAAATGCCTTGTACGGCGATTCAGGCTTTCCGGTAAGTATAACGTACTCGAGCAGGAGTGAGTTGGCCCATCCGCGGGTTTGGTCAACTCCTTCTGTCAAGAAGTCAACTGGCACATACTCGGCGAATTCTTCATCGGTGAATCTTGCGTAGGTCGAAGCTCCACTGTTGTGCCAAGTGTCAAGCACAAAATCTTCTCGGTACATTGTGCCTTCACATTTTTGGCATTTGAAAGTTATCCGATCCACCCAAGGCTTGTGAAGCTCAAAGTCGCCCTTCGGTTTTTCAAGGGCCTTTTCAAGTAGCTCTTTTTTGCTGGAAACTATCGTCTTTGCTCCGCATTCTTTGCATTTCCACACTGGCAATGGTGCTCCCCAAACGCGTTCTCTGGATATGCACCATGGCTTGCCTTCCTTCAAGAAGCTCATGAACCTGTTCTTCGTTTCGTCGTAGAAGTACGCTACTTTTTCAGCTGCTTCCAAGACTCTGGTGTTTATCTTGTCTGTTCTCAGAAAGTATTCTTTTCTTGCGATCCACACTACTTTGTGGTGCGAACGCCAGCATGTGGGATATTCGTGTTTTACAGGTTTTACTTCGACGAGCAAGCCCCGGCTTCGAAGCTCTTCGACAACCATGCTGTCAGTGTCTCTTGCGAATACGCCGCAGAATTTTCCGCCTTCCGCTGTGAATTTGGCTTCATCATCAAACGGAGCGAATATTGGCACTCCACGTTTCATCGCGGCAAAGAAGTCTTCTTCGCCGTTTCCAGGCGAAAGATGAACCACTCCCGTCGCTGTCTCAACATCTACAAAATCCTCGCAGATGATTTTGTGCACTGATGGGTGGCTTTTTTCAAGTTCAGCTTGTCGTGGAACTATGTCTTTGAATGGGTATTCGTAACCTGTGTTTTCAAGATTCTTTCCAGTAACAGTCTCTATCACCTTGTATTTTTCTATGCCAAGCTCTTTCATGAGTGGTTCGACGCGTGACTTAACCAGAACCCACACTTCCTCACCGACCTGCACCTTTGCGTAGTCAGCTTCTGGTCGAACAGCCAGCATCGTGTCTGTGATGAGCGTGAAGGGCATTGTTGTCCAGACAAGTAGGTACTCGTTCTGTTTGTCGGCTACTTTGAACTTGAAGTAGAGGCTTGGGTCTTCAACGATCTGGTATGAGCCTTCGAAGCCTACTTCGGCGTTGCTGAGGCTTGTCTGGCAGCCAGGACAATAAGCAACAACGTAGTGTCCTTCTTCAAGCAGGTCTTGATCCCACGCGCGCTTGAGAATC
>JBGOYH010000048.1:0-13102 GCA_041479575.1 Bathyarchaeia archaeon
CCATGCAGGAAGACTTGATGAAACTTTTCAGCGAACGCTTCGACGACCTGAGCACAAAGATCGAAGAACTACGCTCCAAGACTGAGGTGAAACCATTAAGAGAGGTCACCATCGCGTCTGAGTTGGAAGAAGCTGAGGCGTTATCAGAGGAGAAAGCTGGTGGCGAAGAAAAGGCGAAGAAAAAGCGAAAGCCGCCCGCGCCGAAAGCCAGTCAAAGAACTGAAGCTGAAAGGAGAATTGAAGAGATCCGTTCTGAAGTTGAGAAGGTTCTAGATCGACTGGGGCAGATGGAGATTGAATCCTAAACAGGACGACATTGAGAAGGCAAAGGAGAACGCGGCCTTAGAGGCCGTGAAACATGTGAGAGACGGCTTCGTTGTGGGGCTGGGAAGCGGAAGCACAGCCGCCTATGTGATAGAAGAAATTGGAAGAAAAACGAGACGTGAAAAAATCCGTGTTCTGGGTGTCCCAACGTCTTATCAAGCCTTCATGCTCGCCGTAAAAGACGGAATCCCCGTAACGACACTTGAAGAGCACCCCTTGTTGGATTTGACAATTGATGGTGCTGACCAGGTGGATGCCAATTTGAACCTGATCAAAGGCATGGGCGGGGCTCTTACGCGCGAGAAAATTGTTGCTTGTGCATCCAAATATTATGTCATAGTTGCTGACGAAAGCAAGAAAGCCAAGGTACTGGGCGAAAACAGTCAACCAGTCCCAGTGGAAGTTTTGCCTCTTGCTGTACCGGTCATAATGCGCAGACTGAAAGAGTTGGGCGGGAAGCCCGTTCTGAGAGAGGGAAAAGGTAAGGTAGGACCTGTCATAACAGACAACGGCAACGTCATCTTGGACGTGGATTTCGGATTGATACGCAGGCCAGCTGAATTGGCAAGCGACCTGAAAGCCATTTCTGGCGTTGTGGAATCCGGTCTCTTCGTTGGCATGGCGAACGTTGTATATTTTGGCAAAAAGTCTGGATTAGAAAAGTTAGTGAAAGATTGAAGGTTTATCCGTTCTCGAATTGAGCACAATTGTTACTTGAACAGTGTTTTGAAGCATTCTTTGTGGTAGTGTCTTCTCTCTTCTCCATTGGCATCTCTGATGACCACTTGTTCAGCTGGATCCAACGCGTGCCCGCATTTGTCGCACTGCAGAACGTTTTCGGTGATCTTTTTAAGTCGTTCTGACTCCATTCTCCTGAGTTCCTCACATTTGCGTTTGAGCTCTGCGACTCTTTCCTTCAGTTCCTGCAGCTTGTACAGGGTGCTCTCAATCGTCTCCTTTATTTCCTGTTGCTCGTCCTCTCGCCTGATGTGCTCGCCTATCTCCATCTTTTCCAACATTGCTCTATGCCTTCTTCGACAAATCATACGTGGTATCTTAATATATAATACTATTCTCTCTCTCAAACAGATTAAATAGCACTATGGATACCATCATTCTTCCTCTAGAAAACAATGTGTGGCTGCAAGTCTCTTAAACCAGCTTCTCAAATCTGGAATATTACGAGAGAAGAAAATATCTAAGTTCTCTTATGCTCCCTGAGTCTCTTCTTCTTGGCTTCTCTGAGCTTCTTCTCCAATGCCTGTCTATATTCTAACTTCTACTCTAGAGTGGCCTTGTAGGAGTAGCTGCCTAAAGGAGAGTCTAGACCAATAGGGATTGGAAAAGGTCTTTTATTAGCTCTGATATCTTCAAGTAAACTCTGTTCTTGAGGAGTTAGGAACCAGGCTCTAGTCTCTTGTTTCTCCATTCGTTTTCTTATGGTTTTGCTCATTTACTACCAGTCTTAAGTAGATTCCTAGCTCTGTCCAATCCTTTATTCGCGAGGCTGAAAGGTTTGTATTGCCCCTTTGTTTGTGAGGTTATTGTCACGTTATCTCTTCGAAAATCCCGCAATATTATGCCCAACTCACTTCCCGGTAATGGATAGCCATCTTCTCTCAATATTTTCTTCAAGTCTGCTACTTCAATCAATGTCCTCTGAAATCCCAGTTGTAGTGCATATGAAACCAAAACAACGGCATCACGGACGTGTGGATGAGATGGCAAGCAAGGGATCGACTCAGAAAACCCCGCCCTTTTCTCAAACTTGATTGCGCTAAGGACTTGCTCTTTGGTCACCTCTGCATCTTTCATGATTCGTTCATATACATCGCCCTCAACAGTGGATGTTGGTGGTTTCATTGCTTCCTGAGTTGGTGGTTGGGTTAGTGGCTGAGTTGGAGGTTGAGTTGAAGGCGGCACAGATGGAACATTGGTAATTGGGGCACTCTTGACATACTCGAAAACCGTCTTGAACACGTCTGGGGCATTATCACCGTAGTATTCGATCTCTCTGTCTGCCCACTTTATCTTGAACCCAGATGTTTGTTTCTTTTCTTCACTCATTTGCATCAAATCTAATTACTAGAGATAACAATTTAAGTCTTCACAAGTATAATCCAAGCTTGAACTGAATTGTCTGACCAACCAAGGAAGTATCCAGATGAAAGTGAGATACAGGATATACTTGATAGAGTGCGTGATACAGCATGGAAAAAACTCTCTTTAAGTAATGAAGAAGAGAGCAGACTAATCAAAGACCTCAAATGGGTTCTTGACATCTGGCACAAGAAGTATCTAGGGCATGATAGACTGACACAAGTAATTGACAAATACTATCTTTCAGCACTGCCAAAGAGCCAAGACAAAGTTGTTATCTATAAGGAGCTTGACCTAGTCATCTGTTTCTTCCAGCACTATATCTATGCCTTTGAGGAATTCATGACCAGAGAGTTTCGTGACGCTGTGATTCGTTGTGGTCTTGCTAGTGAGAGACTTGTCAACAGATTAGCTGTTGCTGATAAACATCCTGAGGTACTAGAGATTCTCAAATTTGAGGATAGGGCAAATAAGGTAATGAGTCTATTATCTGAACAAATTGATGAAATACAATTTTTGATTAACCGAATGAAATATGCCTACTCCCAAAGAAATAAGAAGGGTGCACATGATACAGGAGCAGCTGGAATACTTATTGCAAAATCCTGCATAAGTGAAATGCCTGTGGCATATATGGAGTATCTTTCTGCTTTGGAGAAAATTGGTTATAAGATTAGTTCTAGAGATGATTTGATTACCATTGTCAATGAAACAGTGAGTGTTGGCACAACAATGATTGTCTCTCAAAGAGGGGAGCCAGTAAAACCTGAACAAATGCTAATATCCATGTACTCTCAGAACTATTTTGCAGCAAAGAGGGTCTTTTCTGAGATTAAGGGTGCACTTGCAGACCAAGGTCACAACTATCCTAAAACAACTCTATGGTTTGCTTTGAATGAACTCTGTAAGAAGAAAATGCTTTCAAAAGCAGGACATGGTGTATATATTCAGAGAGAACCACCTGAAAAGTACTTCAATAAAGAGATTGTTGACTGAAGCAGTTGGATGAGAGCTACTATAGAAAATCTAAATACAAAAGAAAAGAGAGGCTATTGAGCCCGCTTCTTTCTACCAGCAAACTCCAGGACCATTTGTTTCAAAAGCTTAAGGTCTTCTGTAGTTAGTCCTTCTGCATCTTGAGCTATTTCCTTTAAGCCAGTTCTCTTGTTAGTGCTCAAGTTCTCTACTGCCACATTCAGCTCTTTGAGTTGCTCTTTAAGTCTCAAGTTTTCTTCTTCTAGAAGGTCTACTCTTTTCTTTGTCTCTGCACCATTGCCATTCCCAACCACTATTGAAGGCATGGCTCTTTGATAGATGTCTCTCAAGTTCTCTACTCCCAAGTAAACTTGGTCAGCATCTGAGACCTTCTTACCAATAATCTGCTTGGCTTTCTCAATAGAAGCTACAGCTGTCAGCCGGTCAAAAAGATACTTTCTAAGAGAATGAAACCTTACTCTTTATCCATGACTATCTAGACCTGCCCTTGTAAAAGCTCGCGCGCGCATTGTTGAGGGGTAACTTTTCGAATCTTTTTTACCCCTCGCAGTATCAGTCTTAGTTCATTATGAGGGGGTAAGTTTTTGTGCTTTTTGACCCCTCGTACTGCCAACTTTCTTGTTGATTTGTACTGTATACTCGATTTCGATAACATCTATCTATAGCGCGCGCGTAGGCATAGAAAAAGGACTTACCTTGATGCGCCACAATGTGGACATTTTTCTTGCATCTCTTCATAAAGTCTCCCGCAATATTGGCAACGCACTTTGACGATCTCCCTGATAACAGTCTCTTTTTCTCTAACAACCAAACCTTTGTCGAGTCTTTCCTGTTCTCTTTGTTCTTGCTGCCATTCACGAACCTCTTCTTTTGTTCCCCACTTTTCGTTCCCGTATTCGTCAACAAATCTTACCAAGCCCCTTGCTGCTTGCTCCTGCTCAAATTGCTCACGTCTCCTCTTTCGTTCCTCTTCTGCTCTTATTGCTTCGTTTTTTGCCTGTGCAGCTGCCTCTTTTGCTTTGAACCATCTTTGGACTCCAAAAACGGCAACCAAAAGAATCATGATTGCCAAGCCTATCGCTGCAGCAGGATATGTCATCCATAGCCAAACTACACCTACGATCATGAACAATAGTAAACAACAGATTCCGCAGGCCTCGTTGTTATTGTCCGGCATGAGTTTCACCTCTGAAACAGAATAAGCATCAATCCGATGGAAAACGCCACTCCAGTAAAGAATCGCAAGGCATTGTTGCTCTCACGCAAACCAAATAGTTGAGAAAACCCATCAACAACAAGGGGCACACACAGAATTCCCGCCAGTATTATGGGCATACTTATGTGAGCAAGCAAGACCAGTAAAGCCAAAGATGCTCCCGCGCAGATTCCGACACATCTGGCGCATAGCAAAGTGGTATGGCCAAAGAGCTTCAGGCATCTATCTTCTTTTCTATGACAAAAGAAAGCCAAACCCAATCTTCTATTCTTCCAAGAAACGAATAGGACGGGTCCTGCCCTCGGAATCCACTTAATGCTGAGCCCAAATGCCGATTGTTTACTATTCTCTCCACTCAATATGCCGCCACCTCAGATATTGCTTCGTAACCTTACTGGTAGTTTTCATTTGTTCAACTCTGCGGTTAAGTCTTGTGGAGCGCAGATAAATATTGCAGGCAAGTGTGTGTGTGCGGTTAAGTTTGCTCCCAAACCCAAAAGAATAGGTGAAGATTGGGGTTCAGTCTCATCCAATCGCATCTCTCAAATAATCGTTCATTGCACGAAGTAGAATAGTCTGCTCTGACCTAATTCTTACAACAGATTCACAGGTTTTATATGATGGAATCTGCCAAACAAATGGGACAAGTGGTTTCAGTGAAGGAAATCGAACTGAGACTTGTCGCCGAGCTATTGAAGAACAGTCACAGAAGCGACAGAGAACTGGCCAAAGCGCTTGGAGTTTCTCAACCTACCATCAGCAGATTGACTGAACGACTGAGGAAAATGGGGGTCATAAGAGAGTATACGATTATTCCAGATTTCCACAAACTCGGATTTCACATATGTGCCTTAACTTTTGCTGATTTCGTGACTCCCAGCGATTTGGAAGCCATGAGAAAACTAATCGAAGAATACGGGAAGAGACTGTCCGAAATTCCTCAAGCCGTGATGATTGAGCGAGGTTTGGGAGAAAATGCCAACGGGGTAGTGATTTCTCTTCATAAAGACTATTCTGATTATTCGAATTTCCAGAATTGGATGAAGCAGTTTATCCCTCAAAGCAAGTTCGTACTTCACACTTTCCTGATTAATCTTGATGACCAAATCCACTATCGATACCTAACATTCTCAACACTTGCGAGACACTTGTTGGAAATGCAGAAGCAAGCCAAATAGACCATTACACCATACTCAACTTTATTTTGTTTTCTACAGAGTAACTAATACTCTATTCCATGCCCGCAATATTCCAAAAAAGAAAACCACACGACACTGGTGATGGAGTCGCAGCCGTTCTTGGCAATCAATAGCCGAATAACCTTAAATCAGGCTTCTCCTAATCCAAATTGCCTGAAGTGACAGAGCCGGGGTAGCCTAGCCTGGCCAGGGCGCCAGACTCATAATCTGGAGAACAACGAACGGGCCAAATAGGCGCCTGATGTCCAGAAGTCGCGGGCTCGAATCCCGCCCCCGGCACCAGAGTGGGTATATACTACATGATTGTAATCGATGTTGCGTTTCTCGTTGATATTTCAAACTGGTCGGTGAAACCCTTTTTCACGTAGGCATTCTTGATGAATATCTTGTCGCCCAGCTTCAACTTCTCAGCGATTTCTGCGTGTTGGCGCCATGCAGACACCAATATTCTGCCAGTTTCATCTTTGATTTCGAAGGTTGCCAGCTTCAGCAGTTCTTCCTTGGCCGTTTTCACATCTCTCAGAACAGGTTTTGTGGCAACTTCACCTTCGACGTTCACCTGTTCCATTCCCTCTTTCAAATTGGCAATATTGTCTATCTCTTCGGTCTCCATTAACGGCCCCACGTAACCTGAAGCATCAACGTTGATCTCAAAACCTTCTCCCAAAGCCTTTTTGAGCTTCCCGTTTACAACCTGCAGCTTATCGCCAACGTTCAACTTCCCTTCCAGTTCATCCACCTTTTCATTCCAAACCACAACAGGAACTTCCCCCGTGCCATCATTCAAGATAAAACGCATCACTTTACCTTTGGATGAATTTTCCCTGTTGAATCTTGATGAAGGAAAAACCCATTTGACCGTCGCGACGACGTTTATTCTTTTGTTTCTGAGGCTCGCGGTCAAATCGTTGATTTTTGTTGAAAACCTGCGAATATCCGGATACTCTTTTTCCATGACGCCCTCAGGGTTCGATTCAACCTCACTCTTATCTCCCAAGTGAAACTCCACTTTTCCGCTTGAATCGTCCCGCGTATATCCATGACAAAAACGGACCACTTGACCAACGTTTACGTTTCCGTTTTCAAGCAGAGCCGTCTTGTCGTTCCACACGACGATTCTCAAAAGGCCGCTTCTGTCAGCAATCAGTAGACCTGCTAACTTTCCTTTTCTGGCTGTCGCAAAGTCTTTGGGAGGGAAAATTGCCAACACTCGTCCAATGACTGTAGCATCATTTAGGCCTGGCATCAGGTCTTTGATCATGAGCGAGGGCATCTCCACTTTACTGTATGTTCCTTTACAGCCGAACTCCGCCGCTATCATTCGCAGAAGGGTCTCATCGGAGATGAACCCGCCAGTTTTCCTTTTCTCCTTCTCAAGCCTGTCTAGAATTTGGGCTTTTGAGATCATAGGGCACGCCGAAGTGATTTGATTGATTATTTCTTCTTTCATCGCTGCTCCGACATTGCTGAGGTCGAAGGACAACTGATGCTATAAGGCTTATTAAAATCCATTGGACGTTTTTCAACCTGTGCGGGGCTTCAACACAGGGATGGACGCAAACGTACTTTACAGCATGGGCTTCACTTTTGTAGTAGTTGGAATCGTGATCGTAATAATCGCCATGCTTCTCATCATGCTGACCATTGCTATGTACTTAATGTCTGAGTAAGGAGTCGGCAAGTTGGTTGATCCTGTTCTCAATAATGTTGGCAACCTTAAGCGTCATTGTCTTGTACTTGACGCGCAGGAAAATGGAGAAGACAAATGGTTAGTCTGTTTTCTCTTCTTTGCCATAGAAAACGTGCAGAAATATCAAGACAAGCACAACGAAAGTGGCAGTCATAAGGATGTATTTGACGAGCTCAAAGTATGCTCCTATATCCATGGAAACGTTCTCCTTTCGCAAGTCTATTCGAGTTTAAGTATTTAAGCAGTAGCCTTTCTCCACTCACTCATGAGCGAATCATATAACTCGTCGTGCTCTTCTACGAGTTCATACCAGTCCAAATTCTTAGCCAATTTCTGTGCGATAAGATGGTAGCACAGATGCACTTTTCTGTCGAGAACGCGGAAGTAGAAATCGTCGCATGTGCAGAATTCAGCCTCGGCCATTATGAGGTAGTCTCGCTCTCTTCCTACGACAATCCAGACTGTTCTGCCGCTGGGTTTGAAAACATATTTTTTCACTCGGTTTTCTTTCAAGGCTTCAAAGGCTCTCGTGAACCTTTGGCCAAAGATCTCGTAGAGCTTCGTCAAGTTTTTGCCCGTCAGTTTGCCGTCTGCTTTTGCTTTCTTGCAGACGTCGTTGAGTATGTCGATTTCTGATTTTTCGTCCATGCGCTAACGAACTACCCTTGCCGTGTCCAATGTGAGTAAGGCCGTGTGATGGTCAGTCTATGTGTATGGACTCACCCTTCGGATGGTCTTCGCCTGTGAGCTTTGGAAAAGTCACTTCAAGGACGCCGTTTTTGTATGCTGTTTTTGCTTCCCTGACTTTCACTTTCGCAGGCAACTTGACTTCCTTGTAGTACTTGCGTTGCGGATTATCAACCTCGATAGTCAACGATTCCTCTGTCCCGCTTAACTTGATGTCTTTCTTGTCTACACCTGGCAATTCTGCGACGATATGAATTTCACCGTTTGTTTCAACTATGTCAACTAACGGCTCACGTTCTTCCTGCACCTGAGGCAGTCCACGCGGGGTCGGTTTGACGTTTCCAAACTCGCGGATCTCCGGCTTTCCATCTGGGCCTATTTTTACACTGTATCCATAAACAAACGGTCCCCATTCACGGGCTGTCGATCCGTCTGGAAGTTTGCGTTCTCTAACGTAATCTTTTGGGATTCGTGAAGTGAACGTTTTGAATTCGTCTTCCATCATCTTCTCCACTTCTTCAAACATCTTGTCGACATCGTCGAAACCCCAGCTTTTGAAGAATGGGGAACGTTTCTTTCTGAACCATTCTGGATAATCGTCTTCTGATGGCATTTTTCCACCATTCTATCGTATCAGGAACGTCTTTTCTATAAGTCTTATGCTGAATCGTCCTCTAACTCAATGTCCTGAGTTGTTCAAGTGTTCCAAGGAAGGTTCCGTCGAGAAGATACGTTTCTGCATTCTTCATATCCACCGCCTCTGACCTGAGAACTGGACCCGCAACCATTTCTGAATCGAGTTTATGCGCAGGCTTTCTTTCGTTTAACGGTCTGCCTCCCAAAAAGTCATTGAAAGATGGCATTATGAAAAGCTGCGACGTTCTCGGTTTGATCTTGAAATGTTTGTACAATGTTTTCTCAGAGTTTTCTTCGATCTTTATCTTGTTTTTCCGCAGCAATATTCTGGCAAGTTCAGTCGCGTTGCAGTTTGTTTTCACCCAGACCTGCCGCGTGACTCTGAAGCCTGCAGGGTCACGGAAAGCTACGACCGGATGGACATGCCCCATCACAAGAGTCTTGCATCCAAGAAGGTCGGGTGAAGGCCATTGGTGTCCATGGAAAAAGCCTGTGTCATTCACCGTCACACCGGTAGCGGGCATTGTCTTCACATTTTCAGGAAGTAAAGCGTCTAGGTTTCCGTCATGATTGCCGCGGATAATAGATATTTCAGCCACATGCTTTCTTGCCTCATTGAAGAATTCTGGCACATCTTGCCACTCAATCTTTCCAGCTGTTGCCACCGTGTGCTTGATATCACCAAGGATCAGGAGTTTTTCTGGTTTGTAAATGTTCAGAAGCTCTTTCAGTTTCTTCAACAGCTTCGGCATCTGCGATGGAACATGTATGCCTTTGTCAGAAAGAGCCATTTCCCAGCCTATGTGTAGATCGGCGATCGCTATTGTTCTAACACGATTTGATCTGACCAATGCAGCCGGGTATGGCGGAAGTGGAGTTATCATTTTGCTTCCTTTTCAGCTCCAATCAGACTCAGTATTCTCTCGTATGTCTTGATGTTTGCAGCTGCTATAAACTCAACTTTCTGCCTGGGATCAAGTCTGGCATCCAGCGGTTTTCCTTCCGACGTTGTTATGATTCCACCTGCCTCTTTTATGATCAGCCAAGCAGCTGCCACATCGGTTGTGCGGAGTTTTCCCCGTATATCTACAAAGGCATCAATTGTACCGTCTGCCACATAACAAAGTTCCAGAGCGTTGGCTCCGAAGTGTCTTATGTGCTTTGCTTCCGACATCAAAGCCGTCAGTCTTGGGGCGAGTTTCTGGATTCTATAACTGTTCAAATCAATGCCCATGACCCCTTCTCCAACCGAACCGCTTAGTGAAGGTGTTATTCTTTGGTCATCGCGATACGCTCCGCACCCCTTTTGAGCCGTATAGGTCGTGCCGTGAAACAAGTCTGTCACCAAAGCCGCATGAACCGTCTTCAAAGCCGGTTCTGTCGATACCGCGATTGAAGTCGCATAGAAAGGTAATCCCCTGACCAGGTTAGTTGTGCCGTCTATAGGGTCAACCGTAACATAACATCGACTCGGACTCTCGCCGTATTCCACGATGCCAGATTCTTCGCTTATCAAAGTGAATGTGATCTTGTTCCTCTTCAGAATGTTTACAATCGCGTTTTCAGCTGCAACATCTACCTTCTTAACAGGGTCGCCGCCTGCTCCTACGCCCAGGTTTGGTTGAGGTTGATTAACCGTTTTTATGAGCGGTTTGATCTTCTTTCGTACGTTGTTCTTACATTCAATTAGGATTTTGACCCATTCCGCTTTCTCGCGCATTTGCGTGTGTTCTCGGTTCTGTTTTGTTATTACTTTCGATAAAGCCTTTGTCCTCCATAACAATTTTCTAGTATTGCGTTCTAAAACACCGTTTCAGAAATGCTTTAAACAAGATGTGCACAAGACTTTCAGTATTCAGTGGGGGAGAGGTAACGCCTAAGAGAATTGCTGACGTACTTGAGATTCTGAATGACGGGCAATGGCACTCCATAGATGAGATACGGTTAAAGGCTAAGCTGGACGAAAGTCAGTCGAAGAAGATCACCGAGTTCTTGAGCGAATACGCGTTCATTACAGTGGACACCGATAAGAACAGGGTGAAACTCGAAGAGACTGTGCGCAAATTTCTGGCTCAAAAAGCTACTCCATAAGGGCTTTTAAGCCCCTATAGGCCCGCAAAAACTCTTTCCCCTTAGGAGTAAGCTGGAAAAGCCGATTGATAGATTCTTCTTCCGCAACAATGTGAAGCAGTCCATTGCCGAGCAGAAAATGCGAATAATTCTTCAGCTGCTTAAAACTCAAGTTGCAACGGTACATCAGGAACGTTTTCTTCACGCCTCCATGAGACGCGTCCAAAATATCCGCGATTATGTCTAGGTTTCCTCGATGGTTGTTGCTGTGATTGTTCTTACTGACGACCAAATGAACTCCCCGTATAGCCCCTACCTTTAGGGCTATTAGCGACTCCTTTCTCTCAACCTATATTATGAATTCGCTAATTTAAATGTTCTGAAAAACGGGGTGTATGGAGAATATTGCATCAAAAATGCACAAAAAACGGGGTATTTGAATCTTAGACTGCTTGGAGTTTTTTAAGAACCTTTTCGACGTCGGCGTTGTTTTCCATGAAGACGCTGATCTTGTTTTCTTCGACGGCAAGAGAAAGCATCTTGAGGTTTTTGCCGTTGACGACTATGTCTTTAACATTACCAAGTTCGAAAAGCCGTGAAAACTCTTCCGTTGCGTCAAATGCGGTGGAAGACAGAGTTGCGTAGTCTATTATTTTCACTGGCTCTTTGAGGTCGATTGATGCGGACGTAGTGTTTCTCAGTATGTAACCTACCACTCCTTCGTAGTTCTTGATTTCTTCCAAGTTTTCACGTAATTTGCTTTCGTAGGCAGCTGTCTCGATGGCTATAGGCTCATCGGTAGTTGTAACTTCATCGGTCTCTCTTCTTTTCTTCACCATAACACATAAACCTCCATCACTCAATCGCGGGTTTGACCCTTACAAGCTCACCCTTCTTAACGTCTAAGACAAGCTGTAGCTTGTTGGGTATCTGGATTTTTCCTTGTCCTTCAAGCTTTCCGTCTTTTATGGGTTTGACCTTGCAGCGAAGTGACTTTCCGGTGAACGTTTCAACGTCAGCCTCTTCTATGCTTTTGCCTTCGTAGAGTTCTTTCCATTGTTCAATTACGCTGTTGTCTACGCGCACGGTGTCTGAGGGAGCAAGTAATCCTTTCATTTCTTCTACTATGAACTGGTTGGCGAGTGGTTCAGGAAGGGTCTTGTCCAGTTTTTGCTCAGACTCTGCTATTTCTTCAAGCTTTTCAGGTTCTGCCTCTTCAGCAGGCGATGCTTCGGGCTCTTCGGTTCGTTCGCCAACGGGAGTTTCAAGTTCACTTTCAAGAGTGGGAGAATTATTTTTGACGGGGGCAGGGGCGAGTTTTTCGAGGAGTTTCAGAACCGTCGGAACAAGAACGCGGGTTACTGTGTTTACATAGTTCAAGTCGGCTTTCTTTGACGTGACTGTGACGAGGTAAATTTCCTCCATGTGAGAAACGTTAAGCTTCCCGTCTGTGCCCTGGATAGTTATGTCCTCGACTCCGCCTATGGCTTCGGCCTTCTCCAACACTTCTCCAAAGAGTTCTATAGCGCGGGCAAGACTGTTTTCGGGGGTATTTGCGCCTCGCGCTATTAATTTACGGTTTCCGTCAAGTGCGAAGGCAGTCTTAATTTCAGGGCAGATCTTCTGCATCTCGTCCAGAGTGCTCTTTAGGGCAAACGGGTAGAATTCATTGTCCATTGATTTTCACTTCGCATTTTTCGCCTATGATATTCTGAAGAGTATTCGTTCAGGAACTCCGTCGTTTTCAACCACGAGGTACTTCAGGCCTTCAGTGTCTCCCAGCTGATCTAGCCACTTCAATGCTTCGCGAGCTTTTTGCAGGACTAGGAGTCTTTCCTGATGGCTACGGACAACTTGCTCTATGGCTGTCAATTCGTGGAACGGGTTAGCGTCCAAGACTATGCTCAGTGAGCCGATTGAGATTTCACCCAGGCTTTCTGATGTTGCTTTCTTTCCTGCAAGCTTCATGACTACTTCACGGATTTTCCTTGATTTTTCAGCCAGGGCTCTGATGTCGTCTAATCGACGCAGGTATTCGCCTAGCATACTTTTCGTTTCAGAGATTTCCTTATCGAGTGTTTCTGCGATATCTGTCGCCGAACCATACTCTTTTATTTCAATTGCCATTCATTACACCTCCAAATTGGAAACAAAGGGAAATTGGGGAATTTTTTACCCTACCCC
>JBGOYH010000049.1:0-12697 GCA_041479575.1 Bathyarchaeia archaeon
CTGAGCACTCAGCAATTACCCAATATGCGAGGCTAAGCAAAAAAGACTTTGCGGGAAAACTGAACCGAAAACTGCTTTTGAACCAAAAAGCATGCGAAACTTTTGAGGAATAGTTTGAAATTTCATGCATCTGCACAGATATACTTGTTCTTGATAGTAGCAATGTTGGAAATCACGATTAGCTATCGCGTATGAGACAGCGCTGAAGTGTAGGCCTACAGTATGGACTGTTCAACATGGTTTTTGATTGAAAAACAGTCAAAAATGACCTACCCCCTTCCCCTAGGTTTTCAGCAAACACAGTACTGCGATATGATCGTGTGAGGGTCTTCTGTTGTGACTGCATACAGATTTTTGCGGGTGGAAATGTTGTTAACACAGAGTTCTGTGTAGCGTGTAGTTTTGCGCTTTCCTGCAGCCAGAGATGTGCTACCTCCTCCTTCTAGGTGTTTAAAAAGCGCGCACCGAAATGGGTAAAGTTTTAAGACTGCGGGGTTGTTTTCTGCATTTGGATTGGACGTATGATAGAAGTATGGACCGATGGTTTGTGCGAACCAATCAATCCTGGCGGTATATGTTGCATAGGGTACGTGATAAAGAGAGACGGCAGGACGATTGACAAGGGTTCTGAACTCATAGGCAGAGGCAAGGACATGACTAATAACGTGGCCGAGTACTCTGCGCTGATTCGTGCTCTGGAAAAGATTGGAAGATTAGGTTTGGAACAAGAGAAGATAGTGGCAAGGTCTGATTCAAGTCTTCTTGTCAGTCAGATGAAGGGAGAATGGAAAGTGAAAAAGCCGCGAATAAGGTCATTGTACGAGAAAGCCAAAGAACTGGCGCATGGTATCGACATTACTTTTGAATGGATTCCTCGAGAAGAGAACCGAGAGGCTGACAAACTCTCACGCCTAGCGTGCAAACCTGCGACTTAACGCATATCTCGTGTCTCATTGTGGATCTTCGTCTGAGTGCGCGCGTTTCTTCACTTTTTGATTTCGTTCTCTATGATTTCAGACACAAACTCAGCTATTGCTGGAGCTGCTGTCAAACCTGGAGATTCTATGCCTATGAGGTTGATTAGTCCGAAAAGGTCTCTGTCGGCTTCATGTTTGATGACGAAGTCTTTGAATCCATCTTTTGGTCCTTGAAGTTTCGGTCTTATTCCAGATGAATCTTGGCGAATTTGATGGTCTATGATTTTGGGCACAAATCTTGTCACGTCTTCTCTAAATTCTTTCTCGTCAGATTGAACGGCATAGTCGATTTTGTCAACGTAGTAAGCGTTTGGGCCTAGTCTGATTGATCCTGTGAGGTCAGGAGTTAAATGGATGCCTAAACCTGGACCTTTCGGAACGGGGTAAACAAGCATTTCTACAAGAGGTTTTCCAGACACTCTGAAGTAGTCTCCTTTGCATGGATAAAGCCTGTAACCGATTTTGTCTATGTCCAACCCTGTCATCGCTGCGACTTTGTCAGAGTAGAGTCCGGCACAGTTTATCACAGTCTTGACATTGATGTGAAACTTTTCGCCGGCGCTTACCCCGCCTACTTCATAGCCATTATCGATCTTCTTCAAGCTTGTAACTTCTGTCTCTGTAGCTAACGTAGCGTTGTTTTTGCGAGTCTGCGCGTAGAAGTGGTTCATCAACTCGTCTGGTTCAAGGATTCCAGTTGTGGGTGTAAGTAGGGCTTTCTCAACTTCGACGTTCGGTTCCAGTTTTTTAACGTCTTCTCCGTTCAGAAACTTTAGGTCTTGTACGTCGTTGTCTGTTCCTTGTTGCATTAGTTTGTCCAACTCATCAACTTCTTCCTCGCCAACTGCTACCGTCAGCTTGCCTAGTTTTTTGAAGGGAATCCTGTACTTCTCGCACAGTTCGTAGAGCATTGTGTTTCCTTTGACGCACAGTTTGGCTTTCAACGAATTTTTGGGGTAATGGATACCTGAATGGATGACGGCGCTGTTATGGCCGCTTGTTTCTTGGCCGTAACGTGCGTTCTTCTCGAAAATGTAAACGCCATCGTTGTTCTCAGAAACTTTGGCGGCAACGGCAAGGCCTATAACGCCCGCGCCTATGATCACAATGTTCGCAGATTCCGTGAGCATCACCTAACCGAGTCAGCTAGCAACCATGAATACTATTATTGATTCGGTTAAAAGATCTTCTTTTGCATGTCTGCTTCAAAGCGCTTGTCGAAATTGGTTGCTCGGCAGGCGTAAATGTTACGTTTCGTTGATATTCAATTGCGAGAGGATGCAGAATTGAGCAGATGGGAGTACGTGTTGGTCGGGTCAGCGTTGTTGATGGTGGCAGGACTGTTTTTGATGTTAGATGGGCATGTTCTGGGAGAGAGAACTGCTGGAGTGGCGAGTGTCCTTGGGCTTGTGGGCACAATTCTAATGCTTACGTCAGGCATTCGAGTTGCTATGCAGAAAGACCGTGGATCTGCTATGAGCGTTTGACCTTAAGTCAGCTTTTCTTGTGCATTTCTAAATGGAAAATTCTTCTTGAAGCTTTTCCGCGGCTTTCTAGAGTGTATCTTTCTCGCTTCTTGCTTTGCATCTTCCAGGAGCTTTTTGATTTGTTTCTGTTCTGAACTCATTCGAAAACCTCGGATCGCTGTGTATGTGGAGACTATTCAATAGTTTAATATTGCCTATTTCTGTTTGGTAATCGGAATTGCTGGTGGAAGAGTGTGCACGAGCACTGAATGCAATAGAATAAACTTTTAACACTTCTGCCCTACGTTATTCACAGAAAGAGGAGCTGTACCGAAGTTGATCGTCGATTCTGTCCTTGCAAACGCGAAAGCTTACATGAAAGAATCAATCGTGGACTGCAGCATCGCCATCAATGAAGGCAAGGTTTTCAAAGTAGGCAAGGCGACAAACATGCCTAAAGCTGACACGAGAATCGACTTGAAGAATCACGTTGTCCTTCCAGGCTTGATTGATGTTCATGTTCATCTCAGGGATGAAGGTAAGTCTTACAAAGAGGATTTCTATACGGGGACAGCTGCCGCTGCTGCTGGTGGGTTTGCCACTGTTCTTGACATGCCTAATAACGAGCCTGTGACAATGAGTGCTGGGACGGTGCGGAATCGCATTGATATTGCTGAAAGGAAGATCCTTGTGAATGTTGGTTTTCGCTCGGAATTTCCAAGTAACCTTGGCGAAATAGAGGGAATTGTGAACGCGGGCGCAGTGGGTTTCAAGCTGTTCATGGCTGAACAGGTCGGTGGCCTGGATCTGAGCAATGATGGAGCTTTGCTTGAGGCTTTCAAGGCTGTCAGCAAGTTTGGGGTTTCTGTTGCTGTTCACGCGGAAGACAGGGAGATGTTGAAGAGAACTGAAGAAACGCTCAAAAAGAGCAGGCATAATGATGTTGCGGCTTTTGTCAAGGCTCATTCTCCAGATGTTGAATTGAAGGCTGTAAGACGTGTGTTGGGCCTAGCGAGAGAGTCTGGTGTTCATGTGCATTTCTGTCATGTCAGCACGCAAGAAGGGTTAGAGGCTATAGTCGAAGCAAAGAAGTTGGGAACGATGGTCTCTTGCGAAGCAACCCCGCATAATCTGCTTCTGTCTATTGATGATTTGAAGCGGATAGGGATGTTGTGTGTGACTATGCCGCCTGTTCGTGGAGAAGGGCATGTTGAAGCATTATGGAAGGGCGTAAGAGAAGGTTGGATCGACATGTTGGGGTCGGATCATGCACCGCATGCATTTAGGGAGAAGGAAGCTGAATCTGTCTGGGATGTTAAGGTTGGAATACCTGGATTGGAGACGACCCTGTCGTTATTATTGACAGAGGTAAACCGAGGACGGTTGTCTGTCGGGGACGTTGTTAGGCTTATGGCGGAGAAACCGTCGGAGACTTTCAAACTGGAGGGCAAGGGGCGTTTGAAAGAGGGAAACGATGCCGACTTGACAGTCATTGATCTTCGCAGGAGATACAGGTTTGACTCGTCGAAGTTCCTGTCGAAAGCAAAATATTCTCCATTTGACGGACGTGAAGTTGAAGGGAAACCTGCAAAGACCTTCGTTAGCGGACAATTGGTAATGGAAGACGGCGAAATCATCGCTAAGCCAGGAAGCGGCAAGATAATTCGGAGAGAGAATGCCGGTTGAGGTTCATCGCTGACGGCATGCTGGGCAAACTGACACGTTGGCTTCGCATGTTGGGGCAAGATGTTGAATATTCAAATAACATGGAAGATTCGATACTTCTCATGACCGCGAAAAGGGAGGGAAGAATTCTGCTTACGAGGGATTTCGAACTTTACCATCGTGCTATAGGCAAAGGTATTGACGCTTTCTATCTGGAGGGGTTGACAGGAGAAGAGAAACTTGCAGAGCTCGCAAAAAGATACGGTATCCCACTTGAGATAGATATGTCGTCATCAAGATGTCCAAAATGCAACTCAATTGTCAAGCCAATTTTTACAGAAGAAGCTGCGGACAAGGTGGAAAAGAGCACGTTTGAGCATTATCATGAATTTTGGCAATGTTCAAACTGTGGACAAGTCTATTGGCAGGGGGCGCACTGGGCTAGAATCAGGAAATCGCTTAGTGCAGCGAAAGAAATGTTGGGAAAACAAGAAAAAGGGAATTGAGTTTTTAGTGTTCTGCCAAGAGCCATTTTAGCGGGATGTCTTGGTAGGTGCTGTCTGGCAAGTTGCGTCTAATAGTCATCGGCAGAATTCCGGCTTCAAGTTCTTTGAGTGCTATGTCTATTGGGCCTGTGAAGGTTTGTTGGGAATCGATGAGTATTGGGGCCCCCATTGATATTTGTAGGGCCCTAGCTCCCACTACGCGTGCTTTTTCGAAGCGTGTGAGTTTCGGCGGTCCTATCGTGATTCTGTTTTGTTCAGACGTTTTCTAATACTCCCCCATTCCTGGGTATCCACCGCCCCCTGGGCCGCCCATTCCTCCCGGAGGTGTGGGGGGAGTTCTCATTTTTCCAGCAGCGATGACATCGTCAATTTTCAGTATCATGGTGGAAGCTTCTGTAGCTGACTTGATGATTTGCTTCTTAACTGCCAACGGCTCGTAAACTCCTGCTTTGGTCATGTCTTGAGCTTTTCCGCTGTTTACTTCGATGCCTGCCCATACTTCGCCTTTTTCATGTCTTGATCTGAGGTCCGACAGTATGTCAATTGGGTCCAATCCTGCGTTTTCGGTCAGCGTAGTTGGTACAGCTTCAAGAGCTTCTGCGAACGCTCTGACCGCGAGTTGTTCTCTTCCTGGAAGAGTCTCTGCGTATTTCTTCAACATGCGTGAAACTTCTAGTTCTGGGGCTCCTCCTCCAGCAACGATTTTTGGTTCTTCAATGACGTCTCTGACTACGCATAGGGCGTCGTGTACTGATCGTTCTGCTTCGTCTACGATGCGTTGGGTTCCGCCTCTGATGAGTATGGTCACTGCTTTGGGGTGTTTGCATCCTTCTATGAAGGTCATTTTGTCGTCGCCTATCTTGCGCTCTTCTACAAGTGCAGCGTAGCCTAGGTCTGCTGAGGTAATGCTGTCCAAGTTTGTTACTATCTTTCCGCCCGTTGCCTTTGCAAGTTTTTCCATGTCTGATTTCTTGTTTCGTCTAACTGCAAGTATTCCTTTTCTAGCTAAGAAGTGCTGAGCCATGTCGTCGATGCCTTTCTCGCAGAGAAGAACATTCGCGCCGGTCTTTGCTACTTTGTCAACCATGTCGCGCAGCATGTCTTCTTCTTGCTTGAGAAAACCTTCCATCTGTTCAGGGCTTTCGATGTTTATTTTTGCGTCAAACTCGGTCTTTTCAATCTCAAGTGGGCAATCAAGCAATGCTATCTTGGCTTTTTCAACGCGTTTCGGCATTCCTGAATGTGCAACTTCCTTGTCGAGTACTATTCCTTGAATAAGCTTTGTGTCTCTTACTGATTCGCCTGGTTTCTTCTCGACTTTCACGTCGTCAACGTCTGCTTTGTATTTGTCGCCGTCTTTTTCAGCTACTGCAAGCATTGCTTTGACCGCGATGTCGGCCAAGTATTCTCTGTGGTCTGCAACTAGTTTGCTGGCCATTGAGGTCATTGCCACTTTCTTCGGGTAGTCTGTGGTAGTAGGATCTATCTTCATTGCAATGTTCTCTAAAACTTCAAGTGCCTTTTCTGAAGCTTTCTTGTATCCGTCGATTATGATTGTTGGATGAACGTTTCTTTCTATCAGTTCCTGAGCCTTGTTGAGCAGTTCACCGGATATGATGACCGCTGTTGTCGTTCCGTCTCCAGCCTCATTGTCCTGTGTTTTTGCGACTTCTAACATCATTTTAGCCGCGGGGTGTTGAATGTCCATTTCATCTAGTATTGTGCGTCCGTCACTTGTTATGGTGACATCGCCAAAACTGTCAACGAGCATTTTGTCCATGCCCTTTGGTCCGAGAGAACTCTTCACTGTCTCAGCCACTATTCGTGCAGCTTCGATGTTCGTGTGTTGAGCTTCTCGTCCTCTTGAACGATTAGAGCCTTCTTTCAACACTAGTACTGGAACACCGCCAGCTGATTGTTGTGACAAGTCTTAAACAATCCTCCTTATTGCGTGGACAATGAAAAACAGCCTCCCAATATAAGTTTTTCTAAAGAGATGTGTTAGAAGTTAGATTTTGAACGTAAATTCTTGAAATGTAACACAGTTAGGGTCTGAGTGATGTTTTCAACCCCGTGCCTGTCAGGACTAGCACGGCGAGTGCGTCTTTTGGCACTTCTTTGTTGCTTACCTGCTTCTTGTAACCTGCGTAGGCAACGGCTGAACTTGGCTCAACGAAGAAGCCTTCCCCCGCAAGCTCCCTGAAAGCTTCCATTATCTCTTCTTCCTCAATGATGACCGCGTCGCCATTAGCTTGTTTCAGGCTCTTTACCATAAGCTCCAGTAGTGGAGGATCTATGCTGACCAGAGCATCAGCGATTGACGTAACGCTTTTAGGAGGTGTGTAACTCAGGCCTTGGAAGCGATGGTAAAGCGGAGATACCTGAGTGGTTTGACAAGCCACTATTTTCGGCGTTGATTTGATGATGTTTGAGTCGAGTAAGTGTTTGAATCCGCTGATCACGCCGAGAAGCAATGTTCCCGCGGACACTGGCAGGAAGACGTAATCTGGAATCTTCCAGCCGAACTGTTCAGCAATTTCGTATGCGAGGCTTCGTATGCCGTCGCGGAAAAGCGGATGGAGTATGTGGCCGACATAGACTTTTCCGGCTTCGGGCTTCTGCGCTTCTTCTGCAACCTTGCTGCGACTGCCTGAAACCTTGACAACTTCAGCACCGTAAAATTGGATCTGATTGAATTTAGGGCCAGAAACGGTTTCGGGGACGTATATTTTCGCTTTCAGTTCAGCACGAGTAGCATACGCAGCTATAGATGCGCCGGCGTTGCCTGAAGAGTCCTCGGAAATGTAGGCTTTTTGTTTCTTTATCAGTTTGTGGAGTGCTGAGACAAGTATTGCTGATCCTCTGTCTTTGAAAGAACCTGTTGGGTTGAGGTTTTCAAGTTTGACGTGCACGTTGTCGGAGAACTTTACCAGAGGTGTCCATCCTTCGCCGAGGGTTATGGTGCCGTTTCCTTCGATGTATGGGAAGAATCGTCTGTATCGCCAGATGGAATGATCGCTTTTGCTGATGTTTCGTGTTTCGAAATCTAGGTGAAGCTGTATGTCTAATGGTTTTCCACAGGAGGAGCATTTGAAGCTGAGCAAATCATGTGTAGTTTTGCCGCATATTGAGCATTTGATTTCGTATTTCATGCCGCTACCTGCTTGTTTTCTTGAACTAAACAGATGTCTATGCTGGTTTGCTGTTTTAGAACTTTCTTTCAAGGCGATGGCAAAGCGTTTCTCTGGTATGAAAGAAACTGGATTCTATGATGGCTTGTCAATAGGGTGAGATTCTGAAATATGGTGGCAATAGTGAAATCAGCCAGAAGAGGAATATCAAGACTGCAATTATGGTCAGGACGGAAATGAGGAATCTGCGTGCTACGTATGTTCTGAAATTTGTCATCTTGTGTCTAGGAACGGGTTCTGATTGGAGTCGGCGGAGAGAAAGGAAACCTGCCAATATAATGAATGCGCAGCCTGTGAGCGTGAGGTGCATGCCTATGCTTGCAGTGTGCAGCACAGCAGCGCTGGTTACGAGTGTCAGGGTCAGGGTGCCTGCTCCTGTAGCCGTGAAGTGTGTGGCTGCTATTTTAGAATCTCCTGCAACTAAGAGCAGGTAGGTGTAGCAGGGGATGGCACCGAGTAGAAGCAGCATGTACAATAGGCTCACGTTGGATTGCGAGGTTGCAGAAGCTCCATCGGCGGGCAAAAGCACCCATCCGGATCCTGTTAGGCCCCAGGGAAGAGCGAAGCCAGCCCAAACTAGACCTATGCCCACTAATCCCGTTAGTAGGAAAGCGATTTGCAATCGTCTATCTGCAGGGATCTGAAGATCAAGGCGGCTGTCTATCTTTGGAGCAAAAAACAGGAGCAGAAGTGTCAATCCAAAAACAAAGCTCAATGTAGCTACTACCAAGGTAGAAGGGTCGGAGCTTGATTGGAATTCTGCAGCGATATCTTCAGTGAAGCTCTGTTGTGGACCGCTGAACGTGAAATAGCAGAGATATGGATCGGTGGAAAAAAGTTCGGTAAAATTGGCGCAGACTCTGGTTGAAGCTTCTTTTTTGATTTGAAACTGGGCACCTACTCCGAATTTGCCTCCGAGAACTGAATCTTTTTTCAGCTCACTAGTTGTTATCGTAAACAGGGAGATGCTAGTGTCGCCGGAGAAGAGATTGGATATCCGAAGGGGATAATACAGTTTGGAAGTTTGGAATTCATAGATCAGTGGGTCTACGGTTTTTACTGTCGAGTTTGTCTTTATCATGTCGATGGCGAAGAACTTTATCTCATCTCGAATGTACTTGTTGACCAAATCTTCCAAGTTCGCGGGAGGTTTTGAGGTGTACCCTCTGTTTTCGAGGAAATTATCAAGCCACTGTATCAGATCCTTTGAGTCTTCTGCCTTTACCACTGTGAGAAAATGGAAGCCTATTGCTTCCTGAAAAGTGATCGAGATTCTCGGCGCATCCCCTAGGCCGAAACCTCCAATTTGGCGGATATCATAAACAAAGTAATAGTGGTAGTAACGACGATTTACAGTCGCATCGAAAAAGGAATTGGCAAGTGCTGTGACCTCTCCGAATGAGCGTGTTTCTCCCTTGCTTATAGCTGGATTTGATGGCAACGGCATGATTTCCACTACTTCAGATTCGTTGCTGGAACTGACATCCGTGGAAAGTATGAGTGCTTCGTAAGTTCCGTTCCAAGCGATTATGGCTTTTTGTGCAGTTTCGGTCACTTGCACTCTTCTCGGTGAGAAACCGCCTCTATCTCCATTTACAGTTGGAAGCAACATGTTGATGAAAAGTAACGTGACTACAATCAGCGACAGTGTGAGAACTGTCTTTCTTGAGACGTCCCCAGTCTGGTTCATGAAGATCAACCAGGTAAAATGAGCGTCTTGCTTCACTTAATTCTACACAAACGAACAGGGTGTTCTAAAAGCTGTACACAGGTCGAAGATGGGAAGGAGATCTAGAGTTGCAAGCCTTTCCTGAAAGCGTTAATGTTAGTTTCAACCGTCTTGGCGGACACGTTTTCTCTTATCGTGTTTTCCATTGATTGAACCGTGACCAGGTTCGTTATCTTGACAAAGACTCCCAGCATGATCATGTTTGCGTAGATGGTGTCGCCGAACGTTTTCTTGGCTGTTTCTGTCATTGGTATCTTGTAGACTTTCGCGTTTGTTTCAGGTACCGTGGTTATGTTAGTGCTGTCCACTATCAACGTTCCATCCGGTTTTAGGTCTTTCAGCAACTTGTCAAGTGCTTCTTGGCTCATCGCGACAAGTATGTCGGGTTTTCTCACTGCTGGAAACCCTATTTTGCCGTCTGAGATTATGACTTCGCTCTTGGACAGGCTTCCTCTTGCTTCGGCTCCGTATGCTTGTGTCTGCAAAGCGTTTTTGCCGTCGAGCACTGCGGCTTTGCCGAGTATCTGAGCGGCTAAAACTACGCCTTGTCCGCCGCTTCCGCCTATCCTGATCTCTGTTCTATTCGGCATTTTCTTTTGCCCCCTTCATCATTGCATAGACGGCTTCAACAAGCGTTGTACGTCTTCTTGACACGAATTCTCCGATGACTATCTTTCTTTCAAGCTCTTCTTCGCTCATTTTCTCAGCCTGTTCAACGGTGACGGCGTTTTCCTTGTAGGATCTGAGCATTTCTGCAATGTCTTTGAATCCTGCACGTCGGCCGAAAGCTGTTAGGCAGTGGGTTATGACTTCGATGAACCTGAAGCCCTGCATTTGCAACGCTTTCTTGACGGATTCCTTCAATTCGGTGAGGTGTGCGGTTGTCCACCGGGCAGAGTATGCTGCGCCAGCTGTAACTGCAAGTTTTGCTGCGTCTATTGGGTGTTCGAAACTTCCGTACGGTGATGTGGTTGTTCTGGTGTTGAAAGGTGTCGTCGGAGCGACTTGGCCGCCTGTCATCCCGTAGACCATGTTGTTGCCCATTATGACGAGGATGTCGGTGTTTCTTCTTGCCGCGTGGATGAAGTGGCTTAAGCCTATGCCGACTATGTCTCCGTCTCCGCCGAAGACTACGACGTTCAGGTCTGGGCGTATGAGTTTTACACTTGTGGCTGGGGGTATGCTTCTTCCGTGAAGGGTGTGAATCGAGTCAGCCATGTAATAGGGTGATGGAATCCATGAAGAGCAGCCTATGCCGCTTGTGAAACAGAACTTGCTCAAGTCTTTATGGCCCAATTCATGAACGGCTCTGAGGAAAGCGTCGTTGATTGAGAATAGTCCGCAGCCTGCGCAGAAAGGATACTTCAAATCTCTCATGTATTTTCGAGATGAATATGCTTCGGTCATTTCATTTGCCTCCTTTCAGAATTTCTGCCAGCAATTCTTCAGGCGTGATCAATTCTCCTCCGCCAATCTTGTTCAGCGGAATTACTTCTGATTCACATGCTACTCTTTGCACTTCACGGCAGACTTGTCCCAGATTCATTTCTGGCACGATGATTCTTTCGGCAGTTTCAGACAGTTTTCTGACGGGTTCATCTGGAAACGGCCAGATTGTCTTCAGCCGTACAAATCCAATTTTGATTCCTTCGGCTTCTGCTCTTTCGACGGCTTCGTAAACAGCGCGAGATGTGCAGCCATAGGAGACTATGGCGACTTTGCATTTGTCGACGTTGTAGCTTTCTACCTCGACTATGTCGGCTGCATGATTGTTGATTTTCGCGTTAAGGTTGCCTACGATTCGCCTGTGAACAAGTGGGTCCTGTGTGAACCTTACGCCGTATTCATCGTGAGTTGAAGCGGTAACTGCAACGTTGAAGCCTTCGCCTACAGATGGCATTGGCGCAACTTCTTCTAAGCCGAAAAACGCCTTGTCACCAGATTTAGGCTTCTTACGCTCAACTATCTTTATTTGTTCAAGAGGCGGGACAGTTATCTTTTCTCTCACGTGAGCGATGATTTCGTCCGCCAACAAGATTACGGGCGTGCGGTATTTTTCGGCCAGATTAAACGCTCTGATCGTGAGTTCAAACATCTCCTGCACCGAGTTAGGTGAAAGCGCTATTGCGGAGTAGTCGCCGTGTGTTCCCCAGCGGGCTTGCATTATGTCGCCCTGCCCGCATTTTGTTGCCTGACCAGTGCCTGGCCCAGCTCTTTGAACATTGACTATGACGCAGGGTGTTTCAGTCATGAAACCCCAGCCAATGGTTTCCTGCATCAAACTGAAGCCTGGGCCAGACGTGGCAGTCATCGCTTTCTTTCCTGCCCAACTGGCTCCCATCACTGCGCCTATTGAAGCTAGCTCATCTTCCATTTGCATGAATATGCCGTCTACTTGTGGTAGGCCTTCTGAAAGTTGTTCTGGTATTTCGTTTGACGGCGATATTGGGTATCCTGCGAAGAATCTGCAGCCAACGATCAGTGCTGCTTCAACGCAGGCTTCGTTGCCTGACCAGAAGTAAGTGCTTGGCTTGATCATTGCGTGTTTCTCTCCTGACTACTTAGCTTGCATTATTGATGATGTTATTTAGGTATTTCTTGTTTCTTTCACAATTACGCTATGGGGAGCGAAAGTTTTAATATTGCAGATTCTTACCTTCGTTTCTTCAATCAGCATTGCCATAGGTGAAATCTTTTGAAACGAATACTCGTTTGCTTGAAACAAGCGGTCGACGTTTCACAGTTGAGAGTTGATCCTGCAACCAGACAGCTTGTCACGGCTGGCGCGCCCAAGAAGATAAGTGATTTTGACAAGAACGCTTTGGAAGAAGCCATCAAAATAAAAGAGAAGAACGCGGGCGTCGAAGTGTTCACTCTGACGGTCACGTCTGAAGATGCTAAGGCCGTTTTGAGAGAAGGGCTTGCAATAGGCGCTGACAAGGCTTACTGTGTTAATGATCCTGCTTTTCAAGGAGTAGACACGTCTGGCACAGCATACATTCTTGGTGAAATGGTTAAGAAAATCGGCGAGTTTGATTTAGTTCTTTGCGGTGACTCGTCTCTGGACAGTTTCTCTGGGCTTGTCGGGTCCAGAATGGCTGAACTGTTGAATTTGCCTCAGATAACTTCTGTTAGAAAAGTCACGGTGGAAGGTGACTCAGTA
>JBGOYH010000050.1:0-12605 GCA_041479575.1 Bathyarchaeia archaeon
AAAACGGTGAACTGACAAAAACGCTCAAAGGAATCGTGGTCTCTGGGAACTTCTATGAACTACTCCAAAAAGGGATAGAAAGCCTAGGAAAAGATTTGAAGAACAGTGCTGAAAACTATTCTCCAACAGTCAAGCTTGTTGGAGTCACTATGGCTGGTGAATGAGCAAAAAACCTCTTTCTTTTACTCAGTTTCTATCTTATACAGAACCTTCAGACCTTTCAGCGTCTCATGAACCTTATCTGTAAGTTGCAGAATGTCTCCAAGCTCCACATTTTTCTTCCACTCATACACGTGGTCATGGTAGCCTCTTAAGGGTTTGAATCCTAGAGAGCGAAGTCTGTCAACAACTTCAACTGGTCCTGCGCCTTCGCTGCTGAACCAAATGGTCAAGTATGTTTTCACCGTCATGACACCTCTGAACTTGCCTCATAGAACATGTGACACCGCATTAATCCTTTTCTGTTTTCACACTGCAACTGGAATTCACAGACATAAGTCCCGTCGATGTACTGTCTCGCTTTCTAGACAAGGCTTAATAATTCTGGCTAGGTGTTTCAGTATTCAAGTGATGCTGCATGATTGATGCTTGGCTGCCCTACGGAAAATCAGAGGTTTGTGTGAGGGTTCCGACGCGGAATTTCCTAGGCTCCATAGACCCGCGAGAAAAATCTGGTGCAAAAGATGCTCGCGCTGAAATTGAACGAGCTTTGAAAGAGCCGCTCGGCTCGAAGAGACTCGGTGAAATCGTCAAGCCTGAAAACAAAGTAGCGATAGTTGTGGATGACGTGACCAGACCGGCTCCCAGCCAACTAATGGTTGCTCCAATTCTTGATGAGCTGAGTGCGGCAGGAGCAAAAGACGAAAACGTGACTGTCATTTTTGCCTGCGGAACGCACCGCCCTGTCACTCAAGACGAGGCTATCAGACTTCTGGGGGAAGCAATTGTCAACCGTGTAAAGACGGTGAGTCACGACCCTGGAGCCCAAGACCTTGTTGACGTAGGAACAACTCGCAAGTCCGGAACTAAAGTCTTCTTGAACCATGTTTTCATGGACGCAGAGGTAAGGATTCTTACAGGAGACGTTTGTTTCCACTACTTCGCCGGGTACGGTGGAGGAAGAAAAAGCATCTTGCCCGGAATCTCGGGCGAAACAACAGTGAAACACAACCACGCCTTGCTCTTGGATGCACATTCAAAAACAGGTGTTCTCAACGAGAACCCAGTTCACGAGGACATGGTTGAAGCTGCGAAAATGGTCAGGGTAGATTTTGCACTTAACGTTGTCATTAACACCAGGCATGAGGTTGTCAAGGCCTTTGCAGGTGACATGGATCAAGTGTTCTATGAAGGAGTCAGACTTGTCGATGAAATGTATCGCGTTCAAGTAGACCGTCGGGCAGACATTGTTGTTGTGAGCCCAGGCGGAAATCCTGCGGATTTGAATCTTTTTCAAGCTTACAAGGCTGTTGACAACGCTTTGGAAGTTGTCAAGCGAGGCGGGGTCATCGTGCTTGTCGCCGAGTTGCCGGACGGTCATGGCAACCAAGATTTCTACGATTGGATGGTCAAATATGGCGATTTGAGGGTTGTAGAAAGAGAAATCAAACGCAACTTTGTTGTGGGCGGGTCTAAGGCTTACTATTATTTGAAGGCATTACAGAAAGCTCAGATAATTCTGGTTTCATCCATGCCTGACTACTATGCTGCTTCGGTTTTCAGGCTAAAGACTGCAAGGGCCGTGAATGATGCCTTGAATCAGGCCTTCAACATTGCAGGAAAGAATGCAAGAGTCTGGACTATGCCTTATGGCAATTACACCTTGCCAGAAGTGAGAACGCTTGCAGAGGAGGGGCAGCCAAATGAAAGTGTTGAAACCGCCTAAACTCGATAACGGCGACACAATCGGCGTGATTGCGCCATCTCACCCAGTTCAACTTTTTCAGAAGATGTACGATCAAGGAATACGGAATCTGAAAGCCTTCGGCTTCAAAGTGAAAGAAGGCAGAACTGTCAAGCTTTCACACTTGGGTTACATGGCAGGAACAGGCGTTCAGAGAGCCGAAGACATCAACAGAATGTTTGCCGACAAAGAAGCAAAAGCTATCATCTGCGCTATGGGCGGACAGGTTGCAATTCAGACTCTCCGTCATCTGGATTATGCTTTGATAAAGGCTAACCCCAAAATATTTTCCGGCATGAGCGACATCACAACTTTTCACACTGCCTTTCTGGCTAAGACAGGTCTCAGCGGTCTGCATCAAACGGATGTTGTTTTTGGTTTCGGAGCAGACATGAAAAGCAGGGAAGCCAAGTATGAAATGGACCTTTTCTTCAAAGTCACAAAAAACGCGTCGCCCTTAGGACTGTTACCAAAATTCACGCAGTGGGAGATCTGGCGAGAAGGCAAAGCTGAAGCAAAACTCTTCGGCGGAAACATACCCTCGCTGCAAACGTTGCTTGCAACTCCCTACTTCCCGAAAATCGATGAACCAATAATATTCTTCTGGGAATGCACGGCAAAACCTCTTGACAAGATAGACCAAGACCTGACTCAATTCAGGGAAATCGGCCTGTTTGACAAGACCCATGGCATGCTGATCGGCAAAATTAGAGGCGAAGAACCCAACACGCCGAGCACAGTGAAGGACACGACGAACGAAGTCAAGAAAGTCATCCTAGAAGTAGCCGAAGAATATGATTTTCCAATAATCGCAAACGTGGATTTCGGTCACTACACGCCTAACGTGCCTTTGCCCATGGGGCTGAAAGCAAGCATGGATACGGATGGTGCGAGAGTCTGGATAAATGAATCGTATGTGAAATAGCGTTCATGTGGGAAAAGTGTTTAAGCCACTTCGAAGTCTAGGCTTTGACACTGAACGGGGAAAAAAGAATTGCAAGGTGTCTACGCACTTCGGAAGTTCACTATGAACGACTTGGCAAGCGTGACTCAGATTAATCAAACCTGTCTTCCAGAAAACTACACAGACATCTTTTTTGTAGATTTGTTCCGCCGTCACCCTGAAACTTTTGTAGTCGCGGAAGAAGATGGAAAGATCGCTGGCTATATCATGTGCCGGGTCGAAGTGGGTCTTTCAAGCATAGGCTTGAGCGGTCTTGTGAAGAAGGGACACGTTGTTTCAGTAGCCGTTCTACCGGAACACAGACGCAAAGGCATAGGAGAAGCTCTGGTAACTCAGGCTATGGCGGGCATGCGAAAGTACAACGCGAAACAGTGTTTCCTGGAAGTCAGAGTGACTAATCAAGAAGCAATCTCCCTCTACAAGAAACTGGGATTTGAAGTTACCCGTACGATACACGGCTACTACGCAGACGGAGAAGACGCCTGTGTGATGACCGTAAAATTGTAAAGGAACATTGCTAACAAGTTCAGACGCTTGTGAGTTCAACTTTTTCATTCACGTAGTTTATCGCCTGAAGTATGGATTTTGCCAGTCCAAGCAGTCCCAGTAACATAGCGACGATTAGGAAAAGGCGAACGTCAATAATCAGATTTACGTTTCCAAAGGTGTAGTCGAGGATTCCGCTGTTCAATGAGAAGATCAAATAACCAATGACAAACAAGGATTTTGCTCCGTTGAAGAAATGCTGAAAAATCGTGCCTGAAGTCAAATCGCCCACAACCATCAACACCACATACACTATCACAAACGTAGCAACAATCTCCTGTAAGCCTGGAATCATCACTGAAGCTGGTGCTAAAACCTGTAACAGAAGCACGTAGATTACACCGATGATTACGGCTTTGATCGTTGTTTTCAACACTTTGAATATGTTTTTCCGAATTCTCGGTTTTAGATTAGTGCCTTCCTCAGCTTCCATAGTCAATCACCAGTGGGCCATATTTGAAAAACTGTGTAGTGAAAAGGACTTCAACATGAGTTCTGGGTATTGTCCTGGATAGTATGTAGAGTTCTAGGTCCCCATGATATGGCGAACGTTGAGACACTTCCATGTTGGTTTGCCCTTGACCGATAAGCACGTTGGCATTGTTGTAAATGCGAGCTTTCACTGATCCTGTGAGATCGAAAAATGCGTGGTTTTCAAAACTGAACGGGATGTTGACTCGCAAGTGGGTCGAATTGTATGCTACAAATTCAGGCATGCCCAACGCCAGATTGTGAAGTGGTGCTCCCCACGGTATAGGCAGATAAGAGGAAGCTTGAATTGGAACTACTTCTGCAGCACTCATACTCACAGTTTCATTGACTCTCAACTCTGTGTCATTCAACAACAAGTCTGGACTGGTGTGCAGCAAATCAATGATGTTTAACCTCATATCATGGGTGATGTTTATTGTCTGACCCTGAACTATGATGGGTACGAGTGTGGACCCTCTTGCAACCTCAGAACCATCGACGTTCAAAATTTTCGTGGACATGTTGAAGTGTCCTAGATTGTAGAAACCCGTGTTAGTAATGGACACCGGAAACGAAAACAACAGTTGATTATCTTCTGTTGTGCTGACCTGCGGCTGTCCCAGGCTGAACTGAATGTCTTTCAAAGAGTAGATTGCTGATGCTGAGAAAATGATGAGGAAGATCCAAAAGATAGAAGTGACAATCCCTATGATTCTGATCGGTACCCTCATGGTTGTCCCTCTTCCAGTATGGAGTATTGTCGACGAAAGAAGTTGCTAAGAGCCTTGCTTGTCCTCTTTTTGAGTTTTCTGCGGCTTCTGCTCCGTCTGCTGTGTCTGTTGTATCGGTTCGGGAGTTAGGACGACGATTTCTGGTTCATAGGGTTTGGTTTCTTGCGGTTTTGTTTCTGGCGGCTTGGCTTCTGGCTTCTTAGTTTCGCCCTCAGGTTTCTCGACTTTTTCTGCTTTCTTTTCCTTCTGCGCGGGTTGTGGTTTTTCTTTGATTGCCTCTGTCTGTACTTCTTCAGGAACCACAGTTGTTTGGCGTGCTTGCGAAAGTATTGTAACCCCTCGTATCGTTAGAATTGAGCCAATCCAACCCATTATTCCCAAGTACATTATGTGTATCGACGTTGCGATGAGTGGAGCGAGTGCTTCGCCAAATGTTCGTACAAGGTCGCCGGAAGTGATTATTGAAAGGCCTGATGTTAAGAAACCGTAAGCGCTTGCGAAAGTGAATATTAACAGTCCTACACCTACCATTAGCACGATGGTGCCGGAGAGAGTGATTTTGTCTCTTAGAGTTCTGAACATGCGTTGTTTCCCTTTGTTTTAGTCGAACCAATTGAATATTAAATCTTCTGATACACGAAACACAATTTTGAATACTTATCCACGAAATTTGTTCAAAAAGAAAAAAGTAAGAAAATGATTGTTCAAACTATGGCGTTATGCCCAGTTTCTGATAGATCTTCAGCTTGCTCTCTTCCACACTTTTCTGAATGTCGGTGAATAGGTTGTTTCCATGCGAGTCAATGGCAACCGCTAAGGGCCCAAATTCTTCAACTTCGAAAACCCACATGGCTTCAGGCATACCCAAGTCATACCATTCCACGCTTTTGACGTTCTTTATCGCTCTAGCAGCCAAGACTGCAGCTCCGCCCGTGAATGCACCATAGACAGCGCCGTACTTTGCCATAGCATCTGTCGTCTTCTTACCCATGCCGCCCTTGCCGATGACTACGCGCACTTTGAAGTTCTTGATGAATTCATCTTCGAAGATATCCATGCGTGTGCTTGTTGTAGGTCCTGCTGCCACTGCGATCCACTTGTCTCCTTCCTTGGCTACCACTGGTCCGCAATGAAAAACTGCAAGTCCTTCGAGGTTCAGTGGCAAGGGTTTGCCTTCCTTGAAGTATTCGAGGGCTCTTCTGTGGGCTTGATCTCTCGCTGTCACTATAGTTCCAGTAACGTAGAGGACATCGTTGACTTTGAGCTTGCGAATCTGCTCTTCCGAAATTGGAGTTTTAAGTTTGTAAATAGCCATTTTTCTTCACCTCACCATTTCAACTTGTGCGTTAAATACTCGACAGTTCCGTCTGAATTGATTCTTGCAGTGGAGCGTCTTGCAGCCCAGCAGTTGAAAGCGACAGCCACTGGGAAGGACGCTGGATGTCTATAGGCATAGTCGATGTGCACTCCGAGGATTGTTGTCTTTCCACCGAGTCCCATTGGTCCTATTCCAGTCATGTTTGCAGCTTCGAGGATTTCTTTCTCAAGCTTCGCAATTTCTGGGTCTGAGTTGTGTTCGGTGAGAGGCCTAAGGAGGGTTTTCTTTGCCAGTTTCATTGACACATCAGCTCCGCCTCCCATTGCAATGCCTAGAATGTTCGGTGGGCATGGTTGGGCGCCAGCCTTTACCACTGCGTCTATTACGAATTTTTTCAGTCCTTTGATTCCTTCGCCTGGAACGACCATTCCGCCGATGCAAACGTTTTCTGAACCGCCTCCCTTGGTCATCACTGTCAATTCCAGACTGTCTCCTGGAACGATTTCCCAGTTGAGTACGGGTATGTATCTTCCAGTGTTGTCTCCGCTGTTCTTGCCAGTGAATGGGTCCACCGCGTTCGGTCTGAGCGGAACTTCTTTCGTTGCTCTTTTTACAGCGCTTATCATTGCAGCTTCGACTTTGTCAAGGTCTTTCACTTTGGCTCCTGCTTTGATGTAGAAGATTATTGTGCCCGTGTCTTGGCATACTGGAGCCTGATATTTTTCTGCAAGCTCAATGTTATCCAAAATGGCTTTAAGCTGGGTTTTGCCTGTTTCGCTTGTTTCTTCAGCATACGCTTTTTTCAACGCTTGCTTAACGTCGTCTGGCAGATAAATCACGGCTTGCTTCAGAATGTTAAAAGCAACGTTTTCAACAATTTTCTCTATTTCCAAAGCTTTTTCCCTCTTTTTGATTTGGTTTATGGAAAAGACATATACTTATGTTTTCTCTTGAGAAGTCAAAAAGACTGACATAGGCCTGTTCACTTTAACCTATCTCTCCGTGGAATGCATGTTGTTGTGCTTCGCGTGTTTTAAATACGGCTTATCTATCTGTTTTAACAACTGTGAAAGGAGAGAGGGGCTCATGACGGCTGAAGAAGAAGAACAGAAACCCGTTGAGGAGACTCCAGTAAAGAAGAAGTATGAACTTTTAGAAGACCTGCCCGGCGTCGGGCCAGCTACGGCACAGAAACTACGTGAGATGGGTTATCATACTATAGAATCTCTAGCTATGGCAACTGCCCGTGAACTGGAGCCCGCTGGTATAAGTGAGAAGAAAGCGTTGTCAATAATCGAAACTGCCCGTTCTTCAATAGGCGTTTCTTTTATTCGGGCGGATGAGCTGCTGAGGATGCGGAAGAACGTTTTGCGTCTGACCACTGGCAGCAAGGTTGTAGACAGGCTGCTTGACGGCGGCATAGAGACACAGACTATAACAGAGTTTTACGGTGAATATGGAACCGGCAAAAGCCAAATTTGCCATCAACTATGCGTGAACGTTCAGCTTCCTCCAGAACGGGGTGGACTTGGCGGTTCAGCGTTGTATGTTGACACAGAGAACACGTTCCGCACCGAGCGCATTGTGTCGATGTCTCGGCATCTGGGGCTTGATCCTGAGGAGGTCGTAAAGAACATAATCTACGGAGAGGCTTACACCTCAGACCACCAGCAGTTCCTACTCGAAAACGCTGACGAAGTCATCAAAGCCAACAACGTGAAACTGATAATCGTAGACTCTTTGACTGCGCACTTTAGAAGCGAGTACCTCGGACGGGAAATGCTTGCTCCTAGACAGCAGAAACTGAACAAGCATATGCACAAGCTTATCGGTTTGGCACGGGCTTTCAACGCTGCGGCAGTTGTAACGAATCAGGTTATGGCTAAGCCTGACGTGTTTTTCGGAGACGCAGTTCACCCGATCGGCGGTCACATTGTAGGACACACGAGTCACACGCGCGTTTACTTGAGAAGAGCTGCGCATGGACCTGTGCGTATAGCGAGGCTGGTTTCAAGTCCCTATTTGCCAGAAGGCGAGGAAATATTTAAAGTAACCGAGAACGGCATAGAGGATGCTTCTGAAGAAGAAAAGAAGCCTCGTGGTCACTGAACATGCCTATTCCCTCAGCCCTGGTCACAAGATTCTTTCAACTGCTAGTAAACAGGCAATTTACTGAGGCCGAGCGGGAACTGGAAAGGGTGAAGCAGAAGATGCAGAAGACGGAGTGGAACAGAGGCTACTTTAGGGCTCTTTATGGGATGTTTCTTTCTCGCAAAGCAAATGGCGACTCGTACGCTTTCTTTTCTAAGATGGATTTAAATGACAAACCAGCATTGAACAGTTACAGACGAGAATTCCAGGAACACGTGAGGAACGGACTTCACGGAGACTTCGACAAAGGATTCTTCTCAGCTTGGGCCGACTGTATGCGCATACTCAGCAGAATAGTCATTCCAAACAGTGTGGCCGCTCCGAACTCTAACGGCACGACAAGCCGAGAAGAAACGCTTGATGCTACAAAGTCTGAAGAAAGCCCGGCAACGATGGAAAGCTTTCTCAAAGAAGAAGCAGACTAAACTCCTGAAAGCGACGTGTAAATCAGAGCGTAGAAAACTAGCCAAGACAGAAAGTATACTCCTATGCCTGTGGTGAAGAGTTTCTGTGTTTTCTTCACTTTATCTCTCAATCTTGCTTTTAACGCGTAGTAGGAGAGTATGTACACTATTATCGCGATGGACATGCTATTAAAGAAAATGGTGATCTGCCATCCTGCGGGGAAATGCATTCCGTATGCTGCAATCACGTATCCCGTACATACAAAGGCAGACACAGCACCTAATACAAATCTTAACCAGTACACGATTTCCAACGGTTTCATGACTTTCCAGCGCCTTTTCAACTTATGATTTGAAATAAGATTTAAAGTTGCCTATCACCTAGCTACTTTCTACATTGTTCGTAAATCCAAGCGGTCTAAGAGAACTTAAATCCAAGAACACACGATTCTCTTCAGAAGGGATGAAGTTGCCTCAGAAGAACCTTGCTGAAATAATAGTTTGCCCAGCCACCAACGAGAACCCCCGAAACTCGGAGGCGGACATAATCGAATTGAAAGATGGAAAACTGCTGTTGGCCTACACCGACTTCTATCATAGCGCTGGGCATGATATGTCTCCTGCAAGGATATCGGGGAAGATTTCTGCAGATCTGGGCAAGAAATGGAGCGTCCCTTTCACGGTTCAGGAAAACATTGGGATAGAGAATGTAATGGAAGCCGACATGTTGAGACTCAGATCGGGGGAGATTCTTTTCTTCTTCTGCGTGAAGAATTCAGAGACTGACTGCAGACCGCACATGAAAAAATCTTCTGATGAATGCAGATCGTGGAGCGAACCAACGGCAATAGACAAGTACTGTGGCGGCTACGTTACCTTGAACAACGACCGTGCAGTACAGCTTTCCACGGGAAGAATAATACTGCCTGCAGCTATAACTCCTAACGTGTATGCCTATCCTCAACTTGAGTCTCTGTGCTTCTTTTCGGATGACGACGGACGCACATGGTTCAGAAGCAAGAACTTGCTGAGTCTTCCAAGCTCCTGGCAGGGCGCAGATGAACCCGGGGTTGTGGAGCTGAGAGATGGCACTGTTATGATGTGGTTCAGAACCACCTTGGGTCATATATACAAATCCTTCTCTGAAGACGGAGGAGAGAGTTGGAGTCAACCTGAATCGATGAAAGTCGTTTCTCCATGTTCGCCGCAGAATATCAAAAGAATACCGCGCACAGGGGATCTGCTTCTGGTGTGGAACAGCAAAATTGGTCCCAGACGGACTCCACTTACAGTCGCAGTGTCAAAAGACGAAGGAGAAACGTGGAAGAACTGTAAGAACATCGAGGATGACGACAAATATGGCTATGCCTATCCGAGCCTGACATTTGTCAAAAACCTTGTTCTCTTAACTTACTTCGTTTACGACGAGAATACCTCACGCATAGATCTAAAACTCAAAACAGTTCCTGTCAGTTGGCTTCACAGAAAATAGCCTGCGTCACAAGTTGTCTACTCATATCGAAGCAGGTACAAAGGTTTGCTTGCTTCGATTTTCCTCTTTTTCCTAGACATGTACTTCAATAGACAACTCCGCCTAGATGGCTCAGTTGGGTTGCCAGTGTTCAACATTCATTACCCGATTATCCAACGGATTATGATACATATCTGATTTATGAAGTTCTGATCAATATTCAGGATTCGAGCTTTCGACATGCAGAAGTTGCGACGGAGCTCATACTGGTGCGTATTTATAGCGTCCGATGGTAATACTTTGACGTGGTTAGGTTGCCTGGAAAAGAGTTCACAAGCTTTGATGTTGCCGCTGCAGTGCGAGAGTTGAAAACAGAGGTGTTAGATTCGATCTTGAGCAACATCTACCAGCTGGAGGCTAAGACTGTGTTACTGAAACTGCATAAGACCGATAGGCCGGCTTTTTGGTTAGTCTTGGAAGCTAGAAGACGAATCAATCTGACTGCTTATGCTTCAGAAAAACCTTCAACGCCACCTGCGTTTTGCATGGCTCTGAGGAAGTATCTGCGCAACGCTCGGCTAGTCAGCATCGAACAGTACGAGTTTGAACGCGTAGTCATCTTGTCCTTCAAAGCTCAGGAAGGCAAAATGAAGTTGGTTCTGGAGCTTTTCGGCGACGGAAACCTCATTTTAGTGGGCGAAAATGGTAAGATACTACAGGCTCTGACCTACAAACGAATGCGAGACCGCGATGTGATTCGGGGAGAACCTTTGAAGTTTGCGCCTTCAGTTGGCAAGAACCCTCTGAAGGTGAACAAGGAAGAGTTCAGGACTGGTCTGCAATCTTTTGGCAAGGTTGAAGTTGTCCGGGCGCTGGTGCGTTTCCTAAGCATAGGCGGCATCTACGCAGAAGAAGCTCTGATGCGCGCCGGCGTTGACAAAACCAAAATCTGCGATCTGCTAAGCGATCACGAAGTCGATGCAATCTATAACAGTCTTCAAAGCTTGCTATCTCAGGTTCTGAATGGAGCCTTAGAGCCATGTGTTGTTTTAGACGCATCTGGTAGTTATATTGATGCTTCGCCCTTGGGGCTCAAACGCTACGAACCTAAAAACGTCAAGTATCAGGGTTATGGCACTTTTAATGAAGCACTGGACGAATTCTATTCAAAAGTTTCAGCTCTTGAGCAGGTCACAGAGAGTACAGAAGTTGATAAGTTAGAGGCTGAAGCAGCCAGACTTGAACGAATCATTGCCGACCAACAGAATGTCGTAACTGTTGCCCGTGCGCAAGCGGAGCAGGACAAACATGTCGGCGACTTGATTTATGCACATTTTGGTGAGCTTCAGGCTGTTCTTGAGAAATTCATATTGGGAGAAAAGAACGACACAAAATTGAAGGACGCAGTCTCTTATGCCTTAGATGAGAAGCAAAAAAGCTTCAAACCCTGGACATTTTTTCAGTCTTTTGACAGAAAGGAATTTGCAGTCACATTTTGCGTAGACGGCGTGCAATTCAGTCTTAACCTGCAGAAGACCCTGTTCGAAAGTGCCGCGGAATTTTATGAACGAAGTAAACGTGCCAAACAGAAAATGGAAGGCGCTCGGGCAGCTTTGAACGACTCGTTGGAAAGGCTTAACGAGGTTCAAACCAAGATACGCCTAGCTCAACGATTGGAACTTGTCAAACCAGCTGAAGCAATAGAAGAACTCCAAAAGCGCAAAATCAAGCGCAAGGAGTGGTTTGAAAAGTTCAGGTGGTTCGAATCCTCGGACGGCTTCTTAGTCGTGGCAGGCAAGGATGCAGTCACAAACGAGGTTTTGATAAAGAAGTACACTGGTCCTGAAGACGTTGTTTTCCATGCAGACATCATAGGCGCACCGTTTGTGGTGATCAAGACAGAAGGCAGGAAACCCAGCGAGAAATGCCTCTGGGAAGCTGGAGAATTTGCTGCAGCTTTTTCAAGAGCTTGGCGCGAAGGCTTCGCAAGTGTTGACGTTTACTGGGTTAAGCCAGAACAGCTCAGCAAAGGCGGACCGTCTGGTGAATCTGTGGCGCACGGTGCGTTTATTGTTCGAGGCGAGAGAAATTGGATGCGAAGAGTCCCACTGAGGATAGCGGTAGGCGTCGCCTTTGTTGACGGAAGCGGCGCTGCGAAAGTCGGCGGAGGGCCCGTTGACTCTGTTAAGACAAACGCAAATGCTTACGTGGTGATTGTGCCTGGAGATCTCGACGGCAAAGACCTTTTCAAACGTGTTCTGAGAAGCTTGGGCGAAAAAGTGTCTAAGGATTTGCGCAAAGCCATTTTGAGCACGTCGATTGAAGCGATCAGAGAGTTTATTCCTTTTGCCAAAGGCGCGATACTTGAAAGCTGAAAGAATACTGCTTTAGAATAGGGCAATTTGAGCTAATTTGGGCTCTGACGTTTTTGTGATCTATCCTACTTGCTCCTCCAGCCAATTTGCAATGGCTGTTTACTTAGGAGGTGATCCGGCCGCAGGTTCCCCTACGGCCACCTTGTTACGACTTTTCCCTCCTTACAAAACCTGGATTCGACGCAGCCAAGGAAGACCACGCCTCACCCAGAAGTCGCTCGGATGGAACGACGGGCGGTGTGTGCAAGGAGCAGGGACGTATTCACCGCGC
>JBGOYH010000051.1:0-12202 GCA_041479575.1 Bathyarchaeia archaeon
CAGCTGCGCACTACTATTCGGTCAGTCTCAAGAGCGTGCTTCTTGGGCTTCCAATAGGTGTGCAAATCGCCGAGCTTTTTGACGCCATACTTAACAACAGATTTGAAAAACGCGAGTTTGAAGCAACAAGACCAGAACAGATTTAGAAACAGATGTCTTTGCTATCGAAGCGCGCGCGCTATGTCGATCCTGCTGGTTGGATTGAGATTCTGCCACAGAGGACGGGCGTTCCCTTCTATGAATACGCCATAATGCCTTTCTATGCGAAGCTCCCAGCTGGAGACAAAGTGTAGCATGCAATAGTGATGGACCCGCATCTTTCATAGCGGATAATGATCGCGTGTCGCTACTCACCTTTCTGCAACCAGTCCAGCGTCCCTCAACTGTTTAGCGCGCGCAAGGTCAAGTTGAACAGGACCTAGAGGAAACTCAAAGACAGAAATCTTAAATTCTGTTCATTTTGAATAGAAAGCGCGCGCGTGCAGGCTCTGCCGGAGATTTGGTTTTTCGGTCTCAACTTCTCGTGCGGTTCTATGTCGAGGTAACGCTTCAGGACCTCTTCAAATGAGCCCTTGGGAATCGATTCCTTCCAGCAGAATCATGTATGTTAGTAGAAGGATAGTTAGACCATGCCAGCTGGCGGTGAGTTCACCGTGGAGGAGCATGTTTCTCCAATTCTGCTTCTCCGGGAACGGGGGATGGTACTTGTTGACATGTGAAAGCTTCGCTTTCAGAGCGGGACTGGAGGTTTCCTTTTCCAACAATTGAAGCGTATGATGTAGGTTGCTGATTCGACCATTTTGCCTGTACCGTCTTCCAGGTACTTCAAATTCGCACAGAACTGTTCCATCAGGGGAAATGAATTTTGACAGTTTTCGCCTTACAACACCTTCAAGCAAGGGATATGCAAGAAAAGTTGCTATTTGAAGACTAGGCTCAGTCTCCATTAGGCTGGGTACCTGCAGTGGCTGCGGTCCGATAATTCGATTGAGATGCCTTCTGAACCATGCAAACTTCGGAGGCAGAATATCGTTGAAGTCGATTCTTCCCTGCAGCCACGTGAGGCAAACTAATGAAGCAGTCATGTGAAGATATTTTTCAAGATTCTTATCTTCTGAGATTGAGACCTTTTCAGACTTGTCCAAGCAGTCTATGAAGTTGAAAAGGTCGCTTCTTAGCCAATAGGATCCTGCGCCGGTGAACTTTAGCATTTCAAGGGCAACTTGGCTCAGCTGACCAGGCGACATTGACTCATAATCTTCAGCTGTGAAAACTGGAGATTCCCAAGTTCCGTTAGGATTGGTATGCTTTTTGAGCTTTTCAAGCTCTTTCTCAAATTTCGCTTGGTCCATCCAGACTCAGTCCCCCTTCGGTAAGGCATAATTCAACACTACCCAATATTTGTTAATGGATGACTAGGCATTTTAGCGCGCGCGGGTCAATGTTTCTCTTTGGTATTAGAGCGCGCGCGTCCTGCGTTTCTTGAAGAGATTTTGGATGAAAAGATCAATCTCATCAATTGATTTTGCTAACTGAAACCATTCTAGAGGTATGCAAAACACGTCGTCTCCTAGGTCTTTGAATTCATCATCAGCGGTTACAAAAACCGCTCTGGAAATTGGGATTCCTACCTTGTTAAGAAATCTTACGTAGAGCTCCATTTGAGACTTCTGCACTGTTCCCCCTCCTGACTTAGCATCAACGAGAATGTTTGCTTTGGAACCGATACCTAATGCGTCGATCTCTTTATAGCAGAACTTCTTCGCTCCCATTCTGAAAATCAAATATCGTCAAGGGTCGAGTTGTCCCCAGCGACTTATTAGATCCCTGATACTGAATTCGAATCCTTGCCAAATATGAATCACGCTGACTCTTGAATAATTGCAGTATTCTCGCATCGATTTCAGAAAGAAAGTCGTGATTTTCTTACCAGTTGGAGAAAGAACACCGGGGAATTCTTGCCTAAATCGACTTTCAGATGCCTCATCATCAGACCAGGAAAGAAGTTGCAAAAACTCTTTTGGATAGATCTTTTTCCATCTTTCAAAAGATCTAAATTTGGCGATCGTCCTTATAATTCTCCTGTTTTGAATTGCTTTTCCGTAATCCGAGTGGTCATCTACGAATAACAGTTCTGTAGCACTTTCAAAAGGCTCTGATGGACATTTCGTCATCTTAAGATCGATTCCCTCAAACATGAGTTTCTTCACGTTTTCTATCTCTGATTCTGAAAGCACAAGGGATTCCGATTGCCAGGTACGGAGGTTTATTGATACGAGCTCTCCTTCTAGATCCATTTCCACGGCACATTCGGTTGGGTTTTCCTTTTTGAAACACTGCGGACATAGTCCAGAGTTTTGTTCGTCTTCTGTAATAGAATCAAGAGAGTATATCCCCCATTTGCGACACCTTCTACATTCCACTCGAAATTCATTCTTGCCTGCGTCAAAAATGACTTTTGTTTCTGCGGTTTCCCCTGTCGACAGGTCCACAACCTTTACTGTGGCAAGTCTATTTCCGAGAAGTTCCCAGTTGTCTCTGCTCTTCAGGGGGATTTTTCTGCCATCTTTCTTAGCCATGTGTCTCAGATACCTCATCCGCAATTATGCTTATCCTTTTTTCTGTTGGATCGAAAGAACATAGCGCGGCGTGACTCCCGAAAGCGGCCCATAGTGTTGTTGTCCGTTGTTACAGGATCCTCTCGGTCCGGGGAAGCTGCGCGCGCTAAGACCTTGAATTTACCCGACGAATTTTTAATTCCCTTCTAAAAGTTGATTTGTCTATTCGTCGTCCTTCAAGTTCAAAACTCAACCAGTTTATAATCATCTGATAATCTCTTGAAAACTTGAAAGGAGTGTACTTCTGATTTTTCCTTTTTAGTTTGTTTAAAGTGCTGTGACTTAAAGTTTCGCCTTCCAAGTCCTTTATAGTTTGAACTACAAGTTTGTTAACAGGAGCACATGCTCCGAAAACTTGCACACCAAATCTTAAAAGGGATTTAACTACTCCAGCTCGAGTTTTCGCATTTAGATTTATTCTCTTCTCAGAAAGATATAGAACGATGGTATGTCTACCATCTATTCTTTGCACTCCTGATTCTAAACAGATTTGTTTCCAAATCTTCATGATAAATACTTTATAGTTAAATGGGTTCTTAAAAGCAAGTTCTTCTTTGGAGTTTGGAGGTTTATGTTTGCTGCCTTACTCTGAGGTCACGCTAATTTGATTTCTCTCTTTCGCGCGCGCCATTTTTCTTATAAGAATCACCATCTAAAACTTCTAAAAGAAACGAACCTATCTAGAGAATAACTCCTTCAGTTCTCTAATTGAATTACTGTCCAGTTGTTTTTTGGCAAAAGGATTAATCAAGAAATGGAACTGCCTAAGCGTTATTGCTATGACTCCGTTCAGGCATTCTGCTTCCTTCAAGAAGAATAAGCCATCCTTCTCTGGGTAGGTCAAGGTGGGTATCAAATTAGTGCCTTCAAACAGCCCAAAATTTCCATCAGCTCTTTTTATTATGTCCTCAAAACCAAACAATCTCATTCCTACGGAAAGGTCTTCTACTGTTTTACCGTAAACAATCAACTTGAAATCGTCGATGCCATATTTCCATCTTTGGCAGTCAATGACCCAAAAGACGGGACTGCAAGATTCAAATTGATGCAATTTACTATAGAAGTCCCTGAAGACTTTCTTCCGTATGGGTTCCATTGGAATCTCAATTGGACCGAAGAAGGTTATGAGGGCTGTTCTCTTGGTCTTAACCGATATTTTCTTGGTTATCTCTATTTTGGTGTCTTCAAAAGAATGAGAACCGATTTCCTTGGCATTAATCTTGTTCCTAATGAACCCTATCAAACGGTCTGCCTTTTCATTGTCAAGCGTTCCAAACCCTATCTTAACAATCAAATCCGATTCTATCTTCCAAATCTCATTATACACGCGACGCGCTTCATCATTTTCAAGTATCATTCTTACTTCAAAAAACACGTCTTTGCCAAAAACCTTAGCCTTAATGTCAGGAGTTGGAGAACCCTTTTCTGTCCTAATAAACTCAGGATTTAACTCCTTCAATTTTCTCGCGAATTCAAGTTCGGAAAAAGTGCTTTCCCAATTTGAGATGTCTTTCATTTCTTCAATTTTCGTTTTTAGATTTGGTCTGTCATCAAGCTGAGATAGCAGGTTTTCAACATAATCCATGTAGTCGGGATTCAAATCGAAATTGACTATTAAAGGATGGTCTTCCTCAAAAGTATCTAAATATTTTTTTAAGAAAGTATGAGTCCCGAAATCCATTTGTAATCCTCACCTAGTTTGTTCCTCTTTAAATAAGAATTTTCGGTGGGCGTCACCAATAGTCGGTCATCTTGGTGTCTTTGCCTTTTTTATCTTTCCTTTCTTCATTCTTGGATCATTGTTTTGGATTGACGATACTTCTTGTTCGAGGTCGTTGAAGCGCGCGCGCTAGCGGACGCTGACTGTCTTATAGAAACAGGACAAACCGATACGATATTATGTACTCGGTTTTTTGAATTCAGCATAGGACTGCTCAATGGTCAAGGCTGGTGCGTAGAGCGATTGTTTCTTCGCCGTTGAGGCCCCATCATGTTCTTATCAGCCGTGCGCTCGGATGGCCTACACCGACGAAAAAGGAAAGCTCGGTGCGCGCTTACTGAAGAAAAAAGATGATTAAGGAGAGCTTATTCCAAAGTGTCTTGCGATTACTATTGCGTCATAGATGTCCGTTATGCCGTCCCGGTTGATGTCAGCGTCCGCGTTCCATCGTGCGTCTCCCTTCTGTGATCCGAAGTAGTTTGCGAATGTGATCGCGTCGTAAATGTCCACCTTTCCGTCGCCGTTCATGTCGCCTAGGATTCGTACTGCAACTTTGGTTGGGCTCTGCAGGACATTGTTTGTTGAGTTGCTGTCAACTAGCGGGGAAATGTCGGCAACCGCCGTTATGGTGTAACCGCCGTAGCGGGTTTCTACGCCCGTGGTGTTCCACGTGAAGGTGATCGTCTTGTTCTCTCCCATGAGGAGTGACAGGGTTTGCGTGCCCGCGACTCCGCCGCCTGTTATGTTGTAGTAGAGAGTGACTGCCACAGTCTCATCGAAGTCCCCGTTGTTCTTGGCTGTCACGTTGATGCTGACTGACCATCCCTGGTAGACCCAAGTGCGGTTGGTGACAACGTTCGTCACTGCAACGTCGTGCACGCTCTCGTGCGCTGGCTGACTTGTGTAGATGTCTATTGGTCCCACGATTGCGGTTACCGTAACGTTGGTGCCTAGAAGTTCCCCTGGCCAAATGTCATCGGTGAAATTGAACGTTTTCGTCACTGTGTCGCCGTAGGTTCCTTGAATCGTCAAGTTGTATGGACCTTGCGAGTTACCGATGAGTTCAAGGCTGTAGACTCCTGGTTCAGGGTTGAAGAAGATTACGAATTGGGGCTCAACATTTGGGCCAGAGTAAAGAGGCTTTGATAGGATATCGTTCTCTCCCCTGCCAGTCGTGTAGTTGTACCCGACAGAGTTACCTTCAGGATCTGTGATTCTTAAGAAGCAATGCGAATTCAGAATGAAGGTTAGGTACGACAGACTTTGAATTGGCGGCGGTGTATTGCGGGTTTCCAGAGCAAGTATAGCGTAGGCAGTCGCCAGTTCGGGAACATTCTCATAGGCCCAACTGTTCGGATTTTGCCAATATCCGGCCGAACTTTGGAGGCCGGAGAGTTTATTGTACAAGTCCGCATACCAATCATGTCCGCTCACATTTTTCAGCCCAGTCATCGTGAGGGCTTTTGCCATCGACAAGTAGTAGTAGAATTGGCCGTAAGTGGGATCACCGAATCCTGGATTTCCATTCCATCCATAGTTGTTGCTGACCCAGTTGAATGCAGCAACAAACCTCGAGTCACTCATGTTTGCACCTGACAATAGCAATCCCCAAATGCCTGCGCCTGTCATGCTACCGTAAGACTTTTCGCCACCTGCGAGACTATTTCCTGGTTGATATATGGAGCCTCCATCATAGCCTCCATATGCATTGTACGGAGTGACCGTGTATGGCGTGCCACTCACATTCACTGTTACGGAGAAGTTAATGTTTTGACACCTTGCCAAGAATACCTGCACTTTTGTCCAAACTGGATCGTCCTTTGGCAAGCCTGCAGCGTCTAGAGCAAGCAAAGCAAATTGAGTATTGGATAAGTCTGGCCGCTGATTCTCTTCATACCCAAAGCCTCCATATTGCCAATCCTCTTTGGCTACACCTACCCACTGGGTACTCACAAGCCAGTTTTTGGCGGCTTGAATTACATTCTGATACGTGCCATTGTGCGTGGCAACTAGCGTCATGATTGCCAAGCTTGTTTCGTACAGTTGATGCGAAGAATCGGTCCATATTGAGCCGTCGGTATGAGTGTGACCTAATATGAAGTTGATTGCTAACTTGACGGTTGCATCGCTTTCGAAGTATCCTTCATTCAGCAACGCCAGCGTATCAAGTGATGTTATTCCTAAACTGCCGTCCCAAGATCCATCGCCTGACTGTCGGCCGCGGAGCCACAACAATCCCTTTTCGATAGGCTCTTTTGTAGGAGCGCTCGAGTACTGAACAGCACTCACTTTCACATCTGAATAAGAATGCCCCTTGTAAGTTACGGTGAGGTTGAGGTCGTAGAAGCCATCTTTTGCTTGAGTTGGCGTAGTGACATTAAGCACGTAAACCCCAGCAGTCCATAGCGGGACATTGACCAATTGGAAGGCAGATTGTTTTCCACCGATTTCAACATTGAAGGCTGGAATCGGCGGAATGCTTGTTACTTGTGCCGCCACGTAGATTGAAGTTGAATTCTTGGGGTCGCCTGCCAGAGCTGGATGGAAGCTATCTGGCACTAGTATGTTGACAACCTGAGTAGATGGATTGACAAGTATCACTGAAGTTGAATGAGTCGGTTCAACGTTGCCAGCATTGTCAGTGCTATTATATTCTATGGTATAAATTCCGTCGTCAAGAACGAAAGGAATGCTGAAAGTGACCATGTACGGAGGCATTCCGAGGAGCTGCCGCCAGCCAGAACTGTACGTATTGTTGCTTATTCGATAGCTTGTGCAGGCAACACCCGACCCGCCTGCTTCATCCGCTGCGTTCAGTATGAAGGGTGTTGAAGAAGAGACATATGTGTTTCCGCTGCCATCAACGCTCTTCGGTTCTCCAATCGTCAAAGTTGTTGTGGGTGGAAAGGCGTCTTGCGCCTGCTGCAGTTTGCGGTAAGCTTGCTGCACATTCTTCAGCGAAGCCTCTACGTCATTTGAATATGTTTGGTTGATATCATGGATCCAAGAATCAAGGGTTTCTTTCTGCGGTCGTCCAGTCCAGTCATTGGTTGTTCCGCCATCAAAGAAGAACTTGTACTCATAGAATTGCTCCAGTTGTCCACCAACAGTTACATTGTGAACGTTTGAATAGGAAAGGTAGCTCAGCTTCGGTTCGTATTTGAACGAGGCTTCACCAGATGAATCAATGTTGCAAGTTACAGCAAAAGAGGGGTTCCCTACAGTATCGTTCTCGGTCGGTGGCTCGAAACACCAGCCACGCCAAGAAGAAAATGGCCAGCCTTCTTGACGAGCCAATTCTGAATATGGCTTCAACGAGTCCGTTCCATTGAGGTTAGTGTAATCGACATATTTGTAAGAATATTCCCATTCCCCTCCGACAATTGTTCCTATTACAGCGTCATTCAGGAATGATTGTGTGGAATCATTATAGTTCGCTTTGGTTGAGTTGTAGCCTTCTAGGTGTGCCCTTACATGCACAGTATGCGATCCCAACCAATCATTGTACGTACCATCCCAGTGGAGATACTTCACAAGCAAGTTGTCAAGCTTGGGCCTTGCGTCGTCAACTGCATTTGAGAGATCACTCTGAGCCTGACTTAGCTGGTTCAACTTTGTGACACCCGCAGTGAACAAATCGTTCGGGAAACTCGCTGCAAATTTGCTGATGCTCACTGCGTATCGTGAATAAAGGTCTGCAGACTCTCTAATTTGGGTGGTATTAAGCGAATAAAGTGACGTGCGCAGACCAAACAGTCTAGTCAACGTGTTGCCCAGTTGTGCCCGTAGATCTCTCAAGAAGTTATTGTAATCAAAGTAGCTTATGAGTAAGGCTATGGTTGCCAAGATGATTCCAACTGCTAAACCGACAACAGTAGCGGAGGAAGCTACTGCTGCCCCAGTAAGCGCTGCAGCAATGGCACTTATACCTAGGTACGCCAAAGCGAATCCAAGAACGATTGTCGCCAGTTCCAGCAGTAGAATTGGATCTAGCGTGTCCAGACCAGTAACAAACCCTTGCCAAGTCGGATATCTTCTATGCAGTTCACCTATTGCTATTACAACAGTGGCGATTCCGATAACCACCCCCGCCACTCCTTGCAAGGCGCTCACTGCAACCTTTGCCTCTCCTACAAGTGTCCCAGCAGCTCGCGCAAGTGATGCATAAACGGTTAGCGCTCCGTCAAATATGCCTGCTATATCCTCTTCTACGTGGACAAAAACAGAGGCGCGGAGAACAAGGTCATTAGTCAACCAGTCCATCTTCCATTGAGAACCAGCAGCGAAGAGCCCATTGTATAAGTCGAAGGATGCCAGAAAGATCCCGAAACAGCCAGTAGCGACTCCTCCAACGGTTCCGATTGTGACGCTGTCAACCTTGTAGTTCAATTTCTGATTGATGTCCTGCGCAAACTGGATTTTTGGCATTTCGTCTCCGTATGTATAGCCAAGAAATGCATCCGAAACGGATTTACTGACTTCCAAGCCGTTCAAAACAGCCCCTAGAACGTCATAGTCTGTTATTCCCAGACTCAAAATATGTAAGTCCAAAGCATTGAACCAGCGGAACAAAGCCGCAGAATAACTGTAGAAGCTTTCACCGGTGTGTAAAGACGGTTTGCTGGGCAGAGGATTCAAAGAAAGATCGAAGCCTACCAGCTTTGAGAGATTCTGATAGAAAGTCCTCGTTTTCTCCGTGGAATCTCCCATCAAATTTATCGCAAGATAGTTGACAAGAAACGCTTCTTCCTGAGTGAAATTGTACGTGTGAATCGGTATCATCACCTGCCCTGAGGAAGGTGTTCCTTCTGATGCATTCCATACATAGGTATCGTTTGGCAAATTGTAAAAGATGCAAATGCCAGAAGCATTTGTCTCTTCACTCAAGAGTGATGCGCTTCCAGGCGGAGCCCTGCTACTCGTGATGTTTATTTCGACGTTCGGGACACCATTTCCTCCTGAGTCTGTCGCAGTGAATACAATATCCATGAAGGTATCGCCGCTTACGTCGCCTACGCTTGCTGAAATGATTGGCGGAATCAGAGCTCTTGCAATTGGACTAGCAAGTGGTATGATCAAAAGAGTTGCAAACAAGACACCAAGTACCCTAAGATACACCCCTTTCATTCTCTTCCCTTTCCCCCGCAAGCATGTAACAAATACCAAACCTCTTTGGAACTCATATTTAAGATTTGTGAACGTAAGTTCTATTAATGCAATCACGCGGACTAAACAGTGAAAATGAATCATATAATATATCTGCCTTTTGCGTCAACAACAATTCAGAGAAAAAGCAACTCTTGAACAACCGTCATTCGCAAGAGTCTCGTATAGAAAAGCTGTAAAATCAACTAAACAAGCCTCGGCACGACCAAACGTAACCTATCAGACTCACGGCAATTATTATCTCCGCTAGAACAAACAAAGGAGATGGCGCATCTTTTCCAACGATAGTAAACAAAGGAACACTTATGATTGGATCTGAAATGAGGAGCACCATTATTAACTTCAACCCTATTCTTTTCATTTTCCAGAGATAGTAGCTCGCTACCAAACCAACGACACCAATGAGAATGAACACAACATTGACAATCAGTTCAAGCTCAGAAGGAACGAGGCTAAAAAGAGAAACGCTTAGGGCTAAGAAACCCGAATATTCAAAGGAAGCTCCGAAGAATACTACGAGGACTCCTACTATGGTGAGAAATAGTGCACCGACAAAGCTGAAGAACGATATCAGCCAAAGCCATAAAGGCTTCTTAATCATCAATTCCCCACATATATGAGTAAGCCCCCAAGCCTAAAAGGTGTTTCTGCGTAGCTAGCGCGCGCAGATGTAATTCAGCACTTGATACGAAGAGGCTCTGCTGTCACTCAAAAGCTGTTTTCAACAGGAGGCCAATCAAGAGCGCAAAAAAACCCTATCACGACAAGAACAACGCCTATGAGGGCGCGCGTTGGGAATCGTGAAAACAAGAAAGTTTTCTCAGCTGAAGCCTTTGTTCCCAAACCCATTGTGATGCGTGAGCATTTCCATGTCACGGCGCACTCTCAGGTGTTTAGCTGGCCTGGAGACGGGGTATCCCAGACGGATGGCAAAAGCAATCTTCATGTATTCAGGGACGTTGAGAATCCACTTCACCTTTTTTTCCAAGGCATAGCGCGCGCGTGTATAATTCTTCTTCTGTGGAAGGGCATGAGCAAGAAGCGCGTGAACCTGACTCTCACGGCTGACTCGTACGCGGCTTTTCAGAAGCTTGTTCCGAGCGTGAGTGCCGAGGTCGACGGGTTCATCAGGAGGCGGGTTGCCGAACTGTCGGGCGGTCCAACCAGGGAGGACGCGGAGCAGTGCGAGGACCTGGAGAAAGCGCGCTAGCCTGTTGCAAAAATGGTTAAAAATGGTGTTAATTCCGTTCTGCAAACTTCTGCTGGTTGCGGCAAGGAATTCAGGAACAATGCGAAGTCCGAAACTGTCCCCAAATCACAAAAGGCGAATAAAAACCATTTTACACCAATTTCGGAACAGCCATGCGCGCTAGAGGAAGTTTCTATAGCGGTCACTGAAAGTGTCTCCAGCTGAAACTTTGTCGAGCCATGCCTCAAACCAGAGGAAGAATTCCTCTGAAACCCAGAGATTCAGCTGCTTGCTTCCTTCGCGTCTTGTGACCGAACTGAAGCGACTCCTCAGACCTCCAAAAACCGATGGATACCGATAGAAGTCTTGAGAACAAAAACGTGTTAGCAGAATGTTAACACAAAACAGACAAATATTCATAGTTTGTCCAAGAAAAGAAGCTGAATTCACAGAGAACGAGTCACATGTAACAGAATCAGAAAATTCACAAAAAACACTATTGCGTATACTGTCTTTTCTGGAACTGAGGAAAAAAAGGGATTGTGACCGTTTTGTTACACATTTTGTTACAATTTCATGGTAAAAACCGTTCATTACGTTATCGCGCGCGCTAAATTCCCCCCACCACGCTCAATCTTGCCTTTTCCGACTCATGATTTTCTCTCTTTTGATAAGTGTTGCATTACACCGCCATAGATAAAGCGGTCAATACTCTGGCCTTTCTAAGCATATCTTCATGACGATGCTATCACCTGACGAGTGCATCAGGCAGCTGCATAGGTTCAAACTGCTTATTAGATGGAACGAATATGTGTGGTGGTGGGTTTCACCCTGATGTCGAAACGTCTCAGTTGTGAGCGCCACATCATGGAACAAGGCGCTGTTTCCCACCCTCAGTGCGAGAAACAATTTGCGGTTGGAAACCTTTCAGAAGCAAAAAAGGAAAGAACTGGTTTTCCAATAGCTGGAGGCATCCTCATGATAACTGCCGGGTGCCTTCTCGCATTCTATGGTATCATAGGTGTCTTAGGTTCTTTGGCGAATTTGCACAGTAGTGACTTCTACCCATTGCTTGTTATGGGAGTCTCCGGACTAATCGGCGGCTTCTTAAGTCTAGGCGGAGGAGCTGCAGCACTGAAGAGAACATATTGGGTCTTGTCTTTAGTCAGCGCAGTTGTGGCGTTGATCGCGGAGTTTATTCACCTTGTTGCATATGGATTAATGAGTCCGCATGGTGACATTATAGCAGGAGTGCTCGTGACGTTACCAGTAATAGCCATTTCACTTCTGGGGTTAATCCTTGTGGCTTCCTCGAAAGCGCAATTCTCAGGATTTTCCAAGAAGAGTTGAGGGAGACCGCGCGCGCTATTACAAACGTGTTACAGACCATTTTTCTATTATTCTCGAGAGGGATCAGGGAAGCAATGTTCTATTATTGTTTGGAAAGCATTAGGGTCTGTTTGTCTTTCTTCGTTAAGACCCAGGCTAGGAATACTATTATTGGATACA
>JBGOYH010000052.1:0-11951 GCA_041479575.1 Bathyarchaeia archaeon
ACCCGTTCCGCCAATGATCCCAATCTCGGCTTTCATGAAAACCTAGTTTAAGGCTTCGATTTATAAGAATAGCGACTGCAACACTTCAGTCCAACAATGGATAGGGCAATTCTATCAGAAAACATATTTTGCGATCGTGCATATAGAATTCGGAGATGCCAATGAAGAAACACATGCAACCCCACATAATGTGCGGAGTAGGGGACGTTGCCAAATATGTCTTGATTCCGGGAGACCCAAAGAGAGTTGAAAAGATTGCCGCCTTCTTCGACGAAAGTCGGAAAGTGGCAAATTACCGCGGCTTCGTCACGTACACAGGCAAAGTTGACGGCATAGGAATATCTGCGTGTTCAACTGGCATAGGGTGCCCGTCAGCCGCTATAGCGGTTGAGGAACTGGCAAGAATTGGAGCCGAGACATTTATCCGGGTCGGCACAACAGGCGCGCTTCAACCAGACATTAAGATGGGTGAAATCGTTATCGCAACTGCTGCTGTGCGCGCCGATGGGACATCAAGAAACTACGCGCCAATTGAGTTGCCTGCAATCGCAGATTTCAACGTGACTACGGCGCTGGTTCAGGCAGCAAAAAGACTGAAGCAGAAAGCTCATTTCGGCCCCGTCTTGACGTCAGACGCTTTTTATGGCGACATGGACAATTTGAAGCTCTGGAGCAAGCATAATGTCTTGTCTGTCGAGATGGAAGCTTCAGTGATTTTTACACTTGCCAGGCTAAAGAAACTGAGGGCTGGAGCCATCTTGGCAGTTGACGGCAACCCATTGCTGGGTGTGGGTAAGGGCGAATTTGAACCCGGTGAAAGGACCGGAGAACTGGATGAACGCGTTCAAAATGCAATCAAGAAGGAGACACAGATCGCAATTGAGGCGATAAAGACCCTGGAGAAAGAGTCAAAACTCGCACATGCACGAAGCTGAACAAATAGATGTCTGTTGTCCCCCATTACAAATCAGAAGGACTGAGTAGTTTGATAGCCAGCGCGCGCCAGTCATTCTTTTTCGTAGGGCTTGTAGTCGCTGGGAGGGATCCTCTTCCTGACAAAACCAGCCAGCACAACTACTGTAAGTATGTAGGGAATTGCCAACATGAATTGAGAAGGAAGCAACCCCATAGATTGCAGTCTTATCTGCAGTGCATCTGTAAAACCGAACAGAAGGCTAGCTCCTAACGCGCCAAATGGTTTCCATCCGCCGAGAATCATTGCAGCAAGAGCGATGAAGCCTCGTCCTCCAGTCATTCCCAAGACAAAAAGATTCAGTTGACCCAACGAGAGAAATGCGCCCCCTAACCCAGCCAACATGCCGCTCAGTATAATGCACAGGTACTTTGTTCTGTACACGTTTATTCCAGCAGTGTCCGCTGCTGCTGGATGCTCACCTACAGCTCTTATCCTCAAACCCAGTGGAGTTTTGAACAGAATAATGTATGAAAGGACAACCACAATCAACATCACATAAAAGAGGGGACTTTGAGAGAACAGAGTGTTCAGAGTATCCCCGACAACGGGAATATCTTTCAAAAATGGAATTGGGATAGCCCCCAAATTTTGTACTCTCTGAGAAGCCCCTCTTGATCCCCAAACTGTCTGGGACATGTAGGCAGTGAAACCCAGCGCTAACAAGTTTATTCCTGCCCCGCTCACTATCTGGTTTCCCGCAAATTTGACCGTCAAAACTGCATGAAGAAGACCGAGTAAACCGCCTACCAGCACAGCTGCCAACACCCCAAGCCAAGGGTTTTCGCTGTAGAAAGTCACCAATACTCCTGAAAAAGCTCCAGTCAACATCATGCCTTCCAATCCGACGTTAACGATGCCGACTCTCTCCGAAAAAATCCCGCCCAGCGACGCATATACCAGCGGAGTTGCCATCCTCAAAGCTGCCGCAAACAGTCCGACATTTACTATGTCAATGATACTTACCATTTGAAGTCACCTCTTCTAAAGAGACGCTTGATTACTCGCGGAGTTGCCACACCTTTGCTCGAAAGATATCTGATCAGCTTGGGGGCTGCAACAAAAAGCACAACCAATGCTTGAAGAATGAATATGACATCGCTGGGTACGCCTGTGACTCTGTTCATCTCCATTCCTCCGCTTCTGAGAGCTCCAAACAAGATTGCCGCCAAAACTACACCGAACGGGTTCAACCCACCTATCAGGGCAACAGCCAATCCGTCCCAACCGTAGCCTGGGGAGAATCCGTCTATGAAGCGTCGATGCACCCCCAGTATCTCTCCTGCTCCTCCGAGTCCCGCTATCGCTCCACTGATGACTAGGGCAATGACTATCCCTCTTTTTACATTTATGCCGCCGCTTTCGGCAGCTGCGGGATTTAACCCGATGGCCCGCACTTCGTAGCCCAAAGTTGTTCTTTGAAGCACATATGCCGTAAGTCCGACCACGACCAATCCTACGATGATGGAACCTGACAGCTGTGTCGGCTCCAGGATCCGAGGGAGCTCAGCTGAAGGGGCAATAAAGACGGTTTGTGCCACCCAACTGTTTGGTTCCTTGAAAGGATAATTTACCATGTAACTCGTCACGTATAATGCTACGTAGCTTAACATCATGGTCGTGATCACCTCATGTGCATCGAGTCTCGCCTTCAGAATCGCAGGGATGAAGCCCCAGAGTGCGCCTCCGGCTGCGCCAGCCAGCAGAGCTAACGGCAAATGAATGTACACTGGGAGACCGGTGAAAGATATCCCGACGAGTGCAGCGGTGAATCCCCCGATCAACAGTTGGCCCTCAGCTCCTATGTTGAAAAGACCGCATTTGAAGGCAAATAAAAATGCTAGTGACGTGAAGATGATTGGAGTTGCCTGCGTGAGGGTTTGCCCAATGTCGTAACTATCACCAAAAGCCCCTCTAAGTAAAGTGGTGTATGCATCGATTGGAGAATGCCCTGTTGCCAGAAGTACTATCGCCCCAACCAGAAAAGCTGCAACGATAGCAACTACCTGGGGTACAGCACCTACGACTACGGACCTCATTTTGCCCAGTAGCGGATCGACAAATGGAAGCAGTCTGAACCATATTCCGCCCAAGCGTTGCCTGACTATTGGGGGCAGTCTAGACCCTATTTTGAGCAGCAGCTGGCTAACCTTACGGGTCAGTCTATTTTCAGTCACATTTTCCACCAGCCATTAATAGACCAATTTCGGATTCATTCGTTCTGTTGCGTTCTCTGACTGCTACGATTTTTCCTTCATATATCACTGCGATCCTGTCACTTAGAGTCAGTATCTCGTCAAGATCTGCAGATATTAGCAGAGTGGCGCATCCTTGGTCCCGCATTTCTACAAGCTTTCTGCGGACATATTCGGTTGCTCCAACATCCAATCCGCGAGTCGGCTGAGAAGCGATGATGAACTTTGGTTTTCTACTAAACTCTCTTGCGACAACGAGTTTTTGCTGAGTGCCGCCTGACAGATGTCTTGCAAGAGTAGTTACGCTTGGCGTTTTTATTGCGTATTCTTGAACGATATTGCCTGCGAAATAGCGCGCACGCGTCAAGTTTAGCCTAAACCATCTTGTCGCAAATGGAGGCCTGTCATGCCATCCAAGTATCAAATTTTCTAAGACCGAAAAATCCAGTATCAAGCCCTCTTTCTGTCTATCCTCTGGCACGTTTGAAATGCCCATCTCTATTCTTTCATGGGGAGAAGCGTTCGTTATGGGTTTTCCTTCAAGACTTATTTTTCCGGTTTCAACTCTCCTTAATCCAGTCAGAACCTCAACTAACTCGGTCTGTCCATTTCCTTCCACACCAGCCATTCCCAGGATTTCAAATTCGTGGACCTCAAAGGCAACATCCTTCAAAGCCAACAACTTGCGATCGTTAAGCGTATTCAATCCTTCAGCCTGCAGAACAGTCCTCCCCGGCGCGACATGCTCCTTCTCAAATGTGGAAAGCACTTCATGACCCACCATCATCTCAGCCAATTCATCCGGGTTGGTTTCATTTTTTTCCACAGTTCCAACCACTCTTCCTCTTTTCAAAACAGTGATTCTGTCACATATCGCGCAGACTTCCTTTAACTTATGGGATATGAATATGATTGACTTCCCTTGTTGTCTGAGAGCCCTAATTGCCTCGAACAAGCTCTCAACTTCCTGCGGTGTAAGAACCGATGTCGGCTCATCCAGAATGAGAATCTCAGCACCTCGAAACAGAGCCTTCAGAATCTCGACTCTTTGTTGCACACCTACGGGAAGCGTGCAAACGACGGTTTTCGGGTCTATTTCCAATCTATAACGATCAGAAAGAGCCTTGATGTCGCTTACTGTTTTGTTGACATCCAACAGAAATTCATATTTCGTGGACTCTCTACCCAAGACAATGTTTTCAGCGACCGTAAGACTAGGAACGAGCATGAAATGTTGATGTACCATCCCTATGCCAAGTCTTATCGCTGTGGCAGAGCTGTCGATTTTTACCTCTTTCTCATTTACAAAAATCCGACCATCGTCTGGCTTGTACATTCCATAAAGAATACTCATCAACACAGTTTTTCCTGCACCGTTCTCCCCAAGTAAACCATGCACCTCCCCTTTCCTCACATCGAAGTTTATCTTGTCATTTGCCTTTATGCCAGGAAAAGTCTTAGTAATGTCAACCATCTTGACGGCGGTGCTCATACATAAAAAAAGAGGAGAGGAACTTGAGTTAAGTTTTTCTGCTAAGTGTAACCAGATGGAACCGTTATGTTTCCCGATATTATCTTGTCTCGAGCTTCCGTTAGTTTTGATATTACGTTTGATGGCAACGGTGCTTCTGTGAATTGGAAAGTGGCTTCCCAGAATCCTTCCTCTTCAGGCAGTCTGCTACATCCTGTCCATTTCTCTGCTACGCCCCCGTTGTAGACTCCGGCTTTGAAACCGCCACTCTGAAGGTTTGGCAATAGTTTCGAGATCACTGCAGCCTTTACCATTTCGAATACAGCATTGTCGACTCTCTTGGTCGCACTACCTTTTATTTCTGGATACAGGTAGTCTTGGCAAGCGTCAACGCCAAATCCGATTATTCCGCTTTGGTTACATGCCTGCAACGCGCCGAGTCCACTCTTGCCAGCTGCAGCAAAAATGGCGTCAGCTCCCAGTCCAACCAGTGAAACCGCCAGTTCGTTACCTTTCAATGGATCAGCCCAACCCCCAACGAACACTGGATCAAGCACTGTCACGCTAGAGTTAGCCCATTCTGCCCCTGCCTTGTATCCAACGTAGAAGTCCCTGATCAACGGTATGTCCATGCCTCCGACGAAACCAACTTTCCCAGTTTGAGTCATCATTCCACCTAGGACGCCAGTCAAGAAAGACCCTTCATTTGCTTTGAACAGAAGCGACGCAACATTAGGTTGGTCGACAGGCATGTCAACAATTGCAAAGTTTTGGTTTGGATATGCTGCTGCGGTCTTGTTAAGGGCATCCGCCTGATCGAAGCCGATGCAAACTATCAATGCATATTGACCGGTTGACGCGTAGCCTCTCTGGAAACCTTCATACTCGGCTATTGCCGCTGGTTGCACGTAGTCGAATGTTATGTTAAGCTCGGTCTTGGCACGCATCATACCCGCGTATGCAATGTCGTTGAAAGACTTGTCCCCTAGGCCACCGGTTGCCAGAACAAGGCCTATCTTTATCGGTTTCGTGAGTGCCGCGAGCTGCGCCAAAGTCGCAGTAAGATTGGCGTTGACATTATTGTAGCTAGTCTGTAGGTTGTTGTAATTGTTTTGTAGGGCGTCAAAATCTGTCTTGCTAACCCAGTCTGGTCCAGGCGTCGGAGTTGGCTTCGCGACCCAAACAATCCCTGCTCCGATAGCTAAGCCTATCAGTATTCCTGCGATTGCCATTGTGTATGTTTTGTTCATCTTTACTCCTCACACTAATGTTGTTTGATGACGTTTTAAGACTTTTGTGACTCCCACGTTACACGGAAAACAGCAAAAAAAGACATAAAAAGAGTGGAACGCTTGCCGTTGATTCGTTGTTCTTGAAGCCTACACGTCACCAGACTCTTTGATCTTGACATCTTCGTAAGGGGCTGCAACCCTCCTATAGAATTCGAGCTTTATACATTCCAAGACGCCAATGGCCTTGTTGATGTGATAATACCGAAGAGGATAGATCTCCTTCAGCATCTTCGTCACAACATAGTTCAGCTCTCCGTCTATTTCTTCAGGCGGCAAAGACTTCAGAATGTCTACAAGTTCCCGCAGAACCTTCTCATACTTCTTCCTGCTCTCAGACTTTATGTAGGGCATTGATCTCAAACCTCTGCTGCTTCTTCTTAGAACCGACAGGACCTTTATTAAACGCTATCGCCGTACCGCGCGATCGAACTTCTAAAAGTGTATAAACGCCCTACGGCAATGTTACGTCGAGAGGGTCAGCATGTCGGTAAGCTCGAGACGTCTGTTTGGCACTAACGGTATCAGGGGACTAGTTAACAAGGAGCTGACGCCTCAGATGGCAGTGCAAACCGGCGCCGCTGTTGGAACTTTCTTCAAGCGCGGAGATCTTGTAGTTGGCTATGATGCAAGAACGAGTGGACCTTTGCTGGCGCACGCCGTGGTTGCAGGTTTGAATTCTACAGGATGCAACGTGTTTTTGGCCGGAATGATGCCGACTCCTGCGCTGCAGTTGTGGATAAGACATCATCGAGCCGATGGCGGCGTTGTAATAACTGCATCGCACAATCCGCCTGAATATAATGGCATTAAGGTGATCTGGAAAGATGGAATCGAATTGTCTCGTGAGCAGGAAGTCAAAATCGAGAACGCATACTTTGACAATCGGATAAATTTCGCAGAATGGAATAAGCTCGGAGTGACGAGTGAACTGAAAGGAATAAACGATGAATATGTCGCTGCGATAAAAAAGCATGTGAAAGTTGCCCCAATAAAGAGGAAGCATTACCATGTTGTTGTTGACGCAGCAAACAGTGTTGGCAGCCTAACAGGGCCAAGGCTGCTGAGCGAACTGGGCTGCAAGGTAACTGGAATCAACACAAAAATGGACGGCGCATTTCCTGGAAGACTTCCTGAACCGAGGGCGGAAAACCTCCGCGGTTTGGCCTCAACTGTGAAGACAGCGGGCGCAGATTTAGGCGTTGCCTTTGACTCTGACGCGGATAGAGCGATCTTTGCCGATGAAAATGGTGAAATCCACATGGGGGACAGAAGCTTCGCTCTGGTGGAGAAATATTTCCTGATAGACAATCCTGGCGAAAGAATCGTCACATCAATCAGCTCGTCAACCATGGTCAAAGACGTGGCCGACGAATACGGTGGAGAGATCGTGTGGACGAAGATTGGAAGCGTAACGGTCTCACAAACCATGAAGAAAGTCAAGGCCAAACTTGGCGGGGAAGAATATGGCGGGATCTTTTATGGTCCACATCAACCTGTGAGAGATGCCGCAATGGCAGCCGCATTGGTTCTGAACATAATGGCCAGGACTGGCAAGAGACTGTCCGAGTTGCTCAACGAGCTTCCACAATACTTCATTGGCAAAGGAAGGATAGAATGTCCAGAACACCTTAAACGGATGGTTCTGCAGGAACTGATTGAGCAAACCAAAGGGTTGAATGTTAACACTCTCGACGGTGTCAAAATATGGTTCAAAGACCAAAGCGGAATCCTGGTGAGACCGAGTGGAACTGAGCCAGTGTATCGGTTATATGCCGAAGCAAAGACAGCTGAGAAGGCAACACAACTTGTCGAGGAGTACGGCTCGAGAGTCAAAGAGATAATTGAAAAGCTTAAGACTTGAGTGATGATTCTAGCTCAGAGAAAATTCAGCATTTCAAAAGCTATCTTATTCTTTCTAGATCCTCTTCTATGTTGATTGGATTCATAGCCATTATTTCCTCGAAATATGACGTGCGTCCTGAGGGTTTCTTCCAGATGAACACCTTCTTGCCTAGACAGTAGGCTATGCCCATTTCCAAGAAAGTGTTTCCGCCCACGTAGCCTCTGTGTCGCGGTTTGTCAAAATTCAATACTAGAATTGCGTCGCTATTCTTGATTTTCTCTATATGTTCGCCCATAGTTGTTTCTTCACGTTAAGCAATTCTTGAGTTAGATTCTTCTTGCGTAGCGTGTAATATTCGCCCACGTCCATTGTTTCCCTGTTTACCCTGACACTCAGGGGATAGAGAAGGACTTCAAATCCTTCTTTCTCAAGTTTTTCCTTGATTTCTCGCGATCGTTTTGCGAATTGGGCTGAGGAGCATATTGCAATTCTCATGGTTAGCCAGTTATGGTGATCTGGTTTAAATCTGTAGCTCGGTCGGATTGAGAAAACCGTTTGACGTGTTTGAAGGCTATGTTTTAAATTCTTTATATGAAATATGGGCTTACAGCAGTATCAAAGAGGTGTAGAAACAGTGCCGTATGTTTTCAATATTCCGTTTAGGGATAATGTCAAGCTGAAGCATGTTATGGATTGTGTGAAGAGAGATGTGAAGTTGCAGACGTTGTGGAAGTGTGCGAATGTTACGGCTATTGACCGGTTGGGTTTTACGGATCATGGTCCGACGCATGTGAAGATTGTTGCTAATGTGGCGTTGAAGCTTCTTAGGATTTTGGTTGATCATAAGGTTGTGCCCAGCATTGTGAAGGATTATAAGATGAAGAATGAGGATGCTGAGGTTGTAGTGGTGTTGGGTTCGATTTTTCATGATTTGGGGATGAGTGTTACGAGGGAGAGGCATGAACTGTATGGTACGTTGTTTGCTTCAGAGTTTGTGGAAAAGTATCTGCAGGAGATTTATTCTGAGGAAGAGCGTACTGTGATGCGTTCTGAGGTTTTGCATACGATTGTGTCTCATGAGGAGCCTTTGAAGCCTTTGACGATTGAGGCTGGCATAGTGCGGGTTGCTGATGCCTTGGACATGGAGAAGGGGAGAGCTAGAATTCCGTTTCAGGCAGGGAAGATTGATATTCATTCGGTTTCTGCTCTTTCGATTGAGAAGGTGGATATTCACGAGGGCGATAAGATGCCAGTTACAATTGAGATAACGATGTCGAACTCTGCGGGGATTTTTCAGATAGATGAGCTGCTAAAGGCGAGAATTGAGAACTCTGGAATCAAGAATTACATTCACGTGGTGGCCGAGATTACTGGGGAAAAAGAGAGAAAGATATTGGATAAGTTTGAAATCTAACTGCGAAGTGTAGGCCTACCCAACATGGTTTTTGATTGAAAAACAGTCAAAAACGACCTACCCCCTCCCCCCTAGGTTTTTGCTTTTGCTAGTACTGTGGCTGAGTCTTTGACTAGTTTTCCTCTTGGTCCCTGGGGCAGCGCGCAATGTCGTTAACACAGGATTCTAACATGCAGCGAATTGTCTTCCGCTTTTCCGCAGCCAGAAATACCTCCTCCTTACCTCTGGGTGCTTGAGAAGTGGGCGTCTAACTGTGGGTTGCGAGCTTTTCGTTCAGCTCTTGTAAGTTGTGGATTACAGACTCTTCCTTACTTTGTGCCGTTCTGTCTAGATAGAAAGCCCGTATGCCCAATCTTTTTGGAACTTCGAAGTCAAACGAGCGGTCGTCGCCTACATGAACCATTTCGTGTGGAGCGATTCCGCAAATATTACACGCTTTTTCGTACAGGCGGACTGAATTCTTGATGAGTCCAAAATCAGAAGTTGAAGAAAAGACGCGCTCAAAATAGTTCACTATGTTTGTCTTTTCAAGTTCTAGATCAGCAAATTCTCTTCGAGCATTCGTGATTATAATAAGCCTAAACCCGCTATCCCTTAGTTCCTCCAGAACTTTAGGTACTTCTGGGAATATTCTAATTCTATCTGCAAAATCGTTCAAGACTTCCTTTGGAGAAACACCCAAGCTCAACTTCTTTATCCAATAACCCAGGTCATACCACTCAAGCCTCTCCCTGCCCACTTTGTCGTATTCTCTTCTCACATCTCTCTTGGCATCCTCAAATGAAACACCCTTTTCAAGGGCGTATGAGTGGGGGATTCCCTCCAACCAAACCGAGTCTACAAAAGAAACGTCGGTGATAGTCCCATCCAGATCAAAGGACACCATTCTTGTATTATCCACTATTTGCGCTCCTCCCTTGGAATGCACTCATGTCATAGAGCTTTTTACGTTTTCGTGTGCTATAGAGACAAAACAACGTCGGTTCAAAACTCATGCCTGGATGATAAGTTGGACTATTGATTTATAATTCACAATTCTTTTGAACTAAGAGTTAGATTTGGGAACAAGGATGACTATGCAAAAATATGCCCCCAGAAGCGCCCACGGTAAGGGAAGACACGCAACGTGTGAGTACTGCAGAGGCACTGGTCGCGATCTCTCACGATCGCTTTGGGGCGAATTCATGTGCCCTGTCTGCGGCGGAACAGGGATACAAGAGAAAAAGTTTGAAGTTTTGACATGGAATCAGACGTACAATGCTCTCTTGAGTCTAGCAAACAAAATTGAAAAAAGTGAATTTGTGCCAGATGTGATAGTCGGTGTTTCGAGCGGAGGTTTGATTCCCGCACGTGTCTTATTTGACCTTTTGAATGTTCCCGTCTTGGCATGTGCGGATGTAGATCTCGACAAGAGGAACGGTCGAGCGAGACTTACGAAGCCAGTTTCAGTAGCGGTCTCAGATCGGAAACTACTTGTCGTTGACGAGGTGGCAGATACCGGCAATAGCCTGAAGTCGGTGAAAGCTTATCTGATCAAAGAAGGAGCAAGAGAAGTGAAGACTGCAGCCATCTACACTAAACGGTGGAACGTCTTTGAACCGGACTATTTTGAAAAAAGAACATCTCGTCAGATAGTTTTTCCCTGGGAAATAAAAAAAACCGTTGAATCAATCGTCACACAGCCAGAACCCAAAAAGCGAAGAGAGCTAAACGACCTTGAAGACGCAGGAGTATCAGCGAGACTGACAAGAAGATTCTTGGACGAAATAGTTGAAGAAGATTGCAAGAATCTCTAAACGCGACCAAGACATGAACAAAAAGAACTGGACCAGCGACTTCATAACGATGGACCCAGCACGTCCTCGAAATTGGGCTTTGCACTATCAAATTTCTCCATGGAGCATCCCCAACAGACGCCCCAGCACCTTCTCGCCATCGACGCGCAAGCCGTTGTGCTCGTATTCGTTGGTGACCCACAGCTTGATGCCGCGGATATTCCGGGCTGTTTCCTCAGAAAGTGTTCGGTCGACGTACATATCGTCATAGTAGATGACCGCTGCGCAAGGAACAGTATTCGATTGCAGGACTGATTTGTCATACAGGCGAGACCATCCATCGTATGTCGCCAAAATCTCTGCAGCTTCTTTCAATGGTCGTAGATACTTGTACTCCTCAAACATCCAAGGGTATACCATCTCGCCAGTGAAGAAAATAGGCTGATCACGCGTGATCTCAAATTCCGAAAATTCTGATCTAACGCGCTCAGCTGACCAGTTGGAGGCAACCTCTTCACAATAGATTGATTCGTGCAGAATCGCGTAGATAGGATTAGTTTCAAACACGAATGAATTCTCGAAGCCACGCAGGAAAAGATACCCGATCTGTCGATCGGTTGCGCCGCGCAAGAACGCTTCTTCAAGCAAGTAGTGGACTCGCTCGAAACCGTAACTAAATCCGAAGGCTATGCCGAGTTGCTGAAACCGTCGCGACGACATTCTGTCGCCGTTTGGCAAATTCACTTCATGAGACATCAAGTAGTCGACGATTTCTTTTGCGCGTTCGATGTCATCAGGGTAGCGCTCGTAGTAAAGCCTATTCTTGTCGATCACGTACCTATAAGTAGCACGATAAACATCGTCCGGCGGTCGACTCAGCGGAGGCAATCCACCAGTTATTATTGCCTCTTTCAAACCATTGGGCGCGACGGACAGATAGTGCGTTATGCAGAAGCCTCCGTAGCTTTGTCCCAACACACTCCAGCGT
>JBGOYH010000053.1:0-11871 GCA_041479575.1 Bathyarchaeia archaeon
TCTCAAACGCTTCCCGTGGCGATAGCCATGCAGCTTCAGAGGTTATATGGCGTGCCTTGGGGCGTCATAACTGCAGGTTCGCTTCTGTTCAGTCTTCCAGTTTTTGCTTTGGGCTATTTCATTCAGAAATACGTTGCCAAGACGTTTGTTCTAGGGGTGTGACAGGGATGGTTGAAGTAAGACTTGAAAACGTTAACAAGAATTTTGGAAAAGTAGTTGCAGTAGACAATTTGAACTTGAACATAGAGTCTGAAGAGTTCCTTGTCCTCTTAGGACCGTCTGGCTGCGGAAAGACCACGACTTTGCGGCTTATAGCCGGGTTGGAAAAGCCTGACAGCGGCAACATTTACATCGGCGACAAATTGGTTAACAACTTGTCGCCTAGAGACAGAAACGTAGCGATGGTTTTCCAGAACTATGCTTTGTATCCTTACATGAAAGTGTTTGACAACATTGCGTTTCCTCTCAGAGTCAGGAAAACTTCAAAGCAGCAGATTGACTCAAAAGTGCATGAAATAGCACGCTTGGTCGGCATCGAAGGGTTACTCGAGAGGAAACCGCGTCAAATCAGCGGAGGACAACAGCAACGTGTCGCTTTGGCACGGGCTCTTGTGAGAGAGCCTACATTGTTCTTGATGGATGAGCCGCTGAGCAACTTGGACGCAAAGCTGAGAGTGCAGATGCGGACAGAGCTCAAAAGGCTGCACCATGAGCTGAAAGTCACGACCATTTACGTAACGCATGATCAGGAAGAAGCGATGACGCTTTCGGATAGAATCGCGATAATGAACAGGGGTTTGCTGCAGCAGCTTGGAAGTCCATTTGACGTTTACGAGAAGCCGGTGAACCTTTTCGTCGGCGGTTTCATCGGCAGCCCAGCTATGAACACTGTTGAAGGAGGGCTCGTTGAAAAGGAAGGTGAGTATCTCGCCAGCTTCAGCGTCTGCTCTTTAGCCATTCCTACTGATGTTGCAGTGAACATTCCTTCAAAGGAACTTGTTTTAGGCATAAGGCCAGAACACATTCTTATAGATGAGGAGAAGACTTGGAAGAGCACAGCTGCTAAAGTAGAAGTTGTGGAGCCACTTGGGCATGAGGCGATTTTGCTGCTTAACGTGAAAGGGGTTTTGTTGACGGCGAACACGCGACTTATGAAGCCCTTGAAGGTTGGCGAGGAAATATGGATCAGTTTTGCAGAAGACAAGCTGCTGCTGTTCGAAAAACAGTCCGCCAACAGAATAGAACTGGCTCCAGAAGCACCAGCTGCTAAAGAAGAGGCCCCAGTTGGCATGATGGCCTGCAAATACTGTGAGGCTCTGATGCCTGAGACAAGCGCGACATGTCCGCACTGCGGCACGCCAAGAAAGAAGACGTAGTCACTTGAATTCAGATCGGGTGTTTAATGTTGAAAAAATTAAAAAGCATCAAGGCTGTGCTCTTCGACATCGATGATACTCTTTTTGACACTGCGACACTGGCGAAGATGGCGAGGATGAACGCGGTTAAGGCAATGATGGAGTCTGGGTTGTCTATCCACGATATTCACAAGGGCTACAGGCTCCTGCTGAAAATTGTTGAGAAGCACGGAGCTAACTATGACCAGCATTTTGACAGATTGCTGGAAGTCTTGGGGTGCCAGAGAGACCCGAAAATCATAGCCGCAGGCATCGTTGCTTATCATGATACGAAGCTTGCGTATTTGAAGCCGGATCCTGACGTCATTCCGACTCTGATTGCCTTAAGGGACAGGGGCTGCAAGATTGGGATTGTTTCTAACGGCAGGTCGGCTAAGCAGTGGGAAAAAATCATCAGGTTGGGGCTTCAGCATTTCTTTCACACCGTGGTTATTTCAGAGGAAGTTGGTTTTGAGAAGCCTGATCCGAAGATTTTCGAGGTGGCATTAAAGGAATTGGGCGTCAAGCCTGAAGAGGCTGTTTATGTTGGTGACACTCCTGAAACTGATGTTCTTGGCGCAAATGCTTCAGGGCTTATTTCGGTCAGGTTGGTCAAAAGAAAGCATAAAGAGCCGCGACTCGACAAGACTATGCGACCAAAAGTGACGATAAGGAAGATTTCAGAGTTGCTATCACTTCTCAGTATAGTTTGATTTCTGCGGTTGCGCTTGTTTGATGGAAAAAGATAATAGCTGTCAGGTTTAATTGTGAAAAGTGGTTCGGATGAAGGAGAAACTCGCCGAAGAAGGCGGGAAGCCTGTTAGGAAAGATGTTTTGAATTTTGTTCCAACAGCGGCCGATCTTGGGAAAGAGGAAATAGACGCTGTGATGCAGGTTTTGAGTTCTGGGAAGCTTTCTCAACTGGCGAGCGAGAAGGTGAGTGAGTTTGAGCAAGCTTTTGCCAAGTATTACGGTGTTGATCATGCTGTAGCGGTGAGTTCCGGGACGACCGCTCTTCACGTGGCGCTTGCAGCCGCTGGGTTGGGGCCGTCCAAGAGTGTGGTTCTTCCGCCTTACACGTTTATGGCTACTGCGAACGCGGTTTTGCATCAGAATTGTGTACCGGTGTTTGCTGATGTTGACCCTGCGACCTATACTCTTGACCCCGAGGATTTGGAAAAGACTGTTACTAAGAAGACTGGGGCTGTTGTCCCTGTTCACATTCTTGGGCAACCCGCCGACATGGAGGCTATAACGGAGGTTGCCAAGCGCCACAAGCTTGTTGTCGTTGAGGATTGCGCTCAGGCAAACGGTGCGGAGTATAAGGGAAAGAAAGTGGGCAGTTTTGGAGATTGTGGTTGTTTCAGTTTCTACCTCAACAAGCACATGACGACTGGCGGGGAAGGGGGAATGATGATTACTAACGATGGGAAACTGGCGAAGAAGGCCCGATCCATAGCAAACCATGGCCGTGTAGAAGTTTCTCCGTACCCTGATGTTCCAGCCCACAACGTGTACACGTGCATCGGTTACAATTACAGGATGACGGCGTTGCAAGCCGCAATGGGTCTGGTTCAGCTGCGCAGGTTGGACAAGTTTATAGAGAAACGGCGGAAAAACGCGGACTATCTTATGAAGCGCATCAAGAGGATAAGAGGCTTGAGGCCTGCGTTTGTGCAAAAGGATGTTAAGCATGTTTACTGGGTTTACGGAGCCCTTGTCGACGACGAAGAGCTCGGCGTTACTCGTGACAGGTTCAGGAAAGCTTTGCTCGCGGAAGGGGTCAACGGCGAAGGGTACTGTCCGATACCTGTTCACCTTCAGGTGTTTTTCAGGAAGAAGCAGGGATACAGCGACACCAAATTCCCATTTGAGTCCCCTTGGTACAAGGAACAAACTGTCTACAAGAAAGGGTTGTGTCCGAAAGCAGAGAAGCTTTCTTCACAAGACCTTCTCTTGCCAGTGTACCAAACGCTTACCGAAAAAGACTTGAAAGATGTTGTCACAGCTCTGGAAAAAGTTGCCAACAACGCTGAAAAGCTGCGAGACTAGAGACAGTGCTAGATGCTTCAGTTTCAGTCAAGATAACGGGAGCAACATTGAAGTTCCATCACAAAATGATTGAGGAAATATTCGAGGAACCTAAGGTAACTGAGGCTTTTCTTACCAAAGGCTTCAAACAAGTTGAAGAAGTTGCAAGCGAGATTGGTTCTAAGCAGTACGAGATGGTTTACATCACCGGCAGCGGAACAAGCTATCATGCTGGGCTGGCAGCTCAATATGCCATTTCCACGTTGACACGGCGTATCACCAGCCTGATTCCGGCATCGGAGTTTGCATCGTGGATTCCGTCTAAGCCGACGAGAAAGTCGTTGCTTATCGCCGTCTCTCAGTCAGGTGAGAGCTCGGATGTTCTTGCGGCTGCGAAGGGGGCTCAAAGCAAGGGCATCGACGTGTTGGCTGTTACAAACACCGAAGGCAGTTCTCTCATGAAAATGGCTCAGTACGCTGTACTGACTAAGGCGGGTAAGGAGCTTGCGGTCACGGCCACCAAAAGCCATATTGCTCAGTTGATGGCGTTGTTTTCGCTTTCTGCGCAGCTTGCGGAAAAAGAAGAAACTGGAAGGTCGGATGGTGCCCGGCTGAAGAGACAGTTGTTCAATGCGCCGAAGATTATTCGGGAGACAATTGATTCGGTGAATGAGCAGGTTAAGCAGTTGGCGGACAGGTACAGTCATCAGAACTTTTTCTTTCTTCTGGGCAGTGGACCGAACTATTCGACGGCTTTGGAAGGCGCGCTCAAGCTGAAAGAGGCATGCAATATTTTTGCTGAAGGCTTTGCCAGCAGAGAGTTTCTACATGGTCCGATACAACTTGTTGACCAGAAGACTTCTCTGTTTTTCCTTCTCACCGAAGATCAGGTAGAAAATGCGTTGCAGGAGATCAAAAGTGTGAGAAGGTTCGGTGCATCTGTGTTTTCTGTTTTTGACAGGAAGCATGAGCAGTTGAAGGAGGTCTCGAGCGAGTTAATCCGTGTTCCCCACGGTTTTCCAAAAGTCTTTTCTTCACTGATCTACATTATTCCGTTGCAGTTATTTGCGTATTATAGTTCAGTTGCAAGAGGGTTGAATCCGGACAAGCCTGAGAAGCTTACGAAAGTGGTGAAGTAGAATGAAAGTGGAATGTGTGTTGTTTGGGATTGATGACGTGCTGTTTGATGCGTCTCTGCAAAAGAGTACTGCTAGATTGAATGCCATAAAAGCGATGATTGAGGCTGGACTGCCGACCGAGGTAGAGACAACATACCGCGTTCTTCAAACCGTAGTCAAGGAATGTGGGGCGGACTATAACAAGCATTTTGACATTCTGTTGGAGCGGCTTGGTCTGAAGTGGAATCCACGAGTAATTGCCGCGGGCGTAGGTGCGTACCGAGAGACAAGTTCGACTTATTTGAAGCCTTATGCTGACACGTTTCCCACGCTGTTGAAGCTGCGAGAAAAAGGCTACAAGATAGGCGTAGTCTCTGAAGGGCGGGCTGTCAAACAGTGGCAGAAACTTATACAGTTGGGCATTCAACATTTGTTTGATTGTGTTCTCACGTCGGAGGAGGTTGGCGCTGAGGCATTCACTCCTGAACTGATCAAGTCAGTGCTGAAGGGCCTGAAGGGAAAGCCTGAGCAGACGATTTTTGTTGGCAACAGACCGGAACCTGATATACTGTGTGCGAACAAGGCAAAGGTGACGTCTGTTCGAATCAGAAGAGGGGAAAACAGAACGCAAGAGCCGGAATCTTCTAGGAGCACTCCGAAGTTTGAGATCAGCAAGCTTTCTGAGGTTTTCAAGGTATTGGAAAAAATCGAGAAAGAAAAAACATGTTCTTCTCGGTGATTAACACATTCTGATGCGGCGTTTTTTGTGGGCTCCAGTTGCGATTGCTGTTGCTGCTATGAGCAGCGGCAAGATCAGTGAGAGTGGATACTCTGGAACGATCAGTATTTGATGTGTTGAGTGTTGATAGGTGAAGTATATCCATCTGTATGTTCCATTATCGTATAACGTGGTGTTGACGGACAGCACCTGCGTCTGACCGTTGTCGATGATAACTTGAATCGAACCGTTAGCTGGGTCAATCAGAGCGTGTGGGATGCTCATTCTGCAGAAGCCTGTTGTTTGGTTCGCGGTTGTGCTTGAGACTTGAAGCATGATGCTGTTAGGCGCTACGTATTCGAAGCTGTCTATAGTCGAGTTTGACACTAAGTTCACGTCTTGGTTCAGTGGAGTGTGATAACTGGAGAACGTGCCGATCAGAGGGTAGTTGTCTATGTTTTGTGAGTCTATGGGGTGTGGCGTGTTGCCGATTCCGTTGTTGTCAGTGTCTGTGCCTGTGTAATTGCTCCAGTAGTTTCCTTCAAATCCGTTGTCCCAGATGTTGGTTGAGTTGTGGGTTGAAACTTGGCGGGCATTTGCTTGGAAGCTGTTGTGATAGATAATGTTGTTGTTGGATTGTGAGAGGTAGATTCCGTACATGCCGTTTGAGGCGATGGTGTTGCAGGTGATTGTGTTGTTGTCTGATTCTGTCAGTGAAATTCCGTCGTGGCTGTTTGTTATGTTGTTGTTGGAGAAGGTGGTTTGAGTCGAGTTTTCGACATTTATTCCGTACAGGTTGTTTGCTATGTTGTTTTCAAGAACTGAGACTTGTGTTGAGTCGTGCACGACCATGCAGAAGTCGTTGCAATATGTTATGTTGTTGTGGGTTATGACGACGTTTTGTGCTTTGTCCATTTGGACTCCGAACCCAACTGAGAAGATGTTGTTGCTCGTTATGTTGATGTTTTGGCGGTGGCTTTCTACGTTTATTCCGCAGTATCCTTTGCAGGCGCATCCAGCGTATTGGATTTTGAAGTCACTGACTGTGACATTGTCAGCGTTGAAGTAGAAGACCGTACCATTCATTGTTCCGTCGATTACTGTTGTGTCCTTATTTTCTCCGATTAAGGCTAAGGACTTGTTCACTGACAGGTGTTCAGAGTATAGTCCTTGACTGATGTAGAGTGCGTCTCCGTCGGTTGCATTGTTTATGGCTTCCTGAATAGAAGTGTATTTGATGTATGTTGGGTATTGTTCGCGTGTCCAGTCTGTTATTCCTCCAAGCATGTTGTAGATGTGAGTGAAACCGTTTGAGGCGAGGATTTGGCTGGCCGAGGCGCTTCTGCCTCCTGCCCTGCAGTAGACAAGGATCGTGTCAGCAGGGTTCAATTGATTCAGGCTGGTGTTGAGTTGGAAAAGTGGGATAAGCTTGGCGTTTCTGATGTGCCCCGTTACGTATTCGCTCTCGTTTCTAACATCTAGTATGACTAAGGAAGGGTTTGTGTCTATCATGGTTTTTGCTTGGAAAACAGTGACGTCTGCATAGCCTGAGGCTGATGCCGGTCTGGAGACTAAAGATGATAGTGAGGTTACAAGCAACAGGCTGAGCAAGATAAAAGGTAAATGTTTAGACTTCATGTTGCATCATCTCTTAAGCATCCAGTGCGCCGTTTTTATGGGTTATGGAATTATGTTCTCGATTACTAGTAAAGTGTCAAAACTGCGGAATATTCAGCGACGTTACTCAATTGATGAACCGTGGCATTTAGACTACGTCGAAGTCCTTTCCAAATCTTCTTCCAGCGCGTTTGAATCTTCGACATTTCCTAGAATTTGTTTTTCCTATGAGAGATGAAAAACTACTCAATGTCCTCTTCTGTCGAATCATGAGCGCCTTCGTTTATCTCTTCTTCTTCGGCGGCGCCTTCACCCTGCTCTTTTTCACTAGGCGGTTTCTCGCTTGTTTTCTGTTTTATGTAAGATTCTCTTGATCTCTGTCTGTAGTATAGCCACGTTAGAATGACGCCTATCAGCAGGCCAACGATGATGTACGGTAATGGGTCAGAGCCTTGCTGTTGTGGGGATTTGATTTGGTCTATGTAGGATTTTGTCTCGGTGAAGATTGAAAGAGCGTATTTCCCGTCTGTGGAGTGGGGTTCAATTTGGGTTCTTTCATGGTATTGGTTCCAGCTATCGAGGGTTACATAGTTGACCTTGTTCTGTGCTGCCAGTTGAATGGTTACGTCCCATTCATGATCATAAAGCCCGTCTGTGTAGTCGATGTCGTATCTTGCGGTCGGTGTTCCGTTGATGTAGAAGTTGTCATATCTCGGTTCGATGCACATCATGTTGTCTTTTGGGCTTAGGGGCGGGGCTATTGAATTGTTCGCGTTGGAGGGCATCCCATACCACCAGTCGACATAGCTGTTGTAGCCCACTATTCGTTTGGTGAAACGCGTATCTGAATAGTAAATGTCGGATCTGCGCGTTTCTGTTCCTGTCATGTTTGCGTCGCTATGGAAGCAGACTAGGGGTTTGTCTTCTATTTTCATGTAGATGTCTGAGTATTGTGAGGCAAAGGTGTCGTAGATGTAGTTGCATATTGTTTCGAAGTTGTATGTGTTGGCTGAGTCGTAGGGTTCAACCATGACGGCAGCCTGTATTGGGTAACCTGTTTGGTTGAGTGTTGAGAAGACGATTTTGGTTGCGTTGTCTTCGTAGGAGTTTGGTCCCCACCAGGATATGATTATGAAGTCGATGCCTAGTTCTTTCATCCAGTCCAGGTGTTGTTTGACTAGTGTTGTGTTTTGGGAGCTGTAGTAGCCGAGAAGTGGGGTGTCAACAACGTTCCAAACTGGGCTTGCGCTTTGACCTGGTGGAGTGCTGTTCCAGTGTCTGTTTCCAAATCCCTCATCGTACCAAACGTAGTAGTAGGCTCCAACTGAGACCTGAGAATCGCATTTGACAGGAATATATAGGAAAACGGTACACGAGATTATGGTCAAGAACAGCAGTGTTATGATCAACTGTTTTTTCAAGGCTTGCACCATTCTGTTATGGCTTCATGGGGTCAGTGTTTGTCGGGGAGCATATCCCTTGTTTTTCAAGGACATATCAACTATTTCTGTGTTCTGCGTCTTCAAGAACCTGGTGACGTGGTTCAAAAGTTCTTTTCTTGGCATCACATCTTAATATGCGACCAAGCGCATTATATCAGTGGGTAGAATTCTCCCAGAGAAGAATATTGACAAAAGGAACTATAGCGAATTTTGTCATTTTTCTTAATCATTCTACTGAAAGATATGTGTGGAAAAGAGTAGAAGAGTCTTGAAAAACAAAGTGTCAGCCGTGGAATACCTTGCTTTTCTTTCGGTTAAATATGAAGTTGACCCTGACGAATTTCTTAATGCGTTAGTCTCGGCAGAAGAAGACCGCATATCCACATGTGGCAGCCTTTCGATCGAATGTCGCGGCAACACGCGGGATAGAGCCGTCTTCTTGATCATGAAAGAGTCCAGAGTTGTTGCACAATTTCCATTGTCCAGGGAGTTCCTTTTGGAACGATTTAATCCAATCAAAAGTTACATGAAAACCGACATGGTCAATAGACTTCTAATCAGGAAAAACAGGGAATCGCAATCCCATTCTCTTCCTATCAGAGATTTGCGAGCTGGAATGAGTCATGTTAATCTGAAGGCTAAGGTTATGGAAATTCCGAGATCGAAACTCGTCTTTACGCGGTTTGGAAACTACGTTAGCGTAGCTAACGCTTTGATAGCCGACGAAACTGGAACAATCAAGCTGTGCTTGTGGAATGAACAAATAGACTCGGTTTCCATAGGGGATACCATTCAGATCGAGAACGCGCGAACGTCCAGTTTCAGGGGTGAAAGGCAACTGAACATTGGGAGAAATGGAACGCTCAGTAATGTTGAAGGCTCTGAGGAGGAATGACTTATGAAACTAGTGAAAGGCTGGAGAAGAATGGACAATCAGAGAGGATATGTTAATGCGACAACGGGAGAGAATCTTGTTGTTTCAAAGAAACAGTATGGAGAACACTATATAGTGCTGCTGTTTCTTGATGCAAAAAATGACGATGAAGGAAGAAAAATATCGCCCGAGTTTCCAACCGAATCGAAAGCGGGATCATTTGCCCTAGATTGGATGAATAAGCATCTGAGAGGGGCTGAATGAATTCTGAAGTTGATTTGCTTGGATTTCATTTCTTTGCAGATTTTGGTGTAACCATTTCTTACAGAATGAGGTAAAACGTGCGCTATCTATAAAAGGCGAGCTTGCTATTCCAGACTATTGTAAAGCTTGGAAAACGATGATCGAAGAATCTAAGAATATCGAATCAACTTCGCCAGAAAAGCTTCTAATCGACAACCCATCTGACTTTCAATTCCACGCTGCCTATCTCACGTACTCTGACACTTTTGACAAAATAGCCAACCCGGAAAGCAAGAAACAGCTGAACCAGAACATCAGTGCCCTTAAAGAAAATCAAATAGACTGCCAAACCTTTTACAGAAACATAAATCAATACCGGACAGAAGATGGCTCTCAACGTGACTATAGTCGAACTCTCATAAAGGGGCAGAAGAAACGAGAATGGCGCAGAAAGACTCAGAAGCACGAAAGGATCGAGCGGCACAAAAGATGACTGTGCGCACTAGCGCGGGCGCTATTTGGACAGAAAGCCTATTTTGGGAAGAGTACTGTTGACAATTGAGTGGTGAGGTGACAGAGTATGAGTAGTGATCAGAATTCCCGCAGAAAGGGTGTCGAGAGCGTTCGCCGTGACAGAGCGAAGGGTCATCAGACGAGAAGATCTCGTGGGGGACAGAAGCAGAAGAGAAGGTAAAAACGCGACGTTAGGCCGCTCATCTTTATAAGCTTTGCTGAGAACGGGCTCTGTTGCTTGATTCTAGCATTTCTGCACCTTTGCTAATTTGACAATGAAAAACATGTCCTCCTTTTCGACGTATGTGTGAGACAGCTTAATAGCGCTCGCTATAATATTCGCTTAGCAGGTGGATGTATCTTACCATGAGCGCTGGGCAAGATATCAAGGGCAAGGTAAAAGTGGGAGACAAAGCTCCGGCCTTCACGCTTCCAGACCAGTCAGGAGCGATGGTGACTCTGAGGGGTTTTGTAGGAAGCAAGATCATCGTGTTGTATTTCTATCCAAAAGACTTTTCGAGAGGTTGCACTGCTGAAGCTTGCGCTTTTCGAGATAGTTACGACGTGTTCGTAGAAGCAGGCGCGCAGGTAATAGGGGTAAGCTCGCAATCTGTCGAGTCGCATAGCAGTTTCGCCTTGGTGAACAAGCTGCCATTTGTCCTACTAAGTGATGAGGGCGGGAAAGTCAGGGAACTTTATGGGGTGCCATCAACTCTTGGTCTTCTTCCAGGTAGAGTCACATACGTTATTGACAAAAAAGGAATCGTTAGACACATATTTTCTTCGCAGTCAAACCCCACGAAGCACATAGAAGAAGCCCTAAAAGTCGTAAAAGAGATTAGCAAAGAATAGCCCGAACGTACAACAGTGGATTCGAGGATAGTTGCGATACGAACGAAACCTAGACGTTCAGAAGACAGAAATGAACCTGCTGTCCGAAGTGTAAGGGATTTTTGTATAATGCAGGGGTGCGATTTGACCCCAGCGTTTTCTTCACTGAAAGAACAAGGCGCGCACACACACTTTTTAAACGACGATAAGCACCACTCGCTGCACTTAAGCTGAGAAAAAAAGAGTTAAACAATTCATTGCTGAAATCCAGTCTGTAAAAAACCCTCCTACAAATAAAGAAAGAAAATGATCAATAGTTTGGATGTGCAGAATGGTCTATGGTGAATGTTATGAAGGTTCTTGGAATTGTTGGAAGTCCTCACAAGGATGATAGGACGAACAAGCTTGTTACTAAAGCCATTGAAGGATCAGAGAAAGCTGGTGGTCAAACTGAGATCATATATTTAATAGACTGCGATATTCCTCAATGGTCTGAAGGTCATAAGACACCTAGAGAACTGAATGAGATTGTGGATAAAGCTGATGCCTATGTCTTAGGAGCTCCATTGTACTATTTGGATGTAAATGGTTTAACCAAGGACTGAAGGAACGGAAGGAAACATGATATCGTCCAAGGCGAAAAATCGAATGAAACGTGAGCTAAGCTTGGAGCAGCCAACAATATGGGTTGGTAAGGAGGGGACGTCGACGCAGACGATGAATGAGATTTCTAGGCAGTTGGAGAAAAGGAAAATAGTGAAAGTCCAAATATTGAAAAGCGCGCTTAAGGATGAGAGCGCAAAAGACATCGCGTTAAAAACAGCTCAACAAACAGAATCCACCCTAATCGATGTTCGAGGCCACACTTTCATACTGCATAAGCCTCGCAAAAAGAGAAGTGAAAAGCCTCTGTGAGAGGACCGTTTAGAGGTTTTGAAAGGGATGGGATTGTGGCAATCTTGCAAAGGAAGGGTTCAAAAACACCCACTTCCTTCATGCCTTTAACCTTGCCTTCATGAACCTGCCTCCGTCAAGAGGTCCTGAAATGGCTGACGCATCCATTGACAAAGGCGCCCATGATTTGAAATAA
>JBGOYH010000054.1:0-11584 GCA_041479575.1 Bathyarchaeia archaeon
ATGGGAGAAATTCCAGATGCTGACGGTGTGGGCACGGTTGGCAATCCCGTTTGCGGAGACCTTATGACAATTTACATCAAAGTGAAGGATAACCGTCTCGAAGACATCAAGTTCAAGACTTTCGGCTGCGGCTCCGCAATCGCGACCAGCAGCATGATAACAGAGTTGGCAAAAGGGAAAACCTTGGAAGAAGGCTTGAAGATAACTCGCGGGAACGTCGCGGACGAACTCGGGGGTCTCCCGCCTGTGAAGATGCACTGTTCAAACTTGGCTGCAGATGCATTGCACGCTGCGATAGAGGACTATTACAAAAAGCAGAAAACCAAAGAGGTGAACAAATGAAACCCGAATTTGTCAAGTGCGAATACTGCAAGGTCGAAATACCTTCAGAAACATGCAAACTCGCAGCCTACACAACAACTGTCGACGGGAAGAAATACACTTTCTGCTGCGTCAAATGCTCTGAACGATACAAACAGAAGAAAGGAAAGAAAAAGTAATCCGAGTCTTCCTTCAACCAAACTCGCTTTTTCTGTCTGACCCTAGCACCGGTCTTCGACTTATGTGAAGAGATACGTCTCCAGCGAAAACATGCGCTAAGCTGCCATCGTCAAGTCTAAGAACCAAAGCTCCATCTTTGGCAACATCGTACGCTGTTCCCTTGATCTTCTTGCCTTGATCTATGACGTCGACTTTCCGACCTAGAAAAAGAGCATGCTTCTTCCACTCTGAAAGAATAGGCGTGAATCCTTCTCTAGTATAGAAGTCAAAGGTCTTCTCCAGTTTCTCAAGCAAAGCATTAAACAACGTCTCAAACTGAACCTTTCGCCCTAACTCGCTTTCCAGCGAAGTGGCACTCCGTCTCATTGTTCTCGGAAAGACCCTTCCAATGTCGAAGTTCGCATTCAAACCGACTCCTAATACAACAAAGCTGATTTTTCCACCCGTTGAACTCGCTTCTCCCAAGATTCCGCAAACCTTGCGTCCGCTTATGAGGACGTCATTGGGCCACTTCGTCTCAACTTTCAAACCGTACAACTCACACAAAGTCTCAGCGACCGCTAATCCTGCGATGAAAGTGAGCTGAGAAACCTCAGCCAAAGCGATCTTAGGTCTGAGGACTACTGAGAACCAGAGTCCTCCTGCTGGAGAGATCCATTTGCGATTGAGTCTTCCATGTCCATGGGTTTGAGTTTCTGCTGTTGCCACTGTTCCTTCTGGAGCACTTTGACTTGCGAGTTCTTTTGCCCATTCATTTGTCGAGCCAACCTCTCTTGAGAAGAAGACAGTTCTTCCCATCAATCGAGTTCGTATACCTTCTTGCAGCCTCGTCAAATTCATCTTGCACGCCATGCTCTTCCCACCGGTCAATTCACCGTTTTCAAGTCAAAAAAGACAGTTGCGTTCAACATCATGCTCGTCAACCATTTAAGTTTGGTTCCTATTTATACTAGTGCGTACGCTGGTGGACGAGTGTTCGATATTTTTCACATGGACATCTCGCTTGTTTTATCATTCGTTGTTCTTGTTGTGATGGGCTGCGTCGCACTTGCCTTTTCATTGATGCTGGGTCAGAAATTCAGAGCCCTGAGAAAGCTCCCAAATGATTTGTCACCCCGGGTTTTCAACAAGACTTACAATGTGTTTGAGCCAAATGCAGAACATCGGAGGGTAATCGGCAGTCACACAGGACTCGTTGTTTTCGTGGCTGTTTACGGCAGTTGGATCGCGGCTACCTTTGCGGTTTTCAAGACTTTTGAAGTCGGAGGCATACTAGGCTGTATTGCATTCTTGGTATGTGCCGGTTTGCTGATGATTGATGAGACTCAAGAGTTCAACAGGAACGCAGGAGTATTCGCTAAGGCTGTCGAAAATGGAACCGGCTTAGCGCAGGGCGACATGGAAGTGTTGAGCGTCATGAAAAGCACTTTGCCAAGGCTCAGCGTGTACCATCTGGTGTTGGCAATCGTGTTCTTTGCTTCCGCGATTGCAGTTCCATTGATCGTAGACACAGTCTTGCTTGCATCTGCAGGGATAGCCTCCGCAGTCGTAGCCTTGAGTGTTTCCATGATAACTATTCCGATGCTGTCGCTCCTTGTCATTGCAGGCTTGTTCGCGACGGTGCTGGTTTTGGCTACGCTTGCAGTAAACAGGACAAAGGGAAGAATATTCGGCTTCCCTCCTTCCATACCAGTAGACATCTTGGGCCGCCAATTTTTCCGGATGAAGATGTATGTCGGTATACTGCATCATCACCCAACACTGCGTGAACCCCAACCTGAAGAAACCGAAAAAGCCAACAAAAGAGACATTGAAGAACACTGCGAATCCTGATTATATGCATTGAGGACTTCCCGCTGTAGATCATTTGGCCATCATTGTGATCTTGCCAAGTCTTGTCTTCTTGGCAACGCCACTGCAGAAGGAAGAGTTATAAACGCAAGCGCAAAACCAATCGGCTATGCCAGACAAAGTCCATTGTGCCCATGTTCTCGTGAAAACAGAACAAGAAGCCAAGACCGTTATAGAACGCCTCAACAAAGGAGAAAAATTCGCAAACATCGCCAAAGAAATATCCCTCTGCCCATCAGGAAAGCGAGGCGGAGACCTTGGAACCTTCACTAGGGGAAAAATGGTCAAGGAATTTGAAACAGCCGCGTTTGTTCTTCAGAAAGGTCAAACCTCACCTATGGTAAAAACGAAGTTTGGATATCACATAATAAAACGATTAGAATAGTGAGAAGTAGCACGCGTCCTCGTGTTTTTTTGACCCTTAATACAGGCAATTCCGCCTCTTCTACTTCACAGGTACCAGATCAACCATTATTGATGCGCGCGCATTACTTTTATGAACGTGAAAGCATGGCTAATACTACCAAAAAGCCTATCAAAAGCCTGTCTTTCCCTGAAAAGTCAGCAATTTCAGAACCTACAAAGAAACAATGGTTTTTTTGTTTCTAAACTTATGGTGTCCTATCAGACTTTGTTTGTAAACAACTTTCTCGGAGATTCTAGCTCCTTTGTCTGAGAAAGCATGAATTCTTGAGAATGACGGTCAATAAACCTAAAGAACGGTTTAGAAACAAAGTGGTTCTCCATAGTTTTTTGTACTGGAAAAGTGCACCCGCAAAACAATGACGTGAGACTCGACAAACGACCATGAAAAATCTGTCTAGACCATTAGAGATTCGCGTGCGCAGAATTCCGCGCTTCTACATGTCATTGTCCGAGCTTACCGTCTTTGGATCGGCAAAGTTATCAATTATCCACTGTTTGATATCATCTCTGGTGCGCCGAAAGGCCATTGTCTTTTCCTCGTCACTCCCGGCCACTTCAGAAGGATCGTCGAATCCATGGTGAAGATAGTGTTTTGCTCCAGGTATTGTCGTGTTGATTATCTCTGGTCTACCCATAACTATTGGTGAAGAACACAGTGAACACATTAGCTTGGCGCTGCTCCGGCAGACTGATACGACCAAGTCGATTTCCTTGTTTCGAAACTCTTCAATGCTCTTGGAAGTCTGCTTGGAAATATCTATCCCTATCTCGGCCATAACCTTGATGGCAAGAGGATTGACTTGCGTCGGGTTTGAGCCTGCGCTGAAAACTTCATACTTGTCACCGTACAGATGCTTTAACAAACCTTCAGCCATCTGCGATCTAGCTGAATTGTGTTCACACAAGAAAAGGACTTTCATCTTATTCATTCAGAAACACCTTCTCGCTTTGCGCAGCGTTTGGCGACGGCTTCAGCCTTCCGTCCTTGCCAGCTTTCTCAGCAGACACAAGCAGAACTCTCTTCATGTTTTCAACCTCAGACCGAGGTATCACTATAGTTACTTAGGTCTAAAAGGGTTGCAGTGGTCCTCTTCGATCATCTGCGTAACATCCATCAACATGTCTTGCGCCTCCGCCACCAAGTCATCATCTTTCCGTTTCGCACCCTGCTGGCTCTTAATGTAGGACTCAGTTTCCGATTTCAGGCAGAGAAGGTCGATCTTGGTCTTTCCAGCTTTCGCTAAACGATATTTCCTTGCTATTTCTTCGAAGCTTGTTTCCATGATGATAGACCTGCCTGTGCGTCCTCTACTGTTGACTCTGCTCTTCTTGAGATATTGCGTCTTGAAGCTCTTTCTCTTCAAAACTTGCTGAAAGCTTGATCTTCCCGTTAATGACGATTCCCATATCTTGAACTCCGTACGTGGAAGCTTCTGATGATTTGTTCGACTTCATTTGGACTTCTGTCACGTCTTTGAACCTTGATGTTGCGCGCCCGATTTTTTCCATGAAAGGTGCGAAGTTACAGACACACGAACCTAGTGGGACGAAAACCTCGATCTTCACTTTGCCTTTCTTCAATACTTACCATCCTCCAAGTGCATAAACAATAATCGCAATGCCAGCTAAGACAAAAACTATTCCAAAGATCCTCGTCACCCATTTCCCGACGCCAGCTATTTTATCGCTCGCTGCCCTGCGCGCGGTTGCCAACAATGCACTCAGGAAAATCACTGGCAAAGCATGACCTATACCGAACACAAAGAGCAAGAAGCCGCCGTGGAAGGCTGTTGGTGCAGTAAACATGGTCAATAGTACAGCGGGCAAGACTATTGAGAGGGTACACGGGCCTAGTGCGACGGAGATGATTAATCCAAACAAAAAAGAACCTATTGCATAATTATATTTGGAAAACCGCGTCAATGAACCTAGCTTTGCAGCGTTCAATCGTTCATTGAAAGAACTGCCAATGCCGGTCCTCAAGCCAAGCTTTTCAAAGATGCCGATATTGTTAATTCCAAAAACAATGAGAAGAATGCCTGATATGCCATAGAAAATCCTTGAACTAATTAATGTAATAGGAATGAGAGCGCAGATTGCGTAGCCTAAGACGAAGAAGACCAGGCTCATGGCCAGTGCAAAGCAACAACCAATCACCAATCCTTTTCGTATGCTCTTACTGACGCCTACGGAATAGGTCAGATACACTGTGATAAGGGATATGGAGCAAGGTGAAAGAAATGTTGCTATCCCCAAGAAGAACAAGCTTAAAGATTCCTGAAGCATTTCAGCAGACCTACAGAAGTTGACTTATTCGTGAAGACAACGTTTCAAACGTTGTTTCTTCGGTGTATACTTTAGCTATCTTAAAATTCCTGTCGATCAGAACAATCGCCCCGTCTGCAATCGAATATGAGCTGTAAGCATTGACTATGTCCGCTTTTCCATCGTCATAGTCATTTCCAAGTGTCCAAGTCACTGCATAGTCCGAACGGATCGTTTCCAAGCAGCTTACGGCGCAGGTCGTCGCTGCAACCGTCACAACAGCTACTGGTTTCTTGCCACAATAGGTGGAGCACACCCTCTTCAAAGTCCTTAGTTGGTTTTCATTTGTTTGGACAATTCCTCCACCACAGCTGACCGCCATGAAATGAATTACAATGACTTTCCCAGCCTGCTGACTAAGAGAAAATGGAGCGCCATTTATGTCAGTGAGGGCGAAGTTTGGCGCGAATCCTGTAAGAGGCTGATTGTTTGTAGTTCCGTCAGTTGATGAAGGAGGTTTACTGCTGGACTGCCACGCTACGTAGGCCACAAATATCAATCCAATCAGGCAGATTCCGAAAACTATTTTGCCTTTTGGATACTTTCTAGGTTTATTCTGGGCTTCTCTTGCCCTTTGTGTCTCGTACGCCTCCTGAGCCCTCTGTCGTTCGCGTTGTTTCTCCCTCCAGTTCTTCTTCTTTTGCTTTTCTTTCTTGGGCAAGTTTCTCACGTGGTGATTGTAGTTCCGGCTTATCATTAGAAAGAAAGCTATAGCAATATTTTAATATTGCTATCAATCTCTACATCTCAACATATGAGGTGAGCTGGAAGTGCCTGATTCCAAGAATCCAAAACCTGTTTGGCACGGAGTTCCTCGAGGAGAGATTGAATGGCATCCCACGGTTGAATATGAATTGTGCATAGGTTGCGGGCTATGCGTTTTGGGTTGCGCCGCTGGCGTTTATGCTTTTGATTTCGACAAGAACAGGCCAGTAGTGGTAGCACCTTTAAACTGCAAGGTAGGGTGTGTAACCTGTGCAAACACTTGTCCTGTGCACGCGATAAGTTTCCCACCGCTCTCACGTATCCACAAGATCATCAAGAAAAGGAACGTTCTAACCAAAAGCAAAAAAGAGCTTGAAGACAACGCCGACCGAGTGAGGTATAGGAAGTAGGTTTGTTTTATGACGTCAACAACGAATTTGCAGTTTTCTGTTTCGCTCAAGGAGATACTTGGCCTTAAATGGTCGCCAGTTGCGGTCAAACTGGTCAAACCTGATGAATCGATTAACGAAGTTCCTCCAATGCCTCCTAAGAGGCTGCGGTACTGTCAACTTCTGATGGAAGCAAAAAGGGGAAAAAGTGCTACTCTAACGGCTGAAAACATTGCTTGTCCTGCTGCTGCAGCAGCTTTGGGGCTTATGCCTCTTCCGGAGAAGATCAGCAGTGGGAAGATGCTTAAAACACTCGGCCTGTTTGAGTCTGAAGAAGCTGCAGCAAAGACGATGGCGCAAATGCCAAGAATGAAACTGGGAGAAGTCAAAGCAATCGCTGCTGCTCCACTCGAAAATGCGATATTCAGACCAGACGTGGTCATAATTGAGGATAAGCCGGAAAAGATAATGTGGATAAATCTAGCTGCAATCCATGAAACCGGAGGACGCCTTTCTTTCAGCTCTGCCGTTTTTCAAGCTTGCTGCGTCGATGTGACGGTTATCCCCTATCTCACCAAGAACGTCAACGTTAGCCTAGGCTGTTATGGTTGCAGAGATGCCACTGACATCGCAGACGATGAATGTCTTGTTGGGATACCAATGGAAAAACTGGACGGAATAATCACATCGCTTAAAGCTCTAGCTCAGAAAGCAATGCACGAAGCCCGAAACAAAGGAGTCTACAACCAGTTCGTCAAGGTTCAATAGACGCAGTTTATACACAAGAGAAGGTTTGAGCATGGAAAAAGTCAAGGTAAGACTGGAAATCTATGAGGACGACCCGTTTGGGAGCACTTGCTGCGGCCCTGGTCCCAGAGCTACTTCTCTTGTAGCAGTGGAAAAGCTGCGGAGGATGTTGGAAGAACGGAGCGAAATAGTGAAGAAACTTTCAGAAGAATACAAAGATAGCGTTACTATAGAAAGAGATACCATCAACCAGAAACGATTGGACTACCCAGAGTACGTAATGAAGTTGATGTTAGACAGCAAACCGACACCTTACATATTCATCGACGGAGAGCCCGTCGTAGTCGGCAAATTTCCATCCTACGAAGAATTCACAACGCTGATGAAGACACATCTGAGAAATGAGCAAAAACAAGGCCAATAGGCAAGACTTGATGGACAAAGTAATCAGAGTCAAGAGCTGGCAAGAATTCAAACGCTTAGCCATCAATCTCAACCCCAAGTCCGTGGTTTACAACATAGAACAGAACGGTCTTTCTCCTGAAAGAGAATTGACCTGTTTGAGGTTGATTATGCCGACTCAAGAAGTATACTACATTTTTCTTGACTTCCCAAGAGAGGACAAACTGCGGGAAACAGGCATTCCAGTACGAAAGGACATAAAAGGCAACAGATGCATAGAAGACAAAGAGATAATAGATTTTCTGAAAACCCAAGCGCGCGCGAAACTAACATCTGATGGAGTTGAATAATATATGAGTAGTGGTTCATGCAATCTTAGCGGGTTAGTTAGCGTTGACGAGCGCGGTCTGGTTGTTTTGCCTAAGGAGTTGAGGGATAAGGCCGGTATTAAGGCTGGCGATAAGTTGGCGCTTATGGCTTGTGAGAAGGATGGTAAGATATGTTGTTTTACTTTTGTCAAGGCGGATGATTTGGCTGAGGAAATAAAGAAGAAGTACGGTCCAGTATTGACAGAGCTATTCAAGTAAAATGCGAAGGGGACTAAAACTGGCCTACGTCTACATGAAATACCTCGAATCAAGACCAGAAAAGTATGACGAGGGAATATCCAAACTTGCCCATGGGATAATCGAAAAGATCAATGAGCATATAGCGAACTACGTCCACGAGGGTGATCGCGTTCTCGACATAGGTTGTGGAACAGGCGCGCTTACTATTAGATGCGCCAGAAAAAGAGCTAAAGTTGTGGCTATTGATAAGTCACCCGCACTGCTTGAGATAGCCAAGAAAAAAGCCCTTGACCGCAACGTTTCAGACAAAATAGATTTCATCGAGGTAGACGCAGTGAAGTATTTGGCAGGTCAAGCACAGTTCAATGTGATAGTGAGTTCTTTGGCGTTGAGCGAAATGAACGATATGCAGATACAACTTGTTCTTCACAACGCATGGCAAAGTCTTAAAATAGGGGGGCTGTTAGTTCTAGCTGACGAAGTAGCGCCTCATAAACTATCGAACAAAATCTACTACCATCTCATTCGAGGGTTCTACCGTCTTCTCACCAGCATGCGTGTAAAAGGAATCACATGGCCCATCAGAGACTTAACGCGAAAAATACAATCCGCGGGTTTTCACCTTCAAAACACGCAACATTACCTCCACGATACGCTTGAACTTCATGTTGCACAAAAGACGAGAGAAAGACACCCAGTTATCCCCATCCCTCACTCAACAAAATTTAATTTAGTCTCACGTTTACGGGAGCTTTACTGTATCCTGTTTGGCGGCTTTAGGCGCATTCCAACCGAGCCCGGACTTTACGTCATCGGAAAGCCGAACCAGAATTCTCCTATACTCGTAACCGCAAATTATTTCCTCACTGTGCAAAGAGTGAAAAGAGCGCTGGCTAGTCTAGACTCTTACTTACTGGTAGCTGACACGAAAGGCATAAACGTCTGGTGTTCAGCTCGAGGAGGACATTTCACCGCCAAAGAAGTCGCGGACATAGTCAAAACCAGTCGCATAGAGGAATTAGTCAACCACAAACAACTGATCCTACCTCAACTCTCAGCTGGAGGAGTCGATCATTTAGAAGTTAAGAATTTGACTGGCTGGACCGCGAGATTTGGCCCAAACTATGCGAAGTATATTACGGAGTACATCCAGACTGGCAGGAAGACAAAGGCTATGAGAGAAGTTACTTTTACACTCGCGCAGAGACTCGAAGCAAGCGTTCAGCACGCTTTCTTCCTTTCCTGGAAACTCTTGAAGTATCCCATAATCATCCTAACTCTACTAACTTTATTCTTCCAATTCCTGTTTCCGTGGGAGCTTCTTCTTTTAGAGTTGGTCTTTATTGTATGGGCGATGTGCTTATCATTAGGGGCACTTTTCTACGCAATCCCTACGTCGTCATTCCTAATCAAGGGAATAATATTTGGAGCCATGGGGAGTATTGCATCTTCTCTCTTTCTTTGGAGTGGTTCCACACCTAATATAGACCTATTTAACTGGAGCCTCGGCATGTTCGCTCTAGGCGTATTCATAACCATGGATTTCTCCGGCATGACGCCTATAAGCAATCCACGAAGCATTGAACGTGAATACATGAGAATGATTTACACCCTTGTAACTGCAATAATATTAGGTGCCGTAACAAACATCCTCTGGAGGGCGATTCTTTCATGATAGCGCTTCAACAATCAAAATGCAATGGATGTAGAATTTGTCTTGACGTATGTCCATTCGGTGTGCTTAGTCTCGATGAACAAACCGGAAAGATCTACATAATAGATAATTCAAACTGCACCGACTGCGGTGCATGTGCCATTCAGTGTCCTACGCAAGCAATATCCGTAAATGTTCAAGGATGTGCATGCATCTCGTGTATCACACGCCGAAAGTTGAATCAAAGAAAAGAGAAATCAATCGCGCCCTCTCCTTGCTGCTCCCCAACAAAGGATAGCCTTTAAGGGCGAGGGACATATTACACGCGTACATTAACATGAAACTAAGTCGCTTCATATGCGAAACTATGCCGAATTTATAAAGAAGGTCTGGCGATCTTCACTCTTTGGGAAGTAAAATCCGAGAATTTAAACCTAGTTTTAAACCTGATCCTTCATTCATTTTGGATGAGGTTGGCTGATATCTTTTCTACTTCTAAGATGCGCTCTGCTATTTGGCGTCCAACTGGTGAGAGCCTATTGACTCTTCTCGGTGCATGAAACTCGCTTTCAATCAACCCTTCTTTGGACAGCTGATTAATCACGTTGATGAAGGCGCCAGTGACCCAATACTTCCAGCCCTCTCTGAAGATGATGTGGTAGACTTGACGCGCGCAGGCTTGTCCCTGAAATGGTTAAAAATGGTTTTTATTCCTCTTTTGCCTATTGGCGTCTGATTTAGGCTTGTTTGATGAGCAACTCTTGGCCGTGTTGAAAGATGGCAGCTCATGGGTTCCAACGAATCTGAAAGAAAGCAGAGTTTTCCATAAACCGTTGAGGCTGCATCTAGCCAGTTTGGAGCGTCACGGCATGCAACAGGACTAGAAACGGATGCACACTGCAAAACTGTTCCCAAACCCAAAAACAAGAATTAAAACCATTTAAGACCAATTTCGGGACAGGGCAGCGCGCTATCTCAAGAGGAGCAGAGTTAACAGTAGAACACGCGCGGGCAGGCCTATCATCGTGGAAACAAGCTTCGAAGAAATAACGAGAAAATATCGTTTAGCGAAAGCTGGAAAGACCAAGATCGACCTTCTCTGTCTGAAATCGGAAACTGAGTCATACATAAGGAGCGCGCACTGCTTAAATGATCGAGGGCGTTCATGAAGTGCAGCATATCTTTGGTTTTCTCCATTTTTCGTTTATCTAATGATTGAAGATTTAGTGAGTTCTTAGTGTTTTATTGCGGACACTTTTATACTTACTATGTTGTTTCCGATTTCCTTGATCTTTTCGGCAGATATGCCCAGGGTTTTGATAAGCTCTTGAGTAGTGTCGCTTGCTATGAAATCAGATGGGAAGTTTGTTTCGTCTATTACCTTTACTTCTTTGAAGCCTGCTTCCTTTATGAAATTGAGGTATTTTTCTTTCAGTTCTGCGCCAGAAATGCAACTTGTGTATGCTTGAGCGTTTTCTTTCAGTTCTTTTGGTAGCTCATCGAGCAATACTATGTCTGAAACCATTAATCGGCCTTTCGGAGCCAGTACTCTGTAGGCTTCTTTGAAGACTTGTCTCTTGTTTGGGGAGAGGTTGATTACGCAGTTTGAGATTATGACGTTTACTGATTTGTCTGGGACTGGAAGGTTCTCGATTTCTCCCAGTCTAAACTCCACGTTTGTGTATTTGCCTTTCCTTGCGTTTGTCCTTCCCTTATCTAGCATTTCGGGGGTCATGTCTACCCCGATTACTTTGCCTTTCTTGCCTACTTTTTTAGCAGCCAGGAAACAATCAAAGCCTGCGCCTGAGCCTAAATCGAGAACTGTTTCACCCTCTTTCAACGATGCCAAAGCGATGGGATTGCCGCATCCAAGACCCAGATTTGCTCCTTCGGGAACAGAACTCAATTCTTCTTCGCTGTAGCCTATCTTTCTGCTTATGTCTCCACTGGTTACGGGTGTGCAACCGCAATAAGAGTCAGAGGAGGCGCAACAAGAACTACTGTTCTTTGCTACG
>JBGOYH010000055.1:0-11479 GCA_041479575.1 Bathyarchaeia archaeon
AACTTCGCCTGCTTCTTCAAGAAGGTCGGTAACCATTACAAACGGAGTCCAACTCTTGCCCCGTTCCGGATCAAGCCTGTCGTTGATCTTTCTAAAGTTCTTCCAACAAAGATGTTGAGCATCACGCAGAGTGACAGACAACGTGTTCCCCCTATCGATCTATCGACGATAAAGCTAATAATGATTTTCCACACTTCGCGCGTGATGCGCTCAAACCCGGACGTTAACATCATTGGTGGCAAACCATTGCAACTGAAACTACTCTAAGCGGTGCCATAGAAGATTTGTCCACAACGCATATTTGGACGTTCAACCCTTTGGAAATGTGGGAGAGGAGAATTGAAGAGAAGAGTCACAGTTGCCGTGTTCTTGATTATAGTGATTAGTCTTTCTTGTTCTGCTAGTCGTGCAGTCTATGAGACCCCCGGAAGTTTTGAACCTGCGGCCAAATCTTCACAAGAAAATTCGCCAAATGGCAACATTACGCTTGCAGAAGTGATTAATGCGGGTTCAAGCTCGATTACTTGGTCACCGGGTCCTTGGATAAACCGAGACTCTCTCACGCATCTTGGCATCATACTTGGGAAACAAAGCACCTTGGACTACGATGCAGAAGCTCAATATCTCCTCAGCATAGGCGACTACGTAAATATTATCCAACTTCTCAGAATTGCCGAGATTGACGGGTACACCTCCCCCTCTCTGGTTTCCGTTGGGAAACAAGCATTAACGAACCATCCAATGGTCGGTCCATTGCCCGCTAATTATCAAGGGCTATACCTAATTTTCTATGGAACTGAACTCTTCGGCTACAAATACGCTCAACAATGGAGCACCGCAGCAGACAAGTGGAACATGCAAACGGCATACAACTTTCTTGCCTCAAGTTTTGATTCATGTGGCACTTTTCTGTGGAGTCTTACCGCAGGCGGCGTTCAAACAACAGATACTAGACACTACGATGGTGGAGCACAAACGTTGCGAGCTTTCCTCATCTTTGATGAAATGGGAGTTTCAGGTGCTTCAGCCGAAGCTGACAAAGTTTGGGCGAGGATCAACAGCTACGAATGGCCTGGCTACTATCCATATCACTTAGGTACTACAGGCGTTGAATGTGAAATATGCTTCTCGATGGTAGCGGGCGAATATATGGATATGCATGGTGGCACAGCATCGTATTCAGACAGGTTGATACCAGACATCAACTATAAACTGCTTCAGTCAGGCTGGGACAGCGCAGATTGGAATGTAGGGGGCTACACGATGTGTCATGCAGGAAAGAGTAGTGAAAGGCGTTTGCCGAACACTCAGATTGCCTTCATGGTTTTACATGCTTATTATCCGCAGTTCACTGATGCTATGAAAGCGTCTTTCAGACAAGAATTAACAGGTGTTGGTGGTACAGGTACACCAGCGTGGGAAGGTCTCGTATCGACAGACCTGTGCCAAGGAGCGCCTAACTACAAGTTTAGGCAAGACAACCTCAACGATTGGAACGGTCCAAGATACTTGGACACGGGCACGGCTAATGCTGATGTTCTCATGTTCCTCGAAGGCATAATCCCAAGCACGGGCAGCTTAAACATTCCGAAGAGAGATGAAGTTTACGAGGATATTTGTTCAGCTCTCTCAGCGAAAGACTTTTTGTTTGACTATGCCCACAGGTTGATTAGGATTCCAGTCAGAGCAGGTGAACTCAAGTTCCAGTTTGGCACGGGTGTAGCATCATACAATTTCCCTCAGACAGCAACATACACGGTTCAATTTAGCAATGACTGGAACAGCATAGAAAGTGTGAAGGGATATGGCTTGATGAGTGTGAGTGGGACTAAGAAAGGGAGTCCCGTAGCGTTTGAAGCTTGGGTTGACAATGGGGCCCATGTGACCGTGGGGACAGCAGGTTATACGTTTTCATCTGTGACTGCGGGTCAGCACACGGTTTACGGTATATACAATACGACTCTTTTGGTTCAAACTGTGAACGTGCAGACATCGCAAACAACTTCAGTCTTTTTCAACTTCGACCAGCGCGGCGACTTCACGTATTCGCCCATACCCGCTGTAGAAAATCTCACTACAACTTTTGACGCTAGCGATTTAGCCGCAACTATTGGAAACATTACTGGTTGCACGTGGGATTTCGGTGACGGCAATATTGAAACAACGCCGAACCCCACTATAACCCACCTTTATACTTTGCACGGAATCTATAATGTTACCTTGACAATCGAGAATTCCGCAAGCCTAACCAACAGCACTTGGATGTTGGTTGATGTTCTACGGCGCGATGTGGCGATTCTTGATGTTGCCCCGTATAGCAGCGGGGTCTATGAAGGCTACCCAGCAAACACAAACGTTACAGTTGTGAATATAGGGGACTTCGCAGAAACTGCCACCGTGGACCTCTATTACAACTTGACAGCGGGACAGCTAATCGACACGAAAACTGTTAGCCTCGACTCAAGCGAAAGCAGGACGTTGACATTCGCATGGAACACTACAAGTGTGCAGAATTACCACAATTATACGATAACGGCAGTAGCCGAAACAGGGTTTGACAGCAACCTGACTAACAATCTCTTAGAAAGTTCATTAAACGTAGAGGTGAAGATTCCTGTAGATGCTAACGGTGACCGCAAGGTTGACGTCTACGACGCCATAATCATGACCAACGCATTCGGTTCTCATCCCGGCAATGGGAGATGGAACGCCGTAGCCGATGCAAACGAAGACGGGATTGTCGATATCTACGACGTAATAATGTTGGTCAGCAATTTTGGAAAAACATACTCATAACAAATACATGCTTCGGACGCGTCTCATCCCCGCATTTTGTCAGTAGGCGTTTCGACAATGCCCAGGCAGACAGAAATAGTCAAAAATCTCTGGGAACTGAGCAATAAGATAGACAACGTTGAAGTCTGCGCCCAATACACATACACATACCTGGATGTTCCTGCTTACTCGTTACAACTCTAAATAATTCCGATTGGAATCCAAATGCAGATTTTAATGATGGCAACGCCGTTGACGTGTATGATGCGATTATACTTGCAGGAGCCTTCAACTCCAGGCCTGGCGGCTCAAACTCGACGGCCAATGCTGACATCAACGGAGACAACGTCGTCGACATCTGTGACGTCATAATACTGGGAAACCACTTCAACGAGCACTACACCTGAACCGCACAGCGTGCACTGACTATTCCGGAAATGCTGATTCCACCCAGTTTGAATGGAACGGTTGTTTTGCGTTTACAGTCTGAACCCGCGTTAGCTTTACGCACCGGCTATCTTGGTCTCCTTTAGCTTCAGGATCGGAGGAATCTGAAGAAGCCAGGGGAGAGCTGCGGCGATGAAAGCAATAGTGATGTTAGGTTGAGACTGATAGAGCCATATGCTGATGAAAGGACCTAAGAACATTCCGACGCCTGTTACTGCGTTGATCAACCCTGAGGCGAACGCTCTTTTTGAACATGGTACCAATTCCATCTGCCAAGCTTGGTACGCGGGAGCGGCAATGTTGCCAAAGGCTGTCATTCCGGCAGCGGCAAGAATGAACTCCGAGAGGGAATGAGTGTAGGCCAAGGCAATCACGAAAGGCGTGCCCAACAGACTGAACAGCATTATCGGTTTCCTCCCATATTTATCGGTCAGCCTTCCACCTGGAATCTGAACTAGCGTTGTCACGAGCGCCGTGCCGATGGAAAATGCTAGACCCAGCTCTGTGGCGTTGACGTGCAACTCGTTGATTGGATAGAGTCTATTCAAAGGCGCAAGCAGACCACTCGCCAGACCGGAAAGAAGACCAAGAGTTCCAAAGATCAAGATCACCCTCCCGAAAGGCATCAGTATTCTTTCATGTTCGACTTCGGTCGAGGCCCTGTTCGTGGATGTCGCCTCGCTAGAAATTCCGGCCAGTCGAAAACAGGCAACCAATCCGATAAGCGACATCAGAGCAGCAACGATGAAGGGAAAATGCAGTCCCAAGTTGTCAGCAAGAAATCCTCCCACGAAAGGCGCGGGAATTGCGCTTCCAATCCAGAACAGATTGAAGCGACCGAAGGCTTTGCCCCTTGAACTCAATCTGCTCATGTCAGCCACAAGCGCAGTAAACGCTGGTTGAAACAGAGAAATCGCGAACATCTGAACGAAGTACACAGCGATCACCCAGAACACGTTAGGCGCGATCGCGTAGGCAAATAGGCTAGTCACCAAGATGCCTGACCCCAAACCAATCGTCCTTTTTCTCCCCACTCTGTCTGTTAGGAAGCCTCCTGCAAAATTCGCAGTGATCATAGCAACGCTGCTTACAGACACCAACACCCCAATAAAGACTGCGAAAGCCTCTTTTGTCCCTGCAATATTCTTGATCAGGAAAGGCACAGGCGATGCTGACACCATTGAACTAGCAAAAGTAGTGAAGAAAATGATGACTAACAAGAGAATGAAGTTGTGTGATGCGTAATTAGCTGAGTCTGCTTCGTTTTCCATGCATTCTGCCTCTTCAAGTTTTCTCAGACTAGCACGCGCGGGCTAAAAATGTTGAATAGGCAATTGTGAACATGAAGACCATAAGAATAGCCATTTTGACGCTTTTCTTCATCCAGTCATTCCTTCAAGGGTAATCAAAGTAGCCAGCTAATTTCAGTTGAACGATCTCATAACTTTTTATATCAGTCAAGAAGACGTGGTTATATTCGTATCCCCTCCTGTCCTCGCTTAAGTGTCCAAGTCCCTTTAATCTCTCTAGCACTGAAGTCTGGCGCGCGCGGACTTTTTTTGTATTGGAGACCAGATGATAGCATGAATTTAGATAGGTCCTGAAAGGGATGAAGCTCGAAGGAGGATGCAATGAAAACTCAAGGGATAATTTCGCATCCATTGTATTTGACATATTCGAAGCCCCTGAAAGGAACTCTTCCATTTTTGATCAGCTTGTTTATTCTCGGTACTTGTTCAGAAACAGCGTCAACGAGATTCTGCACAGTCTTGCACACTTGACTATATGCTTCTGTACCCCAGCGTTTCATCACATTTGCATAAAGACATCGTCCGCCGCACAACTTGAGAGAACCACAGCTCGTGCATGGTTGGTCAACGAACACTTTCTTGAGCTTCAGTGGGTGTGCGCTGCTTATGTGTCCCAAGTAGTAATCCTTCATTCCCCACATGGTCGGGCAGGGAATTATCTGACCGTCAGTCTGTATTGCGTAGTTTATCCATCCACCCCCGCAACGTAGAAGGGATTCTTTTTGGCCTGAAAGAATTGATTCGGCAACTCCGAGTAGCGGGTAGAGCCGCAAAACAACTCCTTTGTCTTCCATGTGGTCAACCCAGAATTTGACAAGTCCCCGTATTTCAGGGTTGTAGCTTTCTTCGCTCCATCTCTTGAAGTCTCTTCTTGCAAAATCGTTCTTCCAGAACCCAGCGTTGAGTTGCCAGTGAACCGAAGAAAAGGAAAACTCGTCATTCTGAAGTAGCCATCTGACTTGTTCGTATATCTCGGTGTTCTCCATCACCGTCATTCGGGCGATCAGTTCTCCAGAGAAACCATTGTTCGTTATCAACTTCAGATTGTCAACCACTTTCCTGAACGTTCCCGCTCCTCTGTAGAAATCAGTAAGCGCTTCATCCCCGTCGATTGACACGAGAATCGTATGGAAACGATTTACGTAACTAGGTTCCAAGCGATCCAACAGCAAACCGTTGGTCTGCATCATGAAAAGCTTTGGTCTTGTTTTGTCCATGATCTGTCTAAGTTCGTCAAGACATAGAAGCGGTTCTCCGCCATAGAATGTCAAAACGCAATCAGGATCCTGCCTAGAAAACTTGTCTAGAAGGCTTATGTCATAATTGATCTTCCTTGGCAGAGCGTAGTCAACTTCAATGTCTGAGAAATCATCATCTACGTCGTCCAACGCTTCGCCGTAGCAGTATCGGCATTCTGAATTGCATCCTGTGGTCAGTATTACATGGAAGAACATGCTTTTCTGTCAAAGAGGAAGAAGCGCAGCTCTTAAGCGTATTTCTCCTTGGCTACGCGCGCACAGTATTGATCAACCTCATGGATCTTCTTAAGGGAAAACCGGCCACGACTTTTTCTATCGCTTTCTACACTGCAGTCGCTGCGTAGCCAGATCAAATTGCCAGGTACTCTGACAATAATGAGGCTAGAACGAAATATGGGGTACAAAGATATTTGTTGAAAACAAAGTCTTTAAGCATTGCAGAGCGCAGGAGAAACTTGCCATAATCTTCTCTCCAAGATTGGTCGTAGAGTCTCGGATTGTCTTGAAATATCGCTTCAGCGGCAAGTTCTGCAGATCGCAATGCGTACGGAATGCCTTCACCAGAGACTGGGTCGACATGCCCAGCAGCGTCTCCAATAAGCATCCAGTTGGCTCCGGCGACTGGTTTTTGGAACGTTTGCAGGTGCAAAGTTGGAACCAGCGCAGCCCATTGAGTAGCAGCTGATAGGTTTACGTGTCGTGTTTTTAGGAATCTATCCAGCTCTGTCTTCAATCCTGAGCTTCTGGTCATATCAGCGGCAATGCCTACGCAGGCATGATCCCCCCGCGGAAAAAGCCAAATATAGCCCTTTCTTTTTGGCAGAAATCTAAGAAGCATGCGCTCTGTCGGAAGGGTCTTTGTGAAATATCCGTAACACAATCCCAGATCAGTTGGACGGAAGGAACCAATCGTAGCTTTTCTGACTAGGCTGTGAACTCCATCGGCTCCAATCAAGGTTCTGACTTTATAAGTGCTCTTGCCGGTTGAGACTTTCCAGCCTTCTCTGCATCTCTTTACTTCGATCGCTCTCTGTTTTTGCAATCTGGCGCCGTTGGCGGTTGCCATATCAAGTATATGCTGGTCCAACCTTAGTCTGGATGCAATTATGAACTTACGTTTGACAGTCAGAGTGATTGCCTTGTCACTCAGGTATACTACCTGAATTCGATCTGGTTCGGCATGGATGAACGGCAGTCCCCTTAAAAAGGGGAACGCTTCTTGTGCAAATGGTGATAAACCACCTCCGCAGGGTTTCTCTCTCGGATGAGAGTGATCGAAAACAACTGGTCTAAGGCCTTCCTTCGCCAGGGAAAAGGCGCAGAAGCCGCCCGCAGGACCAGCTCCTACGATTGCAACATCGATGCTCATTGGACTTTACCTTTCCAAAGCTGACTTAAACCCATGTCACTCCTTTCGCTCGGATTTATCTTTGAACTTTTTTGCGTCTTGAACATACCTGTCAAGCTCTCTTTGCCGCATAGTCTTTTCAGGTAAAGTTTCAGGGGCATACATAAGAGGCAAGACGGCTAGGAACAGGAAGAAACTTGCCAAAGAGAATGCTGTCACTGTTTGGATCATACCCGCATAAGGCTGGATTATGACAGGCAGGAATCCAGCAAGAAAGTAAGGTATTCCTCCAAGTACGTAGTACCTCTCTCTTTGATATTCTCCTGCAAGGTCCCCCCATAATGTCATGAAGAAGACGGATGCGAACATTCCCCAAGCGATGCCATCCAAAGTTGTGAACAAGTACCAGACAACTGGCATTTCAGAAAACAGACTTAGCGCAGCATATCCAACGCCTAAGACTATGAACCCAGTCATCACCACTCGCTTTCTCCCCACATGGTCTGCCAACAGTCCTCCTACTACTGCGAACAGCCCCGTTATTGCGAATTCGATGAATTCCGCAATGACTGCGAAATCTCCAAACACCCTTTCCACTATCGGCACCTCTACAAAGTTTACAAGAGAAAACATGATCCATGGAAGCAAGTAAAGAACCACCTCTCTTCTATGCAGAATGAAACTGAAAGACGAGGGATCGCGAACCGGTCGCGTTTTCTTCTTTTTCCTTGTGGAGAAGACGAAGGCGACTGAACCGAACAATCTCCATAATGCCAGCGTTGCAAAAGCTACGATGGGGTCAAAAGTGTTGATCAATAGAGCTAGGGCGAGAATTCCGGAGCCGATGGTGCCCCATATCATTCCGCCGTAGATCCCGCGGTTTTCTACAACTGTTGCATCCGCAAAGCAAGCCAAGCATGACGGAAGACCTATTCCAGCCACAATTCCCAGAAAAAGAGACACCAAGATGTTAATTGGGAAATCGTTTCGCGGAATGGTAATCAAAAGCAGTGTCATTACTGCTCCAACAAACATCCATACTGCCAGAAAGGTCTCACGTCTACGTGGAGATAGTACTGCTCCAAAAATACCCGAGCATGCAATTGCTATATAGTAGACACTGAAAAGTGTCAACGTTATGGAAGCAGGAACTTTCAAATCGTTGACTACGCTGCTAAACATGGAATATGTAAGCGTGTACCAAACCAAGCTGTTAAGCACTACAATAACTGCAGGAAGGAAATCATTCCAGTTTACTTTTGGCCTAGTGACTTTTGTTGCCTGCATCTATAAAGTAACCAACGGTTATAGAACAACCTGTGTAAATAAAACACTTTTTGAAGAAGATGCTCATATGCACCGTTTCACGGACTCATGCAGATCAAGAAGCCTTAAGTAGTAGATGTGTTGTACACTTATACTTGTGAGGGATTGAGATGAAGGCTAGGAAACGGAACGTTCCAGTTCGGCTTTTTCCTCCATAAGTATCACAAGTCTTCTAGCATAGACGTAGCAAGCTTGCATAGCATATGCTTAGACTCGGACTTTCGTAGTTTGGAAATTGACTGAATGCTTCCATCAACAAGCTCTTCCATCTTTTTTCGAAGTTCTCTTACAGCCTTAACCTTGAAGACCATGTCAACTAACTTGTCAAGGTCGCTATTTCCCATCCTTTTCTCAGCGAGTATTTCGATTATTGTTCCTTTCGATTTAGCATCTTGCATCAGATATAAGAGCGGGATTGGCGGATACTCATTGCGAAGCCTGTGACGTAGCTCTTCGACTTCGAAAATGTCTATGAACTCCTCTCTCAACTGAGTCAGCAATCCCAAGATTCTTCCATATTTCTTCAGAGCTTTGGTTTCCTTCGTAGTACCATTCCCGAGAATGGCTCCGATATGCATGTCGGCTTCGATAGCTGCTGCCTTCATTTCGAATATTCGCATGTACTCTTCAGGCTTAACATCGACTCTTCGCTTCAGGTTCAGCTCAAGTGCGTGCGCGTTTCCTACCTCAAAAAGTGACTTTTTAATAATCCCGAGAATATCTGCCGCTTTCCTTCTTGGCGAATTTTCAACTTGTTCCGCAAGAAGTGTGAAGCCTTCTACCAAGAAGGCGTTTGCGAGAAGCATGGCCCTGTTTGTTCCATACTTCCCAAAAACAGTCGGCAGCCCGTGCTTCGCCCGAGAATTGTCAATGATATCATCCTGTATATCGAAGGCAGCGGCCATTGTCGTTATAGCTGCCTGGACTGGAACTGCAGTATCCAGGTCCCCGCCGACTGCTTCACAAGCCAGGGAGAACGCGCCGGAATGTGTAAAGTCGCACCAACTTTTCGCATAGTATTCTAAGGCTTCCCGGAGCTCTTGATTTTCGATTTTCTCAGCTAGAATAGTTCTGCTCGCTAGATCAAGCGGTTTCTTGCTTCTTCTTTTGAGTTCTTCTACAATTACTTCGGATGGTTTTGAACCATTTTTGGAATCCATGGGTCTATGCTTATTGTCGGATCTATTTAAACCTCAGAGCAATTATGCTCCATCTTCAAAACTCATTTTAGGTCACGTTCTTCTGTTTGCTCTTTGAGAGTGACCTTGTAGGCTTCTAGGTATTGTTCGCCTTTCTTTGCTATCGTGTAGACTTTTCGGGTTCTGCCGCTTTTTGGTTGTTTTTCGCTGGTTGCAAAGCCTTCGTTTTCCAGCTTGTTGAGAAGAGGATACAAGGCTCCATGTCTGAGTTTGACGTTGAACCTTGTTTCAGCCTGTTTCTTAATCATGTAACCCCACATCGACCGTGAACGGACAAGCCTAAGTGCCTGAACGTAGCGCGCATGTGTATTCCTAAATTCCCTTTTTTCAAGTGTGACCGAGTTGAGTCGCGCCTTCTAAACGATGCTTATCGTATCCCGAGGTACATCACCATCCATAGACGGAGCAAAACCAGAAGCACAAGATACTTTGCAAACGAATTTGGGAACAACCATATGCGCTCGCTCAGTGCCAAAACCGTAAGCGATACAGCTTTGGAAAATCCTCTGGCTCGATTCTCAAGTCTCTTTTCAATTTTTCACCCCAACAAAAAACACGGAAAGAGCTCATCATTCGTCTCCTCGAAAGAGCACATTGGTCATCTGTTTCGTCAGGCCGTTGCTTATATATCAAAAGAGGAATCTAAAGGACAGCTGCTATCAGTAGAAACATTGCACTTATGAAATCCATGAAACTCATTGTTACCTGGAAGACTTCTACGTTCTGGAACGGGACATTCCATTTTACCAGACCAGCCCAAGAAGCTAATGCGCTGTAGACTTCGATGAAGAATAGAATAAACATTATCACGGACGCAATGTTTCTCATCAGAGAATTATGCTTACGTTCTGCTACTACAGCAAGCATCACTGCAGTTATCGTGGCAATGCCGACTAGTGAATAGAGGATTATGCCTTGACTTGCGTCGCCTGATATTCCAGGAGCTGATACTGCTGCAAAGACGTACATAAAGCCCCATGTGACAAGCCAAGCAACTGATATGACTTTCAACGTGTTCGTTATTTCACCCTGTTAGCGGGTGTCACGTCTTTCTAGCTGCTCTTTCAGAATGCTGTTGTACGCTTCTATGTATTGCTGTCCTTTACTGGTCAGCGTGTACACTTTCCTTGTTCTCCCACCTTGTTGTTGGTTTTGGCTTGTCAGGAAGCTTTCACGCTCCAAGGCATTTAGTAGCGGATACAGTGCTCCATGCCTGAGTTTTACGCCGAACTTTGTTTCTGCTTGTTTCTTTATCATGTACCCCCACATTGGCTGCGTCTGAATTAGCCTTAGTATTTGGATGTCGAGCAAGTTCTTGGTTATGCGTTGTACAAGTCCTTTTTTGTATGCTTCTGACAAGTTTTTCACGTGTTGTTTGTGTCTCACTTTGTACTGGTCCATGTTTCGGCTTATTAGATTTATGTTGATTTGATGGTTTGGCCATATGTTTGTTTATGCTTTGTTATGCTTGTGGTACGCATGAACGTTTATATGGCTGTATAGTGTCTATAAAGACTCAAGATATGTCTAACAAGAGACATATTGTATAAGCGTTCAACAGCCAAACTGTTGGACAAACATACAGAAAAACAAGAAAAGGTGCCATAATGAACAACTCAAAAGAAGTCCAGACAAAACTCATGAAAGGCCTTCTAGACCTCATAATACTCCAGTTCCTCAACGGACAGCCCATGCACGGATACCAGATAATAACGAAAATCCGCAAAACCTTCGGAGTATACTTTGGACCAAGCACAATCTACCCCTTGCTAGGAACATTAGAAAAGAAGGGATTCGTCAAGAGCGATTGGGAGA
>JBGOYH010000056.1:0-11266 GCA_041479575.1 Bathyarchaeia archaeon
ACCCACGTTCACCCTCGCAGGAATTCCGACCGCTCGGCATAGTGCAACGAAGAGGTACGAATACTCCGAGCAATCTCCCGTCCCGTTCACCAAAGCCCAAAGAGCTCCCCTCTCCTCAGTCTCCGAAGTATAATGAACGTGCGAAGTTACGAAACTGTAAATCCTGAATACCATGTCATGAATGCCTTGAGCGCCTTCAACGATGCTCCGTGCTTCGGCGACTATTTCAGGAGCGTCAGATTGCACTAACTGCTCAGGCTGAGTATACGTCTGATACAGGTCTGAATGCCTATCATAATCAGTAATCAACTGCGAATCTATCACATAACGGATGGCAAAAGATAGGACACGGTAATCAAGTGTTACATTGAAACCCTGCCCCGGTTCTATCGTCAGATTGCTCCAACACGCGTAAACGTTTCCCGAACTGTCATTCACAGTCGTGGGATCTCCTGTACTTGAGGTAAAATTGGATAACATCACGTAATGGTGTAGAGTGTTGTTAACGATCAGCGGAACGAAGAGCTCTCCTCTCAATATTGATAGAGACGTTGGGTTTTCCAGTTGAATCGTTTGTGTTAGCTGCCCTGAAAAAGCGCTGTTGACCGCATTCTTGAGCGTGCTCATATCTTGCGTTTGCGTGGCTTGAGTAAACGGCAACGAAGCGAAGAGCACTATCAAAACCAAAGCACTGAAATGGAGAAACAGCTTCGACGTACATTTGACTTCTCTACACATTTTCTCCTTAGCAATGAACCATCACAAACTAATATGGTTATAGGAAAACCCGTGTCGGTCAAAAAAGAAAATGGGTGCTAAGGGACTCGCGTTTTAGGTATGCGTTCCGGTTATGACGATGTCGACGCTGAAGTCTGTCCCAGTTGTGAAGCTCGATGAAGCCGTTAGAGTCAGGATTGCTGTAACTTTGTTAGCTAAGCCTGGGTTTACAACAGCGCTTTCTTTGTCCCATGTTAACGTCAAGAGGCTCTGGTTGACCCAATTGCTGGTAGTCAAGGCCAGTGTCATGCCAGTTGTTCCAGTGTTCAGTATGTAGACTGTTTGGGTCACGAATGCTCCAGGGTTCACGGTGCTCCAAACTATGGGATTCGAGGCATCTAGTGCGATAGTGCATCCTGGATCTGAATAAACGCCCAAGTTGACTCCTGCAATAGTTCCACTGCTCGGGACGGTTTTAGTTGACGTGATAGCCGCGAAAACCACCACAATCATTATGGCAGCTATTGCTAAAACCCCTACAACCATTACGTTTTTCTTCGCCAATGTTTTTCGCCGAACCTCGTATTTCATGTTGAATCCTAATAAGAATTCAGAAATGGAAATTCTGAGCATAAATGAGTATTCAGAATCCACCTCAGAATCCACCTCAGAATCCACCTGAACTTAACTGGCTACGTACGCGCGTCGTGCTCTGAGCGAAATGGTATAATATTAGTGGAAAGGGCATATAGGAAATGAATCAACACGTCAAGGGACGGAGAACACCGAATGGCAACAAGTTTGAACAGAGAATTGCTCGGTCACATGCTTCAGAAGATGTCTGAGATTCGCTTTTTCGAAGAGAAAGTGTTCGACCTGTACGGACAGAACCTCGTTCCAGGCACAATACATCTCTACGCCGGCGAAGAAGCGGTAGCAGTGGGAGTCTGCAGTGCCCTTCGCAAAGACGATTTCATAACGAGCACGCACAGAGGTCACGGTCACTGCATAGCCAAAGGAGCTGATCTGAAACGGACGATGGCTGAGATCTTGGGTAGGGAGACAGGATATTGCAAGGGTAAGGGCGGTTCGATGCACATTGCCGATTTCAGCGTAGGTATGCTAGGCGCCACAGCTGTTGTGGGCGCTGGACTGCCCATAGCTGTGGGTGCTGGGCTGTCAGCGAAGCTAAGAAACACTGATCAGGTTGTGGCCTGCTTCTTTGGTGAGGGAGCCTCGAACCAGGGGACTTTCCATGAAAGCCTCAACATGGCTGCTGCATGGTCTTTGCCTGTTATTTTTGTCTGTGAAAACAACCTTTACGCAATGGGAACACGACAGTCCAGAATAATGAAAATCGCAAACGTTGCAGATCGCGCTTCTGGATATGGAATGCCAGGCATCATAGTGGACGGAAATGATGTCCTCGCAGTCTATGAAGCGGCATGCAGTGCTGTTGAAAGAGCAAGAAAAGGCGAAGGACCAACACTCATAGAATGCAAAACTTACAGGCATAAGGGGCACTCACGTGTTGACCCCGCAAAATACAGAGCCAAAGAAGAAGTAGAAGAGTGGTTAAATAAGGATCCTATAAAAAGACTGAAAGACAAAACATTGCAGGATCACATTTTCACAGAGCATGAGATCGGGAAGATTGAGAGGGAAGCCATGGCTAAGGTTGAAGAGGCTGTGAAGTTTGCTGTGGAGAGTCCTTATCCTGCTCCAGAAGAAGCTCTGGAAGACGTGTATGGTTAGATAGGGGGAAACGTACTCGCGAAAAATCACTTATAGAGACGCACTTCGAGAAGCGTTGAGAGAAGAAATGCGTAGAGATCAATCAGTTTTCTTGTTGGGCGAGGATATTGGGCGATATTGGGGTGGCGCCTTCAAGGTTACGGATGGTTTGGCGCAGGAATTTGGAGATGAAAGGGTCAGGGACACGCCAATATCAGAGTCTGCGATAGTTGGTGCAGCAGTAGGCGCTGCCATAACTGGAATGCGTCCGGTTGCCGAAATCATGTTTGGAGACTTGACCGCTTTAGCCATGGACCAAATTGCAAATCAAGCTGCAAAGATACGGTACATGTTTGGAGGTCAAGCCAAATGCCCAATCGTGGTCAGAACACCTTTCGGCGCAGGGGTGAACATCGCTTCTCACCACTCTCAAAGCTTGGAAGCATGGTTTATGCATGTTCCAGGCATGTATGTAGCAGTGCCTTCGACACCTTATGATGCAAAGGGGCTCTTGAAGACTGCAATTCGAGGCGAAAACCCTGTGTTTTTCTGCGAGCACAAGCTGCTTTATCCAGTTGAAGGTAGCATACCTGAAGATGAGTATCTGATTCCCTTCGGGGTCGCAGATGTGAAGAGGGAAGGAACGGATGTCACAGTTGTGGCTACTTCGTATATGGTTCACAAGGCATTGAAAGCGGCTGAATCGCTTCAAAAAGACGGTGTGAGCGTTGAAGTTGTTGATCCAAGAACACTAACACCGTTAGACAGGGAAACAATATCAAATTCCGTCAAGAAAACAGGCAAAATCGTCATTGTCAGCGAAGACTGCAAGACTGCCGGTGTCAGCGCGGAGATTGCTGCCACAATTGCTGAAAAAGCCCTTGACTATTTGGATGCTCCCATAAAACGTGTAACAGCACCTGACACACCTATCCCGTTCAGCCCACCTTTGGAACAGTTTATAATTCCTAACGTACAGTCAATAATCCGAGCCGTCAAAGAGGTTGTTTAGAATGGTGACCAACGTTGTCATGCCTCGACTCAGCGTAACCATGAAAGAAGGAACCGTTGGCAAATGGTACAAGAAGGAAGGCGACACTGTTAAGAAAGGAGAACCAATTGCAGAAGTCGTCTCAGAAAAAGCGACCTATGACCTGGAAGCACCGGCATCAGGTGTTGTGAGGAAGGTCATCGTAGAGGCAGGGGTTGACGTTCCAGTCAACGCAGTCCTCGCAATAATAACCGCCCCAGACGAACCTTTGCCGCAACCTGGGATGCAGGCAGCAACTCAGCCGACTGTTGTGGCCGAAAGTGAGACTCGGATCTTGGCGTCGCCAGCGGCTAAACGTTTAGCTAGAGAACATGGAATTGACTTATCAACGGTGAAAGGAAGCGGACCCGACGGACGAATTGATGAAGATGATGTCAATAAATTCATTGAGGCAAAAAGCGGAACGCAGCCTAAAATCAGGGAAACAGTGCCTTTAAGCGGCTTCCAGAAAATCTCTGCAGAACGACTTTCAATGAGTTTCAGAACAGCTCCACACAGTACAGTGGTAATGGACATTGATGTTTCCAATGCAGAAGAACTTCATGAGAGGCTCAAAGTCTCGTATACCACCATCATCGTAAAGGCTGTAGCCAAGGCTTTGTCTGAGATGCCTATCATAAACTCGAGTCTTGAAGGAGATAAGGTGAAGATTTTCGAAGACGTGAATGTTGGCGTTGCAGTCGCGACAGAAAAGGGTTTGGTTGTTCCAGTCATACGTAACGCTGACCAGAAAACCTTAAAAGAAATCGATACTTCAGTCGTGGAGTTGACTGAAAAAGCAAGGCAGGCAAGACTCTCAAAGGAGGAGGTAACCGGCGGAACGTTTACCGTCACTAACTTAGGTATGTTCGGAGTTGACTTTTTCATTCCGATAATCAATCCGCCTGAAGCCGCGATACTTGCGGTCGGCAGAATTGTTGAAAAGCCAGTAGCAATCGACGGCAAAGTTGAGATTAGACCGGTAATGACAGTCAGCCTGGCTTACGACCATCGCATTATTGATGGGGCTCCTGCGGGTCAGTTCCTTCGTAGCGTCAAAGAAAAGATTGAGAAAATGTAGAATTGAAGAATACGAGTACCAGCGATTCGGAAAGTCTTAAGTGTTTGGCCATTGAAGGACGATTGAACCAGCCATGAAAGCCGCCGTATACTATGGTCAACAGGACATACGGATCGAAGAGGTGCCAGCGCCAGAAATCGGAGAAGACGAGATTCTTGTTCAAATGAAGGTCTGCGGTGTGTGCGGTTCAGACCTCATGGACTGGTACTTGGAAAGCCGCGCTCCACTTGTTCTTGGACATGAGCCTGCTGGAGTCGTGGCAAAAAAGGGAAGAAAAGTTGAAGATGTTGACATAGGAGACAAAGTCTTCGTACACCACCACGTCGCATGTTTGACTTGCCACTATTGCCTTAGCGGGGACTACACCCTATGCGAGCAGTTCCACAAAACGAACATCAAGCCGGGCGGATTTGCCGAGTACTTCAGAGTTCCTGTTCCAAATCTTCGATTAGATACATTGAAGATTCCAAGTAGCTTGTCGTTTGAAGATGCAACTTTGATCGAACCCGTAGGGTGCTGCGTACGCGCCCTGAGAAAATGCGGTGTTCGAGCCGGCAACTCGATAGCAGTGATAGGTGCTGGAGCAACAGGATTGATCCATGCAGCGCTTGCCAAAATTTATGGCGCATCGCCAATAATTGTGAGCGACCTAATTGATTTTCGTTTGAGTTTCGCAAAAAAGTTCGGCGCAGATGTGGTGGTTAATTCAAAGAGAGAAGACCTGAATGAAACTGTCAAGAATGAAACTGATGGGAGAGGGGTTGACCTAGCGGTGGTGACGGCGCCTAGCTTGGAGGCGTACAAAGCAGGCATTGCGGTTTGCAGGAAAGGCGGCAAACTCTGCGTGTTTGCGCCCACAACTCCGGGAAAGCATTTGGAGATAAGTCCGAAGGAACTGTTTTTCTCAGAGTTGCAGATAATACCGTCCTATTCGACCTCTCACCTAGAAACTCGGGCAGCATTGAGGTTAATAGAATCAGGCAAGATTAGGATTGAAGAGTTAATAACTCACAGATTCAAACTTGAGGAAACTGCGAAAGCCTTCACAACGGCATTGGAAGGCAGAGAAAGCTTGAAGGTAGTGGTGCAAAACACATGATCCAGACGAGGAGTCTTCCGTGAACGTTAGGAATGAAGTTCAGGGGGTTATATTTGATCGAAATGATAGGAGACGCGTTTTGCTCGTCCAGAAGAGGGATACGAGGGTCAGGCGTTTTCATTGGAGACTTCTCAAAGGCGGAGTGAACAAGGGAGAAACCAAGGTTGATGCCCTGAGAAGGGAGATTTTCGAAGAAACAGGGCTCAAGAACATCATGGTCCAAGACCAAATTCACTATTATGAATTCGTTTTTAGAGAAACTCTCCACAGAGTATCCAGCTTCTTGGTTGAGGCAGATTCGAAGGATCCCGTCAGGCTGCAGGAATCCGAACTTTCAGACTATTTATGGACGAAGCTTGATGATGCTGATAGACTGTTGTATTGGGCAAATGAGAAGGAGGCTCTGAAAAAACTGAGCCAGTTTTCTAAGCTTTTGTGAGGATCGTAAGAATCTGAGTGTGTTAAGACATGACAGACCAAATGATGGCCGCAATGCTCTATGGCGTTAGAGACCTGAGAATCGAAAATGTGGCTGTTCCAACGGTGGCAGCAGGTGAGGTTCTTGTCAAGGTCAAAGCGGCCACAACATGCGGCACAGACCTGAAGATATTCCAGAGGGGCTACGTTGAAAAAGTGATAAAGCTCCCGAGTATTTTTGGACATGAGTGGGCAGGTGAAGTTGCCGAGGTTGGTCCGGGCTTAGGATGGCCTGAAGAAGGAATGCGCGTTCGTGCGGGAAACAGCGCGCCGTGTTTGCACTGTAACATGTGTCAAAGGGGCAAGTACAACCTTTGTGAAAACATGATTTGGCTGTGGGGGGCATATGCCGAATACGTGAAGGTTCCGGCACGCATGGTCTTGGTCAATATGCAAGAAATTCCGCCGCACGTGTCTTATGAAGAAGCCTCAATCGCCGAGCCTTTGGCATGCGTTCTTCATGGCGTTGAGGAAGCAGGAGTGAAGCTGGGAGATAATGTCGCAATAATAGGCGCCGGTCCAATAGGACTGCTTCACTTGTTGGCAGTCAGGAAGATGGGCGTTGAGAAGACAATAATGATTGACCTAGTCGACGAGAGGTTGGACTTTGCCAGGAAGATTGGTGCCGATGAAACAATAAACGGCGGAAGAGAGAATTCAATCGAGGAAGTGAGACAACTTACAAACGGCTACGGCGCAGATGTGGTGATCGAAGCAATAGGTTTGCCTGCCACGTGGGAGCAGGCCCTGAAACTGGCACGAAAAGGCGGAACAGTTCTAGAGTTCGGTGGATGTCCCCCTGGAACAGAGATAAAATTGAACGCAGAGCAACTTCACTATGGCGAAACAAAGGTCCTCGGCACTTTCCACACGACTCCTCTGCATTTCAGAAAAGCACTGAATCTGATAGCGTCGAGAACTATTGATGTGAGACCGCTTGTGACGCGAAAGATGAAGCTTGAAGACCTAAAAGAAGCTTTTGAGATACTCTCAACTTCAAAAACGGAAATAAAAATCGCGATTACGCCATAGTCTTACGATTGAGAAGCGCAAAACCGACTTAGTTCCAATTCAATTCATAGAACAAGACTGTCTCGCTTGGAGTTCCGCAGCTCCTATAAACTGCAATGTACCAACAATCCCCTAAAAGTATATGTGACTCGATGCGTGAGTGAACTACGGCATGTCCGAGGCTGCTGGTTACATTCTTAGAATCGCTGTTGAAGAGTGGGTTGACCATGTCTTTGACATGGCAATTTATTACACGAATCTGAATAGAAAATGGAATTCAGGGCAAACAGTTCTTTTCATTCACAAAACAGGCTCAGGTGATGCTTTCGTCGGTTACGGTGTCGTCGAACGTGTGTCGGAAAAGGACGAGTTGTCTGATGATGAGATGCTTGATTGTGAACGCGGCGGCTGGGAAAGAGCGATCGAGTTCAGGTATGTTAAGAGGTTTGAGAAACCCTTGCTGATCAAAGAGACGTTTCTTAAGAATTCAAAGCTCCGCGGAAGATTTTTTCAGGGGATGGAGCTCAAAAAAGGGCAGGTGGAACTTATCCTTAAACAGGCCGATTCACGCTTATCTCACCAAAAGTCTTAAAACAAATAATCAGTGAAAGGTTAATGTGGAGAATGCTTATGGTCTACTGCACTAAATGTGGTACTCAGAATCCTGACGACGCAACGGTCTGCGCAAAGTGTGGAGCTTCGCTGTATGGAGTCGGTGAAAGAGAACATTATAGGCGAATGGATACGGAATGTTTTGGTATACCAAGAGGCGGTGCAGTTGTGGGCATCGCCATCGGCGTCATTATCGTGCTGTGGGGGCTCATAGCGATTTTGCAGGAGGCCAAGGTACTTCCCTCAAACGTTGCGGTCTGGCCGATTGCCGTGATCATCTTCGGAATACTAATTGTCATCGGCGCACTGTATGGGTTGAGTCGAAGATAGAGACACACCCGTTTTTCTGTTGATTTCCCGGAAAATCGAGCGAAGGCGGCTTCTTGATTCCAGAAATGCCATAGATGAAAGAATTTAAATGGCGATTAACGCTTTAAGGTTCTGTCATTGCTGAAGGGGGAGCGGATGGTAAAGTACGTTTTTGTTACGGGCGGCGTTTTAAGTTCAGTTGGGAAGGGGATATTGACTTCTTCTATCGGCAAGATGCTTCAGGCAAGAGGAGTCAAGGTAAACGTCATAAAAATTGATCCTTACGTCAACGTCGATGCAGGTACAATGAATCCTTACATGCACGGGGAAGTTTATGTGACTGATGACGGTGGCGAAACCGATCTGGACCTCGGATGGTATGAACGCTTTCTTGATTTGGATCTGAAGAAGGACAACAACATTACGACAGGTTTGGTTTACAAGACGGTGATTGAAAAAGAAAGGCGCGGCGACTTTCTGGGAAGATGCGTTCAGATTGTGCCGCATGTGACGAACGAAATTAAACATCGAATTCGCATCGTTGCGAAAGATTCGGGCGCTGACGTGGTTTTGACTGAGGTCGGAGGCACCGTGGGGGACATTGAGGGGTTGCCTTTCCTTGAGGCAATCAGGCAGATGCGTCTGGAAGAAGGGTATGAGAACACGTTGTACGTGCACGTTGCGTTGGTTCCTATACTTGATGTTACGCAGGAAATGAAAACGAAGCCTCTTCAGCACAGCGTGAACGAGTTGCGGCGTATCGGTATTCAGCCGGACACGATTGTTGCGAGAAGCCCTGAGATGATTGACGCTGAGGCATTGAGGAAAATAGCTTTGTTCGGCACTATACCTGAAGAGGCAGTTTTCTGTTCATATAATGTGGGATCAATCTACCAGGTTCCGCTGATACTTGATGAGCAGGGAATGGGCGACTTCATCTGTAGGCGTTTCGGGTTTTCGGATCGTCAGAAAGACTTCAAAGACTGGAGGAAATTTGTAGAAGCCATTTTGAAGCCGGAGCATGAGGTGAAGATTGCTTTGGTTGGCAAGTATGCTGGGCTTGCGGACAGCTATGTTAGTATGAGCGAAGCTTTGAGACATGGCGGAGCAGCGTGCAGAGCCAAGGTGTGCATTGATTATCTTGAGGCTGAGAAGCTTGAGCAGAATCCCGATTGCACTGAAAACCTCAAGAGTTGTGATGGAATATTCGTGCCCTACGGTTTCGGACCAAGAGGGACTGAAGGGAAAATAGCAGCCATCAAGTATGCAAGAGAAAATGACGTTCCTTTCCTGGGAATATGCTATGGATTCCAGTTGGCGGTCATCGAGTTTTCGAGACACGTTTGCGGTTTGAAGGATGCCAACAGCACGGAGATAAACCCGACTTCGCCTTATCCAGTTATTGATCTGATGCCTGAGCAGCGTGGAGTGGAGATCAAGGGTGCAACGATGCGGCTTGGAGCTCACAAAATAGTGGTAGAACCAGACACGACTGCGCATTTGCTTTACAAGTGCGAAGAGGTTTATGAACGCCACCGGCACAGGTTTGAGGTCAACCTTGAATATTCAGAAACCTTGAGAAAAAATGGGTTGACGTTCTCTGCGAAGAGCACGGATGGTAGAAGGATGGAGATGTTAGAGTTGCGTGATCGCTTCTTCTTTTTCGCATCGCAATTCCACGGCGAGTTCAAGAGTCGACCAGGAAGACCTGATCCGGAATACTATGGCTTCATAAAAGCATGTTTGGACAAGAAGCTTGGAAAGGACAAGCCTGATTTTAGTTAGGAAAAACGCAATTTGTTGTCTAGGGGTTTGGGAACAGTTTCTTATGCTCCTGCATCATACACCTGTTCATCACTACCGTCAAACCTGCAGCTCTCGCGGTTCCGGCTGCTTGTTCATTGATGATCCCCAGCTGCATCCAAATCACATATGGCTTATCATGTCGTTCTTTCAACTCGACGGCTTGCTCAACTATAGATGGCACGTCGGCTGACGGCCTGAAAATGTCCACAATTTCAATTGTCTTCTGGATTTCTTCAGGTGTATCGAGGAGGCTTTTGTAGCTTTTTTCTCCCAACACCTCGTCTGTCGTTGGGTTAACGGGTATTATACGGTATCCTTGGCTTTGCAGGTATGTGGCTACTCGGTTGCTGTCTTTCGAAGGATCACGTGACAGGCCGACGACTGCGACAGTCTTGTACTTGGTGAGTATTTCTTTTATGCTGTCTTTGCTCAAGTCATCAACCTCTCATGGACTGATAGTTTCAACATTACATCTTGTACTTAAAGACTCCAGTTCCGTATTTCATATAAGCCAGTGATTGTTGTGAATCTTGGCGAGAAATGACATGACAAGCGGAAAGGACTCTGCAACCGCCGAGCAATATCGTAAACGGTTAGACAATGCGGGAAGCTATTCAGAAGTTTGGGAAATAACGAAGGATACTATAGAGTACGTTTTTCGCAAACGCAGAGGCAGCATGATGCTGTTTCTCGATGATCTGCCAATTCAGCTAGGGGCATACCACCCGTTGGGAACTAACAACATTGTTTTGAACCGTGTGCTCGTCCAAATTGTGGAAGCAGCCATTGAAGACAAGAGAGTAGTCAACGCGTTGGTTTACAACTTGCTAGTGCATGAGTATCTGCATGCGCTGGGCGAGGTTTCCGAGATCAATGTCAGAGGACTGGTCATAGAGGTATGCAAGAAGTCTTTCGGTGAAGACTACGTAGCAACTCAGATTGCCATCAAGAGCCCCTGGGTCCTGCTGAAAGGCATACCTCTGGACAGCGTTAATGTTCCCAAACGTGTCATGGAGATCGTCAAGGATTTTGAGAAACCTGACAAATACATTGTCTAGATTCGCAACTCGGGGCATGCTTCCTGACGCCAATGCAGACCTGTGCCGAGATAACGGAGTTTCGCTATTTTATCTTCTCGAAGTGAATGACGTAGACGAGTCGGTTTTCGTCCCATTCGTCATGGGTTTTCTTCCATTGCTTCTTAAACTGTTCCAGGGTGTAGCCGCCTTCCCTTTTCGCATCATCTTCATCGAAGTATTTCAATCGTTTTCTTTCGATCGATGTTATGCGTAAGTCTGCGACATGGGGTTCGTAGATTGCTGCGCGGACCGTTGCACCGACCTTGATCTTTTGGTCTGGCGTGTTCGGTCTTGAAGTTTGAGTTTTGACG
>JBGOYH010000057.1:0-11155 GCA_041479575.1 Bathyarchaeia archaeon
CCTTCTTCTTTGAACGCAAGTGCAGCGTCTGCGACAACCTCTTCTCCTTGCTGACGGTAGACACTTGTAAGTTCGTCTTCGACTCTCTCTCCATAATGAGCACCGGCAGAGGATGGACCCTCCCCCGTCCAAATAACCTCTGAACGCACTGCGGTCCCGGGCTCAATATCAGCAGATTCGGGAATTGCCCTACCTTGAACAAGGAAATCTTGCATTTTCGGCCTCATGAGTTCATGCGTGACAACGTGAAAGACAGTCACTTCAGACCCCAGTTTCTTGGCTAGCTGAATCGTCAACTCCTGAGCTGAAAGTGAAGGAGTTGAACCATCTGTGAGAAAGAGTATCTTTTTGAAATCTGGCTCATGTTCCAAGCGTGCTTCACCTGAATTCCTGTCTAATGTTCAACGATTTATTAAGTCTTTTCGGAAATATCTTCTACCGACAACTATTGACTTTTGAACCTGGAGAAGCTTTAAAAACGTCCCTCAGATACCAAAATCACATCTGAGTTGTCGGAGGGAATTTGGTGGAAAAATTCGATGTTCTTGTCATAGGTTCGGGTTCTGGAATGATAGTTGCTGCCAGCGCTGTTGGAAGTGGCATGAATACGGCATTGATCGAATCTGGGCCAATGGGTGGAACCTGCATAAATCGCGGCTGTGTACCTTCGAAAATGCTTATCCATCCTGCAGACGTTGCTGTCATGATTAGTGAAGCTGAAAAAGTAGGCGTACGTGCAAGGGTCAACTCGATTGACTTTGGAAATATCATGACCAGAATGCACGAGCTCGTGACGGAAGACGTTGAACGGCAGGCAAGAGCCGTTGAGACAGACCCGAAAATTAGATGGTTCAAAGATGCAGCCGAGTTTGTTTCAGAATATACTCTGAAAACAGGAGACCACATAGTAAAAGCGGACAAGATTTTCATAGTATCAGGAGCACGGCCAGATGTTCCCCCCGTTAAGGGCATCGAGAACGTGCATTACTTGACGAGCGACACTGTGCTTAACCTCGAATTACTTCCAAAAAACATGATCGTTATCGGAGGAGGATACATTGCCGCCGAATATGGGCACTTCTTCTCCAGCTTGGGAACGGATGTCACAATAATTCAGAGAAGCGCGAAAATGTTGGTCGATGAAGAACCAGAGATATCTGAACTCATAACTGAAGAAATGGGAAAAAGGATGAAGGTATTCACCAACTGCGAGGCCGTAGAAGCATCAGAGAAAGACAACGTCAAGACAGTGGTGGCTAAGAGCCGTACCGATGGGCAATTCAAGGAATTCTCCGCTGACGCGCTATTGGTTGCTGCGGGACGTGTTCCCAATTCTGACATCCTAAAGCCAGAAAAAACAGGAGTCGAATTGGACAAGAGAGGATATGTGAAGGTAAACGAGTTCCTTGAAACGCGCAAGAAAAACATCTATGCGTTTGGAGACGCCATCGGCAAGCAAATGTTCAAGCATGTAGCCAACTATGAAGCGCAAATAGTTTGGCACAACTCAATCCACGATCACAAAGTAAAGATGGACTATTCAGCAGCACCTCACGCCGTGTTTACGCACCCGCAAATTGCATCAGTAGGCATGAAGGAAGCTGAAGCAATACAGTCAGGCGCCAAGATGCTGGTGGGACGAGCGTTCTACAAAGACACGGCGCAGGGAGCTGCAATAGCAGAAACAAAAGGATTTGTAAAGGTAATTGTCGAAGAGAAAACTGGAAAAATCCTGGGAGCACACATAATCGGCCCTTACGCATCTATGCTGATTCAAGAAATCATCAACGCGATGGCCACGGGAGACGGAACCTTCATTCCAATTATCCGAGGAATGCACATTCACCCGTCAATGTCGGAAGTCGTCCAGAACGCATTCGGCAACCTAACAGAACCCCATGCACATCAGGACTAAACGATTATATGGAAGGGTCAAATAACGCTCAATACAAATGGCAAGTGAAAACATGAACAAAACAAAGGTCACAGGCAAAAACAACAAGCACAGAGTTCTGGTTTACGCGCTAAGCACTTGCGCATGGTGCAAAATGACCAAGAAATACCTCCACGAAAACAACATTGAATATGAATACGTTGACGCCGACCTTGCAAGCGACAAAGACCATGAGAAAATCAGACAAGACATGATCAACAGAGGCAGCGAACCCAGTTTTCCAACGCTAATTGTTGACAACAAGACTGTCATCACCGGTTTCCGCAAAGACTCGATAAAAGAGGCGCTAGAGCTTTGATCACAATAGAGAAAGTGCGGCAAAGAGCCGAAGCTGACGCAAAAACATACGGCTACTATTTGAACCCTAACGCCGAATTTCTCCAAGATTTGCTGGAAGGCCTGAAGCAAAACGAGGAAAGATATGGTTACCCATCATGCCCCTGCAGAATAGCGACAGGCAAGTTAGAACTAGACAGAGACATAATATGCCCATGCGACTATCGAGACCCCGACGTAGCAGAATACGGAACCTGCTACTGCGCGCTTTACATGCGGAAAGACTTGTACGAGGGCAAAGCTCCTATCGTTCCCATTCCGGAACGTCGCCCGCCTGAAAAACAAGCCAGAGCCTACACCGTCACATCCGAAGCTACCGTGCCGGCGACAGGCGAAAAAGCATCTGAAGCGAAGGCTACGGAGCAGCCTGCTGAAGTGAAGAAGAGACTGTGGTATTGCAGGCAATGTGGTTATGTTGTTTTCCGCGAAGACCCACCATATATTTGCCCGATCTGCAAGGCTAAGAGAGAAATGTTTGCGCCAATAGAGATAAGCGCCAAGGGTTAAAGCAAAGACGAGAACAACAGCTTACTTTGTCACCGTCATTTCAATTTTCTTCCAATCTTTATTAATGCCTCGCAATGAAGTAACTGCGCCAACAACCGTTCCGCTGAGAATCTTGTCGACAAACTCGTTCAAAGGCATTTCTTTACCGTCAACCAATAGTTTAGTGCCCAGAGACCATCACCTCTGTGCTAAATTGCTGCCCTGAAGGTAAAAGCTTTCTGCAAACCTTTTTAGCATTAGAAGACCACTGAAAAATTGGCAAAGAAAATGCAGAAAAAAGTCGAATACACCGAGGCGGAAAACGAAGACAGAGTCTTAGAGATAATTGACCTCTTGGAAAAAGAATTTCCCAAAGCAAAGACAGCTCTAAACCACACAAATCCTTTGGAACTTCTAGTCGCCACAATACTTTCTGCACAGTGCACCGATGAAAGAGTCAACATCGTCACGAAGTCGCTTTTCAAGAAATACAGGAAAGCGGAAGATTACGCCGATGCAGACCTTGCCGAGCTTGAAGAGAACATAAAATCCACCGGTTTCTACAGAAACAAAGCCAAGAACATCAAGAAAGCAGGAGAAATGCTCGTCCAAAAGTTTCACTCGCAAGTTCCAAAGACAATGAACGAAATGCTGGAACTGCCAGGGGTAGCCCGCAAAACGGCTAACATCGTTCTGCAGAACGCATTTGGTGTTGTTGAAGGAATAGCTGTTGACACGCACGTGCGAAGAGTTTCTGCAAGATTAGGGCTTACTACAAACGAGGATCAAGACAAGATAGAACAGGATTTGTTGAGGATTGTGCCAAGGGACAAATGGATGAGGATAACGGACCTGCTAATTTTCCTTGGCAGAAGAGTATGCACTGCTAAGAAGCAAAAATGTGACATATGCGTATTGAACAAGCTTTGCCCCTCAGCTTTCACATTTGACTGAATTTAAGCGCCATTTTATTAAGCAGATTATCGTGATATCTTCTCAGGGTACGAAGCAGACCACAACATGCCAGGTGGAAGAAGTCAAGTTTGATCAACCAGAATAACGACGGCCCCAAAATTGTTATAGTAGGCGCCGGTTCAGTTGGGTCGACATTTGCATATTCTCTCCTGATACGAGGACTTGCCTCTCAGATCGCAATAGTAGACATAAACAAAGAAAGGGCAGAAGGAGAGGTCATGGATTTAAACCATGGGCTGCCTTTTGCCTACCCAACAAGAATCTGGGCGGGTGACTATTCTGACTGCAAAGACGCGGATGTGGTAGTCATAGCGGTTGACAAGGGACAGAGAATAGAACAGTCACGCCTAGAGCTGGCTGAAGGCAACTTTCAGATTATGAAACAGATAGTCCCTAACATTATAAGATACAACAAAGAATGCATCTTGCTCGTAGTGACCAACCCGTTGGACGTTATGACGTACGCGGCTCTTAAACTGTCAGGGTTCCCAAAAAACCGTGTGATCGGGTCGGGAACAGCCTTGGACACGGCTCGCCTCCGTTACCTGTTGGGAGAATATCTTCAGGTCGATCCTAGGAACGTTCATGCATACATTATCGGCGAGCACGGCGACAGTGAGGTTCCTGTTTGGAGCTTGGCAAACGTTGCTGGAATAAGACTAAGAGACTATTGCCCCATATGCAAAGTGCCTTACAACCTTGATGACTTTAATGAACTGTTCTCAAAAGTCAAAGGCGCAGGTTACGAAATAATTAAACGGAAGGGCAGAACATTCTACGCCGTTGCCCTAGCCATGACAAAGATTGTGGAAAGCATACTTCGAAACGAAAACGCTGTCCTGACGGTATCCTGCCTTCTCGAGAACTATCATGGTGTGAGCAACATCTGCTTGAGTGTGCCAACGGTTCTCAATCGGAGCGGAGTGAAAGAGGTCATAGAACTCCCGCTTGATGAGAAGGAAATTGCAGATTTTCAAAAGTCAGCAACAATCATAAAGGATGTTGTGCATTCTCTGGGACTCTAGCTGAAGCATTGCACACGAAATCGATTTAAACGAGCATGAACGCCTATCCCATTTATGAACGAAAGCGTCACCATTCTTGGTTTCGCGGGTAGCCTGCGGAAGAATTCTTACAACAAGGCATTGCTTCGTGTCGCTGCGGAACTTGTGCCAAAGGATGCTAAGCTTGAGACTTTTGATCTGGAAGGAATCCCACCATTTAACCAAGACCTACAAGAGCAACCGCCCGAAAAAGTCACAGAATTCAAATCCAAGATCAGAGCGGCAGACGCAATACTGATTGCGACACCAGAATACAACTATTCGATACCTGGAGTGCTCAAGAACGCGATTGACTGGGCGTCTCGACCCCCAACAGACAATGCATGGGAAGGCAAGCCCGTTGCCATAATGGGTGCATCCACCGGAAGACTTGGCACCGCAAGAGCGCAGTACCATCTCCGCCAGTGCTTTGTTGCACTTGACATGTATCCTATCAACTATCCTGAAGTCATGGTGGCTAATGCAAGGCAGAATTTTGACGAAGATGGTAAACTGAAGGATAAAAAAGCAAGACAGTTGATAGCTGAGATGCTTGAAGAACTGGTCAGTTGGACTAGAAAATTGAAGCAAGACTAGTTGTGCTACACGATGTAGGTGGGCCTTAGCTCTGTACTCTGGCTTAGACAAGTCGTGTATCTGGCGAGAACATCGTTCAATCCTCGTTCCAAGTCTTCTTTAGACTGGAGCCCGACTACTTGACCGACTGGTCTTCCCTTGCATAAGAACAGCAGAGTAGGCGTGCTCATGATGCCAAAATTGTTAGCAATTTCCTGATTCAAGGGATCTGCAAGGATATTGAACTTTGCAAATTTTACTCTGCCTCTATATTCTCGGGCGATCTCATCGAGTATCGGAGTTGATTTAAAACACCAGGGACACTGTTCATGCCAGAAATAGACAACGGTCAAGATTGTGGACTTGGTAATCTCCTGTTCCCAGTTGTGCGCATCCACGTCTGGAGCTTCCATTGCGGCTCACGTCTTGAATAGCCGCGGAAAGAGATATTAAATATTCCATTCGGAAGCCATAGATTTCGCGTGAATTCATTTCCAGAACAGAAAGCTTTTCGACTCATCTTTTCAGATGAAGCTTTCTGCGGATTGCCTGAACAAAAAATAAAAGGATAACGATGCAGGCAACTATCGCTACCGTACCTGATGCAGCGACTATTACGAGGTTTTCAGTGTCGATAAGGAAGGCAATTGAAACTGCTGCAAGAAAAACAGCCAAGTAGAAACCACCGCGAGTGCCCGAGAATCCAACAAAGTCTCGCAAAATTGTCTTTGAATATTTGTCGACCAAGACCAATATGGATGCAAAAGCCAACAGTATAATTACAAACGTATAGCTTATCCCCGTCCAGTAGTACTCGCCTTGAAAAGTCATCAAGATTCCAACTTCGTCTCCAATCAATCCGCCTCCGGCTCCGAAAATTACTGCCGCAAGCTTATCTATACGCGGCTCATTGTAACTGATTCCAATCCAGCCGCCTACAGCTAGCATGATTATACCATACCAGAAATGATGGATATGATAGCCAGAAGTGACGAAGACTGTGCGTGGGTTCAAAATGGTAAATGCTCTTGCTATGGCAAACGAAGAAACAAATGATATCAAGGCTAATACAGAGAGGTTTGGCCTTCTTTCGATCTTTTTTGGTTCTGTCAGGACTCTCAACCCACATTTCTGATCATAGCACGGCTCTATTTATAGGTCGAAACGCTACACATTGCCCATCAGAGTGGCTTTCCCACTTTTCCCGTGCTTTCTGCTCCTCTCTCCATAAAAACTCGTTAGTCTCATATTTTTTTATCCCTGAAAAAGATAAGGATTGGCCACAGAGTCAGATCTGAATTCTATGTCAATTTGCTCAGAGTAACATCAAAAAACTGTTCAAAACCTCTGCGGAAAACGGATATCCGGACTTTCTCCCCGACCTTCCTCTTGTGAATCTCCTCTAGAAGGTCTTCAATTGTGTCGATCGCTACTTTGTCCATCTTCAAGATTATGTCGCCCGTTATCATACCTGCGTTTTGTGCTGGACTTCCGTCAGTAACCTTGGTCACAAAGACCCCGCGTTCAAGTGGTATGTTGTAGTAGCGAGATATCTCGTCATTAAGGGTTAAACCGACGATGCCAAGCAGAGGTCTCGTGGATATTCCATGTTGTATCATATCCCCTGTGCACGTCTTAGCCGTGTTTATCGGGATTGCAAACCCTATGCCTTGAGCATACGGAATTATTGCAGTGTTTATTGCGACAACTTTGCCTTCAAGATCCATAAGAGGACCACCACTGTTTCCAGGGTTTATTGCCGCGTCGGTCTGGACAAGGTTTTCCACAAGTCCTCTTTGAGATTCTATTGTTCTCTTCGTCGCGCTTATCACGCCAGAGGTTATAGTAGGTCCGCCAGCGAGTCCAAATGGGTTTCCAATTGCGTAGACTCTCTGTCCGACTCTTAACTTGTCTGAATCCCCGAGTTCTGCGGCCGGCAAGTCTTCTTTTCTGACTTTCACGATGGCAGTGTCGTGCACAGAACACGCTCCGACTATCGTTCCTTCCAGAATCTCTCCGTTCCACAGCGTTACAGCTATCTTCTCGGCGCCTCCAACCACATGGTTGTTAGTCAAAATGTGACCTTTCGGGTCTATTATAGTTCCAGAACCCATCCCTTCAACTGGAATAGCCTGATAAAACATGCGGTTGACAAGCTTCACGGTGCTAATGTTGACAACACTCTTGCTGACTTTTTCAAGAATGTCAAGCACGGTCTTTTCATCGAAGGAAGACATTTCTTCACCTCTCATTTCCAGATTTAATCTGGATGCAAAAGCTGCATTCTTTTATTTCCATTTTGGATTCTGATTTCCTGCAGAATTGACAAACCATGCCTGTTTGCCGAATAATTGCGCAAGTCTGGCAGAAAAGTTGCAGGAACTCAGCCCTTTGATACTCGCCTTTCATGAGCATGATTATCATGTTAGATATGAGAGGCTGGATTGGTTCCACTTTGTCAACTTCTATGACGTATCCTCTCACTTTCTTAGAATACTTGCTTACCGCAGACTGGGATATTCCAAGGATGTCTGCCACTTGATCTTGTTTCAAGCCGTGTTGTTCAACTAGCTGCTGGGCCATCAAAGCTTTTACTGCTGGAACTACTGATTTTACAGCAACCTCGCATGGAAGTATCAATGACTGTTCACCGTTTGAGTTAGGTTGTGTGGAAAAGTATATAAACATGACGTATGTCATGTATAATATGACGTATGTCATGACAGGCGTAGCATCCCCAAAACCAAGTTTTGAGCGAAAGTCAGATTCCTTTCTCCTTAACCTGCCATGACCTACGCCTCAAGGTGAATAGCAGGATGGAAAAGCCAAAATATCAAGATTCGGTCTCTGGTGCAGAGAACCAGAGTAGTCTGGATAATATGGTGAAGAGTCTAGACGAGAAGTGTAAGAGCTGCAAACCGTTGACTGCAGTTGCATGTGTGACGGAATGCAAGACTTGGAAACTGAAGAATCAACTAAGAAAAATAAATGAAAAAATGCGGAACCCCAAGTTTCTGGAACTATTGTTGAACACTCTGAAAAACGAAAGACGACTAATACTTCTTGACATCATTTCAAAACACTATTACTTAGTTTCTCAACTCCAGAAGAAGATGAGTTCACTCGGGTTCAAACACAGTCAGCAAACAATTGTCGAGGAATACATCAACCCCTTGGTGAAGGTTGGGCTTATACTGGAGGGACAGAACCTGTACAGTCCAACCGTACTTGGCTGCAGAGTCAACGATTTACTGAAGGAATTTCATGATTTGGAAAGAATTCTGCCTCCGCACTCGGAATGTCATGAAGAAAAAGCGTTGGATTCGTTGTTGGATGGACCAAGGACCTACGAAGACATGAGAGCGGTGATCCCAACCATCAACGTGGCGCGAGTTCTAAGTAGACTGCAGAAGACGGGATTAGTTCATACAAGTGAAGAGAAGAACTATATATTCTTCTTCAGAACGAAAAGAAACCCAGGGTTGTCAAAGCTCTCGGTGACTGAAAGCCGAGTCTGTCAGAACATACCCGAGGAAGGCATATCTGCAAAACAGCTTTCAGACAAGACAGGTATCTCTCTGAGAAGAACCTACAAATATGTGCGGAAACTGAAGGGAAAGAAACTTGTTTTTGCAAGGAAAAAACCGTTGGCATATTCATTGACGGCCTACGGCGTAAAGTTGGCTAAGACATTAAGAGCGTTGCGTGACCTGACAGTTCAGACTCAAGCCACAACTGCGCAGCTATTGAAGCGCGAGAAAGCAGACACCTCTCTAGCGTTAGACAACAAAGTGGCTGTCAGAAAAAGCGAAGGGATCATAACCTTGACGAACACGGTCTTGACAAAAAAATGAATGACACCTTAGCACACTCAAGCTGCCAAGCAATTTTTTGCACCAGAAGTTTGTGAGCCTTCACATAATCCCTATTTTCTCTACAGTCATCTACGAGGCAAGCCAATAAACACCTATACGCGAGTTCTTGATGAATAGAAAGGCTTAAGGAATTTTGGCCTAATATTTCTGACAAGTCTCGAAGTCGCTCAAGAGTCAAGAGTGAGAAATGCTTGAAGGTAAACATAGTTTCACTGACTTGTTGCGCTGGATGTGTCTCATCCTTTTTGAACGCGGGCGAGGCTTTGTTGGAGATTCTTTCAAGCGACTTCGAAATCGTCTATTCTCCAACATTTATTGATCTGAAGGAGATTCCAAACGTCGACCTAGCCATCGTTGAGGGAGGGGTGAGAACCAAAGAAGATGAGAGACTAATACGAGAAGTGAGGGCGAAATGCCGAACGCTTGTTGCTTTGGGACTGTGCGCAACACACGGTGGAATAACAAGTCTCGGAAACATCATCTCCCTCAAGAACTTGATGGAAAAAGAGTACTCTCTCATCGACACAACAAAGCTTCCAGAACTTGAAGACTTAATGTACCCCATATGCAACTTCGTCGATGTTGACTATTACATTCCCGGTTGCCCTCCAATGCCCTTCCTCATAATCCATACGTTGAAGAGCATTGTAAGCGGCAAACAACCATTAAGGCACCAAACCGTGGTTTGCACAGAATGCCACAGAAAAATAGTTCCAGCAAAACTGGATCGTTTGTATGGCATTTACGAGAAAGCAGTAGATCCTGAATTATGCCTTGTTAGTCAGGGATTTGTGTGTCTAGGGTCTCTCACGCGTGAAGGCTGTGGTGCTCCGTGTCCCAGAGCAGGTTTCACCTGCTTCGGGTGCAGAGGACCTCCTGACTCGATGATGTACAGGTCAAGGGACATGTATGCTTTCCTCGTCAAGGTTATCGCAAGCAGAACCAGCATTCCTGAGGATACTATTAAAGAGGAATTGTATCGCAACCCGTTCGTTTTCCACACCTTCATATTCTCAAGCTTTGAACGCGCCAAAGCGAGGGAGAGAGTCATTTGACAGGCAAAGAGATCACGATATCGCCAAACACAAGAATTGAAGGACATGGTAAGGTTACAATAATCCTTGATGATTCTGGAAACGTTGTAGATGCGCTTTTTTACGCTACAGAAATCCGAGGCTTCGAATATTTTCTCAAAGGAATGGAAGCGGATAGACTGCCCTTCATAATCTCAAGAATATGCGGCGTTTGCTCAACCGCTCACATCATGGCGTCTGTTGAAGCCATTGAAAGCATATACGAGACCGAAACAACTGAAACAGCCAAGAAGCTTCGTGAACTTCTTCTCATGGGACAGATAATCAACAACCACTCGTTAGTCTGCTATTTCCTGACTCTTCCTGATTTCTGGTTTCCCCTAGAAGAGGATTCATCAAAGAGAAACATCTTCCAGATTATGCGAGAAAGACCTGATATAGGTAGAAAGGCCATTGCGTTGAGAAGCTTTGGCGCCAGAATATTAGATGTGATCGGAAAGCGTGAAGTACATATTCTCTCTGTAATTCCAGGCGGGGTCGTTTACCCGCTTAAGGGACGAGAACGTGAAGAACTTCTGAAAGAAGCTGAAAACGCTTATGCGATAACTGTAGAAGCGCTCGAGATGGGCAAGGAGCTTTTCGAGAAAAACTGGGCGGACTTCAAAAAAGCTGGGGACTACCGAACCCATTATATGGCTTTGACAAAAAGCGGCACTATGGACTTTTACAGTGGAAAAGTTCGCGTAATCAACGCCGAAGGCGAAATCGTTTCAGATTTTGGGCCTGCGGATTATATGGATCACGTTGAAGAGAAAATCTCTTCATGGACCTATGCAAAATTCGCTTATCTCAAAGCGTTGGGCTGGCCTCAAGGGA
>JBGOYH010000058.1:0-11047 GCA_041479575.1 Bathyarchaeia archaeon
AAACTCAAGGGGAAAGACGTTGACACAGTGGGAAAAATCGTAATTGACAAACTGAGACGGGTCAGAGGAATAGAAAAGACCCTTACATGCATGGTGTTCGAAACCTGCAAGGAAACAACAGAACTACCGATAGAAATCCGGGAAAACCATGCTCACTAGGGCGCAGGCTTAAATCAGCTTTAGAGACTCCCCAAAACGCCACCAAATACTGCGTCAGCATCGCTACACGCACTCGACAGACTCGCCAGCCACACAGAGTTCACATTTTTCGATTTCAACCGACGGATCAAACGCCTTGTGCAGTTTGCACAGCAGACCTTTCGCCCTTATCGCCTTACAAATTCCGCAGTACATCAATATCAAATCGCGATGCGAAACGGGACCTTTGGCCAACGATTTCGTCATATCGGTCACGAGAAGCCTAATCTCACCATCATTCTCCAAGTCAATCGCCTTTCCCCGGATGCTTCTAGAATACAAGCTTATTGCAGGTTGACTGACACCCAGAAGCTTGGCTGCATCCACTTGTTTGAGCCCGTGAGTATACACAAGTTCTCTTGCAATCATGGCACGGACTACAGGCAGAACACACTTTACGGCGACTTCACATGGAACAGACATTTATGATGCTTCCGAATACTATGTGTAGAAAGGCATAAATATACTTTATTACAATTGTCATATCAAAATTGAAGGTGAAAAAATGAATTGGAGAAACATTGCCGAAATCTCCAAAGATGTCTACTGGGTAGGCATAAGGGATTGGAACAGAAGACTCTTCGACGCGCTGATTCCACTCCCGAGAGGAACAACCTACAACTCATACCTGATAGTTGGATCTGAGAAGAAGGCCCTGATCGACACTGCGAATCCAGGGTTTGAAAAGGAATGGGAAGAAAAGATCAGCAAAGTCGCCAATCCTGCAGACGTTGACTACGTGATAATGAACCACGCCGAGCCTGACCATGCGGGGTCAATTCCGCACATAATGGCAATCAACAGCAAAGCCAAACTTGTTACTACAAGCCGCGGGGCAAAGATGGCGCAGACTTTCTTCAAAGTGCCTGAAAGCCGAATAAAAGTTGTGACAGACGGAGAAACACTTGATCTCGGCGGCAAGACACTGAAATTCATTGAAGCGCCGATGCTTCACTGGCCCGAAACGATGTTCACTTACCTGTCAGAAGACAAAATTCTGTTTCCGTGCGACTTCTTCGGTTCACACGTCGCGCAAGGATTGTACGATGACGAGATAGAGGATCTGCTTGTCCTTGCACAGCGCTATTTCGGCGAAATCATGATGCCATACAGCTTCAACGCGCAGAAAGGCATGGAAAAAATCAAAGGCTTAGAAATCAAACTGATCGCGCCAAGCCACGGACCGATCCACAGAAACCCAGAACGTATTCTCAGCGCATATAGAAAGTGGGTGAATGGAGAAACTAGACAGAAAACAGTCATCATCTACGCAACGATGTGGAACAGCACAGACAAGATGGTCAAGACAATGGAAGACGCGTTACTCACTGAAGGAATAGAGGTCTCCAAACACAACCTAGCCGTGGCAGACATAGGCGACATTGCAAAAGACCTTGTTGACTCGCGTGCCATCGTTCTGGGCACGCCTACCGTGCTGGCAGGCGCACATCCACTGGCAATGTATGCAGCATACTTGACAAAGGCCCTCCGTCCACCAGCAAAGTTTGCAGTTGTTCTCAGCTCCTACGGTTGGAGCGGCGGAGCGATAAAACACATTCAGGAAACATTGGGACCCACAAAAATGGAAATCGTCGGAGCCATGGAGATCAACGGTCCACCAACGGAAAACGATACTGAGAAGATAGTCGAGCTTGGAAAGGCACTCGCTAAGAAGATTAAGGAAGGACGCTAGAAGTCAAACACCTGTTATCATTTTAATACCTGTAATGACTGAGACTAGCATCTGCAAAAAGAGGGAAAGAACATGAGCGAAGTGGATGAAGCAAAAAAGAAACTGTTGAAGGAAATCATCAAACAGTTGCCAAGCGGAGCACCGCCAGAAGAGGTCAAGGAAAAATTCAAAGAGGCCCTCAAAGGCGTGAGCTCCGAAGACATTGTCAAAGTTGAACAGGAACTTGTCAAAGAAGGAATGCCGCGGGAAGAACTGCAGAAACTTTGCGACGTTCACATGGCAGTTTTTGCTGAACAATTGCAGGAGCAAGAGCTACATCTTCCCCCTGGGCATCCGATTAGCATTCTCATTGAGGAACACAGGATCATGCTTGAACGTGCCGAAAAACTGGAAGAGTTCATAGGCATGGTCGAAGAAGCATGTGACTCCGTCTATGTCGGAGATGTGTTAACTGAACTTCAAAACATAGCAAAGGAATTTCAGGATTCCGAAAAGCATTACCTACGAGAAGAGAACGTTCTGTTCCCCATAGCCGAAAAACATGGAATCACAGAACCTCCGGCAATAATGTGGATGGAACACGACAAAATTAGGGAGATCAAAAAGAAGTTCATCAATCTAGCTGAAAAATGGAATACTATGACTTTCGAGGAGTTCAAGAAACGACTAAGCGAGACAGCTAAGCCATTGTGCAGTGTGCTTCCCACCCATTTCTACAAGGAAAACAACATACTGTTTCCTTCGACTCTGCAGGTGGCTCCAATAGAAGAGTGGATAGAGGCTAGGAAAGAATTCGACGAAATCGGTTACTGCTGCTTTACACCGCCCGCGGCCACCGTGAAAATGGAAATTGAAGAACAAAAAGCGAGGGTGCAAGCGGGCGGGGAAACATTAGAGTTTGAGAACGGAACTCTTTCAAAAGAGGAGATTGAAAGCATTCTTGACGTGCTTCCTATTGACATATCATTTGTCGACAGGAACGACAGCGTGAAATACTTCAACAAAGCTGAGAAAAGAATCTTTGTCCGCACAAAGTCCGTCATCGGTAGAAAAGTGCAGTTGTGTCATCCACAAAAAAGCGTTCATATAGTAAACAAAATCGTAGAGGCTTTCAAAGCAGACAAAAAGGATTCGGCTGAATTCTGGATCACAGTTGCTGGCCGACTGGTGCAAATCAGATACTTTGCAGTCAGAGACAAAAAGGGAAAATACCTGGGAACCATGGAAGTCACGCAGGACTTAACGGACATAAAGAAGATTGAGGGAGAAAAGAGACTTCTAGACTGGAAAGAATAGTACCGAACTCACACATAATGTCACGCGTGCGCACTTTGTCAACGATGGAGAATTGATCACACAAGGTTCAATCCTGCATAGGAAAGGTTTTTAGTCAAGTTGTCATATGAAAGACTGCAAAAGATTAGGATGCACTGTGAGGAATGAATGAATGTCCGTATTTGCAGCACCAGGTGCATACGACCGTGCAATAACTGTTTTTTCACCAGACGGCCGGCTCTTTCAAGTTGAATATGCAATGGAATTAGTCAACCGCGGAGCCACAATTCTAGCCATACGATGCTCAGGGGGAGTAGTTATAGGAGCAGAGGAAACCCTAGACCCCCTTGAGGAATCAGAATACTCGTGGAAAATCTTCAAAATAGACGACCATGTCGGCGCAGCCATTGTAGGATTGAGCTCAGATGCCCGCATACTCATAGATCAAGCAAGGATTCACGCACAATCAAACAAGCTGACGTACGATGAACCCATAGACACAGAAGTCGTAACAAAAAGGATATGTGACATCAAACAGCTTTACACGCAGCACGCAGGTGTAAGACCCTTCGGAGTTTCTATGATTTTCGCTGGAGTAGATAAGACAGGAAGCCGCGTGTTCGGAACCCACCCAAGCGGAACTTACAGGGGATACAAAGCCAGAGCAGAAGGCGCTGGAAGAGAAACGGTGTTCAACATACTCAAGGAAGAGCTCAAGGAAGAAATGGCATTCAAAGACGCCACAAAACTTGTCGTCAAATGCCTAGTGAAAGCCTTGGAAGCAAGACAACTACCTCCACGAATCAAAGTAGCAGTTATCCCAGCAGACACAAAGAAAATGGAGATTCTAAGCGACGAGAAAATCGAGGCCATCATGAAGGATCTAGGCGTGGGCAAGTGACATCTCGATGAGTGATAAGTACACCGTTGCGCGAATGACAAAAGACAACGAACATTTTGAAGTTCTTGTCAAACCACAAAAAGCCCTAGATTACCGCATGGGAAAAACCGCAGCGATAACCGAGGTTCTGGCAGCTGAAACCATTTTTTCAGACGCTAACAAAGGCACAAAAGCCTCAGAAGAAAATCTGCGCAAAGCCTTCGGAACAACAGACTCGCTGAAAATCGCAGAAACCATACTGACCAAAGGAACACTTCAGCTGACGACAGAACAGCGAAGAAAGATGATTGAAGACAAGAGAAAACAAATTGTCGACTTCATAGCAAGACAAAGTGTCGACCCCAAAACAAACCTTCCACACCCGCCAACACGAATAGAAAACGCGATGGAACAAATACGCTATTCACTAGACCCATTCAAACCCGTTGAAGAGCAAGCAAAAGAAATAATCAAAGCGTTGCGAATCATTCTTCCATTGAAAATGGAACAAGTATCCCTAAGCGTTTCAATACCGGCAACATACTCGGCAAAAGCTTACGGATCTATCAAAGGCCTCGGGACAATCAAACGCGAAGAATGGCGTCCAGACGGTTCGTGGTACGGCATTCTGGAAATGCCTGCAGGATCCTACGCCCCGTTCCTAGAAAAACTAGGCGAAATAACCAAGGGAACTGGGGAAGCGAAGATAGTTTGATACAAGTCTTTTATGAACAAAAAGGTGTAAGAAAATGCCAATACTTTTAGAAAAAAGACAACTCGTGACTCCTGGAGACTTAATCGCTGAAGGCGAATACATCGCTGGAGAAAACACATATTCAGAGAACGGCAAAATCTACGCAGCACGCGTCGGAATAGTAGAATACGAAACAAAGAAGATTGACGTAGTAGCCCTGAAAGCCTTCTACATGCCAAGAACTGGAGACATAGTCATAGGAACAATCACAGAAGTCGGATTCAACGGATGGACAGTTGACATAAACTCACCATACATAGCCCTTCTAAGAGCATCAGACGTCCTTAGCAGACCCTTCAAACCGCAAAAAGACGATTTGCCTCAGGTTCTCGACGCAGGAGACCTGGTGGTTGCAAAAGTAGTCTCCTACGACAGGACACATGACCCACAGCTGACTGTTGCAGAACCAGGATTAGGCAAGATCACCCGTGGACAAATAGTCAAGATCACACCGACAAAGATTCCGCGCGTGATTGGAAGAAAAGGTTCAATGATATCAATGATAAAACAAGAAACAGGATGCAACATCATCCTAGGACTTAACGGAGTAGTTTTGCTAACAGGAAAGACTGTGGAAGATGAACAGTTGGCGATGAAAGCCATTCTCAAGATAGAACAGGAGTCCCACACCAGCGGCCTGACAGACCGCATAACCCAGATGCTTAAAGAAGAGAAAACGAAAAAGGAGGAAAACAAGAAATGAACGATAAACCTGAAAAGTTAATCGACAAAAAAGGCCTTAGACTGGACGGAAGAAAACCAGACGAGCTCCGGCAAGTAAAACTGGAAGTAGGCGTCATACCAAACGCCGACGGTTCAGCATACGTTGAACATGGAAAAAACAAGATTCTGGCAGCCGTATACGGCCCAAGAGAAGTGCACCCGAAACACCTGTCCCTTCAAGACAGAACATTTTTGAAATGCCGATATCACATGGCACCTTTCTCTGTTCAGGAACGCAAGTCTCCTGCACCATCAAGAAGAGAAATTGAACTTTCAAAAGTGATCAAAGAGTCTCTTGAACCCGCAGTCTTCACGGAATACTACCCACGCACAATGGTCGACGTTTTCATTGAAGTGCTTCAGGCTGACGGAGGAACAAGATGTGCAAGCATAACAGCCGCAGCTTTAGCACTGGCAGATTCAGGCATTCCAATGCGCGACCTAGTCGTGGCATGTGCAGCAGGCAAAGTAGATGATACAATAGTTCTTGACCTGATGGACACTGAAGACAAAATGGGCGCAGCAGACGTTCCAGTGGCGTTAATGCCCAACCTAAACGCTATAACGCTGCTGCAGATGGACGGAATACTGACACATGAGGAGTTCGAAAGTGCTGTTAACTTGGCACTAGAGGGATGCAAAAAGATCTACGCCATGCAGAAGGAGGCATTAAAGACGAAGTACGTGAATGTAAGCGAAGAAATCAAGGAGGAGGCTGAAGAATAATGGCATCGATAGTCACGCGTGTGAAACAGAAACAGATCGTACAGTTAATCGATGAGGAGAAACGCCTTGACGGCAGAGACCTGACAGACTACCGTGAAATGAAAATCGAACAAGGCATAATCGAAAAAGCCGAAGGCTCGGCAAGGGTACTGCTTGGAAAGACAGAGGTAGTGGTTGGCATAAAAATAGAGATGGGCGAACCGTTCCCAGACACCCCCAACGAAGGCGTTATGACCGTCAACGCAGAACTCACACCAATAGCTTCACCAGCCTTTGAAGCAGGACCGCCTAACGAAGAATCAATAGAACTGGCAAGGATCGTTGACAGAGGAATCAGAGAATCAAAATGCATCGACACTGCGAAACTGGTCATCGAACCAGGAAAGAAGGTCTTCGTAGTCTTCGTCGACATCTACGTTTTGAACCACGACGGCAACTTGATAGACGCCTCAGCATTAGCTGCCATGACCGCATTGCTCAACACAAAAATGTCCAACTACGAAATCAAGGAAGGCGAAGTCAAAATCAAACCAGGCTACGAACAGCTCCCAATAAGAAAACACCCAATAACGATTACCACCGCCAAAATTGGGAACAAACTTGTCGTCGACCCGATTTTCGAAGAGGAACAGGTCATGGACGCAAGAATCTCATTTGCAATCGACGATGACGAAAACATATGCGCAATACAGAAAGGCGGCAGCGGATACTTCGAACCCCAACAAGTGATAGAAGCAGCAAAAATAGCCAAGAACAAAGCCAAGGAACTGCGAAAGAAACTGAACTGGTGAAAACGACAATGGGAAGAACCAAAAAAGTTGGGCTGGCAAGAGGTCTAGGACCTCGCTACGGCTCTACCGTCAGAAAACGTTACCTCAAAGTAATGACAGAAATGAGGAAACCCCACAGATGCCCGCAATGTGGCTTCCCAAGAGTCAAAAGAGAAAGCGTTGGCGTTTGGAAATGCAGGAAATGCGGCTTCAAATACACAGGCGGAGCTTATACGCCGGTTACAAAGCTCGGAGTAATAGCCAAACGCTCAGCCAAAGGACTACCCGTCGAAGAAGCAGTTAAAGAAGAGGCGGCGGAAGAGGAAGAAGAAACCGCCTAATCAACTTCCTTTTTTTGACAAGTTTGAACACTCGGCTTTATTGGCTTCAGCATGATTTGGAGCCGTAATAGTGAAGACAAAGGCAACTGTGAAGTTGAAATTTCCCTCAGCTCGGCAACTAGAGATGGTCCTTACCTCTCTGAAGCCTGAAACGAGTACACCTTCATCTCATCGCGCACGAATCACCCTGAAAAAAGACGATAAGCTCCTAGTTTTGACGGCCGAAGCCAATGACACCGTTGCCCTGCGAGCATCTTTGAACGCCTATCTGAGATGGATAAACTCCATATTGAAAGTTCTCGAAGTGTTGGAGGCACCATAGCGGCCGCAAGTGTCGACAACACCGCAAATCCAGATGTGTTCTTGAAATTCCAACATGCAAAAACTGCAAAAGTCAAGGATGATACCATCCCAATGCCTGAAGAAGACCACACGACGATACCGTGTGTGCTGAAAACCTAGGGGGAGGGAGTAGGTCTTTTTTGACTGATTTTCACTCAAAAACCATGTTGAGTAGTCCATACCGTAGGCCTACACTTCATGGCAGATGTCCCTGAGGTTCATAAGAAAATGTTAATTAATAGCTTGGCTTATCGTTGTGCAGACGGATGGATAAAAGGTGAGTGACGAAATCTCAGGGCTTCCGCCCCAAGTTCAAGAGCGCCTCTTAAGACTTCAACAGCTCCAACAAACGCTCCAATCAGTCTTGGGACAGAAGCAACAAGTCGAACTGGAACAAATGGAAATCAACCAAGCCTTGGAAGAACTGCAAAAACTAACAGATGACGCAGTAATATACAAGGCAACAGGCTCACTGTTAATCAAATCTGAAAAAACCAAAGTAACAACAGAACTGAACGAACGAAAAGAACTTCTCAACACACGAGTGACAGTTCTAGGAAAACAAGAAGAACGCGTACGAGCTCAACTAAAAGACATTCAAACCAAACTTCAGCAAGATTTGAATCCGGTTTCTCTACCCACCTAACCGCGAAAAGGTCTCGGTGAAACCGTGGAAGACCTGGGTCTGCCAGAGTTAACCAGTGAACAGATCGAACAACTATGCGCAATAGCAGAAGAAGCAGCCAGAAAACACGTTCTGTCAAAAGTTCCTTCGAAAAAAGTAGAAACCCTGAACATAAGCGCCGAAGTGGAAGGCACCAAGCCCATGCAGCTTACAGTAGACGTTGACGTCACACTCTCGTCGTCCCTGAAGAGTTTTAACGTGCAGAAACTCTGCGATGACGCCGTTAGAGAAGGATTTGCCGCAGCCGAAAAATATTTGAGGGAACTAGCGTGTCATTCACAGAAATAATCAACCTCCTAGAAACACTCGAAGCAAGATACATCGTTCTGCTCTGCCATCACAACGCCGACCCAGACGCAGTCTGTTCAGCCTACGCCTTCGCAGGACTCTTGAAGAAAACACGCCCTGAAACAGAAGTCGAGATCGGAGCCGCTCAAGGAATAAGCCGACTTTCCAAGCATCTTCTCCAGTACTTGCCAATTGAAATTGCAACTCAACCCAGCATAGAAAAAGCCGATGTAATAGTGCTACTTGACACCAACACAATTCAACAGCTAGACAACCTAGCTGAAAAAGTGCGAAACTCAAAAGTACCAATAGTCGTTATTGACCATCACGCAAGCCACCCAGAAACAGAGCATCTGGCAAAGATCTGCATAACAAACGAGGAATCATCCTCAACATGCGAAATTGTCTACAATTTCTACAGGCAAATGAATGTAAAGCCCGATGAAACCGAGGCCAAAGCCCTGTTCCTTGGCATATCATTCGACACACGCCATTTCGTCTTGGCCACCTCAACCACATTAAAGAACATTGCTGAACTCATCGATGCAGGCGTAAACGCCCAAGAAACACTGGCCATGCTCTCGTTGCCAATGGACTTCTCTGAGCGCGTAGCAAGACTCAAAGCCTCACGCAGAACCAGACTCTTCAAAGTCGGCCAATGGATAATAGCGCTGTCACATGTCAGTGCCTACGAAGCTTCGGCCGCTCGTGCACTTGTCGAACTGGGCGCCCATGTCGCAGTTGTCGCGGGAGCTAAGAACGACAAGATCGAGATAAGCCTGCGCAGTTCTCTCGAATTCTTTAAGCATACCAAAATTCATCTCGGAAGAGACATAGCGAAACCTTTGGGCGAATATCTTCACGGCATGGGTGGAGGGCATGCCACAGCTGCTGGTGTCAACGGGGAGGGAGACATCGAAATTGGACTCAAAAGGTGCATATCGCTTCTGAAGGAAAAACTGGCTAGCCATAATTAAGTAGCTACTCTTAAATGAAGCCAGAACCGCATCAACCTAGGCAGGCACACGTTGTATGGCAGTTATCGAAACAAAGGGACTCACATACACGTATCCCGGCGCATCCAGACAGTCAATTGCAGATGTTTCCTTGAAGATAAATAAAGGTGAATTCACGCTAATAACCGGCCCAAGTGGCTGCGGAAAAACAACGCTCTGCCGATGTTTCAACGGTCTGATCCCTCATTTTTATCAGGGCGAAATGAAAGGAGATATCAACGTAACCGGACTGAACATTGCTGAACACCCGATCTATGAACTGGCAAAACACGTAGGACTTGTCTTTCAGAACCCAGAAAACCAGCTTTTCGCCTTGTCTGTCGAAAAAGACGTGGCTTTTGGACTTGAAAACCTCGGAGTCCCAAGGGAAGAGATGCGCGAAAAAGTTGACTGGGCGCTCCAGCTGACAGGAATCTACGACCTGAGGGAAAGAGCCCCCTACGAACTTTCAGGTGGACAACAACAACGTGTTGCAATTGCTTCGGTCTTAGCGATGCAACCTGAAGTAATAGTACTGGACGAGCCAACCTCGTTCCTTGACCCGCTAAGTGCAAAGAAAATATTTGAAGTCATCCATCAACTGAACGAGAACCTAGACATAACAGTCGTGCTTGTTGAACACAGACTGGATCTGACGGCTCGATACGCGAACCATATAGTCATAATGAATGAAGGAAAGGTCGCTTTGGACGGTGATCCAAGAGAAATTCTGCGTTCTGAAGAAGCACGCCTAATCGGAGTTGGCATTCCCAAAGCAACACGCCTCTATCAAATACTTCAAGCAAGTGGAATGAAACTAAGCGGCACGCTTCCATTGTCTTCAGAAGAAATGGCAGACGTACTCAAGGAGGCATTGGGCCAAAGATGATCGAAGTCAGCGACATCCATTTCACATATCCAAACGGTGTAGAAGCATTGAAAGGCGTGTCTTTACGAATTGAAGACGGCGAATTTGTTGCCATTATGGGACAGAACGGCGCTGGCAAGACAACGCTTGTAAAACATTTCAACGGTCTCCTAAAACCAAGCCAAGGAAAAGTGCTCGTTGACGAACAAGACACAACGAAAACAAGCGTAGCAAAGTTGGCTAGAAACGTGGGCTTTGTCTTCCAAAACCCAGACCACCAGCTCTTCAGTGAAACGGTTGAGGAAGAAATCGCATTTGCATTGAAAAACTTCGGGTTCAAGGAAGACATCATTGAAAAAAGGATAACCTGGGCTCTCAACCTCCTCGGCTTGGCTCAATACCGAAAAACCTCTCCGTTCATGCTGAGCGGAGGAGAAAGAAAACGTGTTGCCCTCGCCTCGATCTTGGCATGGGACCCCAAGATATTGATACTGGATGAACCTACAATC
>JBGOYH010000059.1:0-10881 GCA_041479575.1 Bathyarchaeia archaeon
ACGTGAAGCTATCGGAAAGACGAGAACTCAATTCTTTGATCTTATTTTGCTCGATATCAAACTGCCAGACATGGAAGGCACACAACTATTGTCACATTTCCAGAAGACTATTCCGGAAGCATTGAAGATAATAATCACAGGTTATCCTTCGGTCAAAAATGCTGCTGAAGCACTTAACCTCGGCGCAAATTCATACTTGACGAAACCCATTAATCCAAGCCTTCTACTAAACGCAATAGAAAATAAACTGCAAGAACGTGAACATAAAGAAAGAGACACGGCAAAAAGACTAGAAGAATGGATCAAGCTACGTCTGCGCAAGACCCAATCATCCGAGTTCGAAGATTTCTTGGAAAGAAACGCGGCGACACTTGCTTGTTTTGCTCTAAACAAAACACAGGCCAAAATCTACATCGGACTAAATACTCTGGGCGTGGCTTCAGCCTCAGAAATTGCCTCACTCTCAAAAGTCCGCAGGGAAGAAGTCTACAGGGCAATGCCCGAACTTGAAAAACGAGGACTAATAACAAGAAAGCTTGGAACCCCAAGCAGGTTCACAGCAATCAAACCGGAGATTGCTCTAAAAATCCTGACCAAAACAAGAATCAAAGCCATGAAAGAAGAGGCCCGTAACCTCGGGAAGAAAACGGGTGAATTGATCTCTCAATTGAAAAAGACTTCATACGGAATAGAAGAAGAAAACTCCATCGAAAAATTGTCTCAACAAGACAACGTACTGATAAGGTTGATTCGAATGACAAAGAAAGCTAGACAACAAATCATGACAGCAAGCTCCTTTGAACAACTGGAAACTGTGTTCTTAACGAACATGAAGAAAACTATCGGCACAAAACCAAATCAAATCAGCGTGCACGCAATAGTTGGAGGCTCGGAGCCCAATGAACAAACGCAAGAGTTTGACGACGTGCATACTTTCAGGCTCTTGCAGATGACACAAGCAAGAAACAGCAAAATCGAACTGAGAAGGGTGGAAATGTTGCCATTCAATTTGCTGATAGTTGACGGCAAAGAAGCAATGTGGGGAGAGTTTCAACCTGAAGACTCGAATCGGACAATCCTATGGACAAACGACTCAACACAAATTAGCATCTTGAAAATGGCTTTTGAGAACCTGTGGCGCGAATCACAAAGAATCGACTGTAACCTAGATCTTCTATAGATGAACATAACAGAGGAGCAGCCGTGGATTGCTGACAAAGGGCTCACTGAGCCCGAAGATCACAGCGAAAAAGATGCAGGATAATATGCACTTCAATGGAATTAAAGAGTCTTGCCTACGCCTTCAAACTCAATACTCTTAACCCTTGTTTCAATATACTCCGCGACTTTCTTCTCACCATACTCAAGATCTTCCCGCTGCTTCCTCAGTTGTTTCTCAATCATCGCCAGTAACTCATGCACATCAATCGGCTTCACAAGGTAACCATCCGCATTTCTATTCACGGCTTCAATGGCACTGTCCATTGATGGATACCCCGTGACGATTATTCTTATCATTCTTGGCTCTGTTTCCTTCAACTTGTCTATCAGGGCAGTCCCCTCCATATCCTGTAGTCGCACGTCAATCAAAGCCACATTGAAAAATCGCTTCTTTGAAGCTGCAATTGCCTGCTTACCAGTCTTCACTGTCAAAACATAGTAACCTTTTGTTTTCAGAATTCGCGAAAGGGTTTTCCTTATCACGGCATCGTCGTCTACAACGAGCACGCTAGGTCTTTGTTTCAAGTATTCACCTCCTTGTTTTCTTAGGTGTTGAAGTAACTTCACTGAAGTCTGGAACCAAAGTCACACTGGATGAGGAAATGCTTCTGATCATGGAAATTGACTCAACAAAATTGAGGGCATCATCTTCGACAGCGCTTACTCCCAACATTTCGCACAGTTTTTTCAAGATCAGTTTCTCCAGGAACGTTGCGCCGCTCTTAAAGATTGTTTTTAGGGCTTCATCGAACTCGTCGAGTCTTTCCGGAATCTGCCGTCTGGGCAAACGGAAAGTCGTTTTCAAATGAAAGTATAGGGCCCTTCGGCATGATTCGCCAAGAGAGGAAAAAGCATAGTCAATTGCCTCTAGCAAAGCCTCATTGAATTCTTGATAAATCATGCCCGATGAGTCTCCAGGGGGAAGAACCCTGCTCACAAAGTCTATCAGACCAAAGTATATCATTTGTGAAAGGCGGATTTGAATTGTCAGCATTGTCAATTCGGATTTGGAATTTGAACTTTGGTGGGCGCTTGTCGAAGCTTCTCTCATTTTTCTGGTTCTAGCGCGCGCTGTCGATATTCCGAATCTGAATTCACACTAAACTATTTTTTGAACTTCATGTAGACAACATCGAAAGCCGGTGGAAGCTCTGGAAAGAGATGTTGTGAACACGATATATGCGCGGTTGTTGAAAGAGTTCATGGATGTTTTGATTATGGTGAAGATGAGGGAAGGAGAAACCGGCGGCTACGACATACTGACTTATTTTCATCAGAAATTTGATCTCCTAGTTAGTCCAGGTACGGTCTACTCTGTTTTGTATTCCATGGAAAGGAATGGACTGATTAAAGCTCGAGGTGTTGATAGAAAGAGAATTTACACACTTACCCCTAAAGGCGAAGCAACAATCAAGGCTATACGCGAATCAAGCGGAATTCTCGAGAGTTTCTTGACACGTTTGCTGAAAGGAAACGAGCCTATCCCAAATCGCGCTATGTAACCTTGACGTTTTCAATCTTTTTGCACCAGGGAATCTTGGCGGTTCCTTTCGAAAGTTCCTGGAATATCTCCTTCTGAATCTCCTCACTTGAACTTTCGCTGCTCTCGTCTACGAGTGAAATGACGATTGTGGCCTTCTTGCCCATTCTTTCACCGAAGCTTCCGATAGGCGATTCTGTCTAATTTGCTTTGTGGAAGAACATTATAGAAGCTTCTTCTCCGTATTCGAATTTCGAATCGGAAATCTCCCGGCTAAGGTTTGTGGCTTCAGTAGTCAACATGTCTCAAGTTGGCGCACACGTCATAGATTGTAGCGTGCACTATGTTTGAACGTTCTGGCGATGCTGGATTTGGCGATAAGAGGGCAAACTGAAATTTCCTCTGATCTGAAGCCTATGTGAGGTGTCAGCACCCATTCCGAAACATGAATAGCGTCCTTTACTCGAAGTCGGAATCGTGAATAGTCGCGCGCGCGTTTAGACTGGACAAACGCACAAAAAACCAGCGAACCAAATCTACAATCGTCGTCGAAGCGCAATATGCAGATTCAAGTTGGTCGCAAAACTTCAGCATATGCGATGCGAGCTGTGCTGTCTTCAGTTTCTGTTCCTCTTGAGTGACTATGCTTCGGGATATTTCAGATAGTTTCTGTGCTGATAGCGGACTGTTCTTAGCGAATAGTTTTACAAATTCCTCTGACGTGCAATTTACCCTGTACTTCGCTGTGAGAACTGTGCCCACTAGGTTGGTGATGTCGCGAGACCACGCGGAAAATGTAAGCGATTAATGGATTAAACGAAACTTCCTTTCGGTTCTCTTCCAGGGTTGTTTTACGAGTTTTGTCATCGCACGCGTGCGCTTTACCATCTATTAACCATAAGTTCCCCAGAGTCCATACTGTGTCGCTGTACCCGTTAGTTCAACGTGCCAATACCACAACGTTGGAACAACTATCTGTGTACCTGTGTTATTTACTGCGGCATCGTTCAGATAAACTGTTGCCCAATTTACGCCATCTCTGCTCAGTTTGACAGTAACTCCACTAGCGGCAGGTATGTTAAGCAGAAAATAAAGTGAGACAGATGGCCATTTGTTTTGATATGTTGATCCGGCAGGACAAGTTACAGTTAAATCTTGAAAATTGCTGCCTGGTTGACATGGCGGATACGTTATGTCTTGTGCGACCAGGTTTGTCCAGTTAGAAACTGCATAAGGTGAGTTGACAAAGAAATCGGGGTTGTATCCATGCTGGATTGTATTATCAACTGATTTTACACCCCAAACATTTATGGCTGAGGCATCAACTATTCGAATCCACTTATTAGTTGCACCTTCACAGTAAGCCCAGTTGTCGTGTATATCAATTTGGTTCGGGATGAATGGACTGCCATAGGAGCTTTCAATATAAATGTGCTCGGTGACTGGCGATGGCGTATGTCCAATGTTGAATTCGTTGTTAGGTCCAATTCTTATTTTGTCACAATCCCTAATGTGAATGGCTCTAGTGAAGTTTCCCCACCCAAAGTTACAGTTGCTAACTGTGACTTCCGTGCATTTGTCAAACAGCAGAAATTCTGAAGTTGAAGTTGCACCTTCAGCCCAAACACAGTCATGAATAAAACCCATGCCAGGTTGCTCAGCTAAGGCTGTTCCACGATATGAAACGTTCAATGCAACGTCGAAACCATAAATCGCACAGCCACTAAACTCAAAAGTGTCCACATTAGTCAATAAAAATCCTGTAGAATTTGCAGTCTTAGGCCCTAAAACTATCAAGTCCGAAAACTCTAATCCAAACACACTTCGTAAATCTGTCTGCGGATCTGTCTTAAACAAAGCGTCAGCGATTATCGTGCTTTCCAGAAATGTGCCTGATCGACTGTTGGATTTACCCCAACCGCTAGCACCCTGTATAGTTATGCTTCTTGCTCCATACGGAAAAACAACGGATGTATTAAAAGTGTAGTTTCCTTCCTTCACGAATATTTTCCCTCCGTTCACTGAAGCGTCCAATGTGTCTTGTAGTATTTGGCTTGCGTTTGTTCCACTAAAAGCTATCATACCGTTTGCATCTTTAGCAAAATAGTTGCTTCCTTCCATCCAAACCGTGTAAGAAGCTCCAGAATAGACTTCAGGACTTATCGTGAAAGTGCTAGATACCGATTGTGTATAGCCGATTAACGCACCTATCAACAAGCCTATTGCGAGAATAATTAACCCGATTTTAACGGAATTAGAAACTGTTTTCTGCATATTAGGTATGTCCTACAACATAGTGCGCGTGCGCAAAGAGGGCTCCTATGCGCCGCTTCTTCACTGCTTTCTGGGATCGTCCAAAGATCCTCATGGTTTTCTCCTCGCCCAGGCAGCTCCCAGCAACATGATCAGAGATATGAAGGACAGGAAAAGATACGTCAGAGTCTGGGCAGCGTTAAGGAATGTCTCCTCAAACATGGCTTATCAGCAATGCTTGTCACTCGTTAGCCTAAAAACAGGATTTCCAACCTTGACATAAGTGTAGAACAGAGCATATTCAAGAAAACGATATATCCACGTCAAGTTTTGAACGAACCCTAGTCCTCACAAACAAAAAGCGATCTTGTCACCAATCTTTAGACCAAAGATTTTCGAGCGCGCGCGAGAGCTAGCGGTTCCTCGACTTCAACTTCACCATGCGTCTTGCAGAACCTCGATTTCCCTTGCGCGCCATCCACCTTGAGATTTGATTCATGGCTAACTCCGATCCCTTCAATGTCCTTTTCGGCGATGTTTGTTACTACATTTCCAAAACCGTCTATGCGAAGAATTTCACCCGTGACTTTCTTCTTTTCCTTGACAACTTTCCAAATTCTGGAACGACCATCTTCCTCGTTTCAGGCCCAATAGCTGAAGGGTTCACGCCGTTGGCCAGGTAAGGCGCAACAGGCGCAAAGACATCTCGCCCATGGAAAGTGTTAGATACGTTGCTCTGAAAAGTGTTCTCCGATCGCGCTGTGAAGGATAGGGGGCTTCCCGCCGACTGAGTTAAAGTCTGGCGAGGTTTAGGGCAAAAGCTTTAGAATCGAACGGGTGATATGCTAGTTTGTGGTCTGCTTGGAGTCTGAAAATAAATCTGGGCGCGTCAAGTGTCGACCGATCGATCGATCGATCGAGTGTGCTAAGTGTGGCTTTGAGAATTTGGCTAATGCCAGTTTTTGTTCTGGATGTGGGGCTGGGCTTAAGCCTTTGCCAGCTGAAGCGAAGGGGCGGTTTGAGGCTTTATCCCTGCTTCTTTTGGTTGGTTCCGCCTACTTGATTGTGTCACTGGCTGTTGATATGGTTTATCAGGTTATGGTTTTCGCCATTGTGTCCATAGTTTCGGTTGTTTTTGGAGTTTATGCTGGTTATGGGCTTTACAGGGGGAGGTTTGGACGCGGGGTTCTCGCCTCTTCAGTGGTGGCTGTGGCTGTCGGTTTCGCCGTTACTTTTCTGGTTTTCTGGATGGGGTTGGACGTTAAGGGCGTCTTCGGTCCCGGCTGGGTGATATTTGCAGTAGCGGCGTGGAAGTTGTGGAGAAACAGGAAAGCCGCAGCGTGACATGAAAGAGTTTCATGACATAAATTGAGTTAAGGGGGCAACAAGTATTTTATTTGATGTCTGACTTTTTGTTCGTTTCAAATAGATGATCTTGTAGTTTGCTTTTAGCTTTTTGCGGATTCTATTCGAATTCGGAATCGAGACCTGACGATAGATGAATCTTAATGAGGAAGCATGCGAAAGCAAAGAATGCATAAATAGAAATAAGGAAATGAAACTAAAATGTCAAAAACTAAAATGTTAAACAAAACAGTAACAACCACACTAATACTATTACTAACTCTGTCAATACTCAACATCATCAACTTCATTGCAATACCGCGAGCTTCTGCCAGTCCAGGAGTAAATATAACAGAACCAACTGCTGGAATTGCTGTTAACACGACGGGCTTTTTGAGGGCAGGTAAGGCCTTCCAAGCCGCCACGTATCCGCTTCTGGCCGCTGTAGATAACGCAACTACGGCTCCCTATGCGTTGAATGTCACGGTGATGGAAGCCGGTAATTACAATCAAACTCAGTTGAATGTGGATGTTGCTAGTGTTTATTTGAAGTCTTCTGTAGGAACAGGGGCCATAATCAACTGCACTAGCGGCCATGCTGTGGAGATCACCGCGGACGATGTTATAGTGGACGGGTTTACAATGCAAGGCCCAACGTTTGTTGTCGAGCTACTTACTGCAATAGACAATGTGACGATCAGAAACAACGTCATCAACACAACAGGAGTCGCAAGTATAGGCATCTCAATGCACGGACTCTACACCAATTTAGTCATACAAAACAACACGTTCTACTTGGACATGATCAGTGCGGACGGTGATGTGGGAATCAACTTCAACCCAGATGACACTATTCAGATGGCGACAGAAGTAACTATTACGCAAAACATTTTTGTCGACACAACAACAGGTGCTCAAGCGATGTCCTTTGCAGGTTTACATGATGCGTCTATAACCAGCAACACGATGAACATGACGAATGTGGAATTAATCCTAGAGAAAACCTTAGATACAGATAACGTCACCTTTGCGAGCAACACTTGGAATGGAAATAAAACACAAAGTGGAATTAAAATAGCGGTAAACTATGCGAACACAACGGACAGACAACTGAAAAACCTAAACGTAACAGGTAACACATTCAGGAACCTAGAGCAGTACGGCGTCATCTTCAAAGCAGGAGATGCAGACCTTAACGGACACGACCTTCAAAACAGCACTATTTACATATACTACAACAACTTTGAAGACATCACAGGATACAATGGTGTAGGATACCGCAAAGGAGCAGTAAACGCCACGTTTACGAGCGGACCTGTGACCATAAACGCCACGTACAACTGGTGGGGTCACACTACAGGACCCTCAAGCGTGGCAAACGGCTACGGCGAAGTGGTCTCAACCAATGTGCTATACGATCCGTGGCTTTCCGCACCATACCCATCGACAACAGTCTTCGCAGGCATATGGCTGAAGCCCACGAGAGCCTCAGCGGGATCAACGATCGATGTGTTCTCATCCGACGGAGACTTTACAGGAGGCGAAACAGTTCGCACGTACTTTGACGCGTCCATCGTGAACACAACAACAGCAGCCACTAACGGGTCTCTATACGCAAACTTCACCGTTCCAAGCATCTCAGCAGGCGCGTACACCGTCACATCTGCAGGAGGTACCAACTCTTACCTAGCAACCTTCACAATCCCAACGCTTTCCATAACTATAACTCCAACATGGGGTCCACCTGGCCAAACAGTGTCAGTAACAGGCGAAGGCTTCACACGAAGTGGCCTCGTAAGAATATACCTTGACGGAACGTATATGAACTCCACAATGGCTGACGATTACGGAAACGTAACCAAAACCTTCACGGTTCCATCAACCACGGTTCCAGGCACATACACGGTGAAAGCCAACGATTGGTCAACAACCACTAACGCTACACAGACCTTGACGGTTCCAACGCACACATTGACCACTATAACCCCCATAGCGGGTCCACCAGGCATAGAAGTGGCAGTAATCGGCGGAAACTTTACAGTAAGCGGCTTTGTCGGGATATACTTCGACACAACATTCGCGGGGAACTTGACGGCTAATACAGATGGAGCCATAACAACCGGACACGTTCATGTTCCAAGCTTGGTTCCAGGCGCATACGCAGTCAAAGGTAAAGATTGGAACACAGGAATGTATACCGCTTCAACGTTGTTCACAGTTTCAACACCAAACATAACGCGGACTCCAACGTGGGGTCCACCAGGCACACCAGTGACAGTATCCGGCGGAAACTTCACAGTAAGCAACGGAACGAAAATCTACTTTGAATCCACTTCTGTCGCGAATACGACGACCAATGCCACTGGAGGCATAGATACCGCGAATACATTCAACGTCCCATTTGTGGTTCCAGGCACATACACCTTGAGAGTGATGGACAACTACACTGCCCATAATGTCACAACGACCTTCATCGTTCCAATACCAACCCTAACGCTGACTCAGGACGGAGGTCCACCAGGCACACTAGTTACGGTATCCGGCGGCAACTTCACAGTAAGTAACGTAACGAGAATATACTTCGACGCCATATCCATGATCAACGTGACGACCGAAGCAGATGGAAGCATACCGGCTCTCACGACGTTCACAGTTCCAGCAAATACAACAATAGGCGCACACACGGTCAGGGCGTTCGACGTCGCAACTACCTACAACAAAACAGCAACCTTCACCGCAGGTCCCGTGATATGGATTGGCACAGTCGCCGGCACACCGCTCGCAAACGTTACAGTCACAGGCTCAGGCTTCGCAATCAACCAGACAGCGGGAATTTACTTTGACACAACCTTCATACAAAACGCGGCAGTCAACGCGTCAGGAGGCCTTAACACATGGTTCCTCATCCCGGACGCTGTGGCAGGCGCGCACAACATAAGCGCTTACGATGTTAACACCACAATATGGACTCCGGCACAAACCTTCACGATTTCACAGCCAACCATAACAATAGGAGCCCCAGCCCAAGGACAAGTAGGCGAATTAAAACTCGTCACCAGCACCTTCTTCAAACCGAACGCAACCGTTAACATCTACTTTGGTTCAACACTCGTGAGAACTGTTAACGCCACCTCCGAAGGAGCCCTACCAGATAGCACCAACTTCACCGTTCCCAGCGTTCTGCCTGCACTATACACTGTCAACGCTTCCGACGGCGTCAACTATGCCACGGCAACCTTCAATGTAATGGGCACAGGCGGCATAGACACCCTCCAATCCATGGTCGCCGAAATCGAGGCTAAGCTAGACCAATACGGCTCATTCTGGAACTTCACCAACACATGGTTCACAACCATCTCCAACAAACTAGGCAATTTCACAGGCACAGACACTGCTGCAAGCCTGCTATACGAAATAAAAACATCGGTTCAGAATATAACCGCAACTGTGGACTTCACTCCCGTACTAAACGCAATTTCAGGCTTAGACGCCAAACTTGGAACATTCACTGGAACGAATACAGTTGCAAGCTTACTCTACGACATCAAAACCTCGGTGAGCGCAATCAACTGGACAGACATAACCGCCATCAAGGCCAAAACAGACACTATTAACTGGGCAGACATAGCATCAATCAAAGGTAATGCAACTTTGAGCATAGACTATTTGTGGGGTCTTCAAGATCACCCCTTATGGGGACTGAGAACGGTGATTGTACCAATGCTTGAATCCATCCAGAACGCGACGCAGTTCACGGCAGGAACCTATAACACAATCTTGCCCAACTCCACAGCCCCCGTTAACTTAGGCAAGAGCTCAAAGGTCACCCTCACGGTCCGAGCCACAGACGACACAACCGAAGGCTTCGTAATCAAAGTCTACATCTATGATGGAACTGCATGGCGACCTCTTTCGTTCAGTGTTCCAGGCATTGCAAGTGTGGACTGTGCAGCCACGGTCGAATTCACCACAGGAGCCGATGGAAGGCTCTACTTTGAAACAACTGGCGCTACCTTTACGGCTTTCACATACTCTGCAGAATTCGCTCCATAACCATAACAAACACTCCTTTTTTTCTCTTTTTTTCTTGTAAATCGCAAAAACAAACGCGCATATTGCAACAACAGCGGAAAATCTTCAGTCAATATCTTTTGTGTATCGTAATGTGCAGTATGAGAAGCATCGCCTAGAACAGGCTTAAACGCTCCACCAACTGCGCATTATCCTGTACAACTTATGTTTCAACTTCCATGCCAAGAAAATCAACATCAAGACGAAGTTGAGCATCGGCACAATTCCGTGAATCACTATCTGCATCAAAGGGAAATCAGGCTCAGGGCTAACGCTTGCAATTTCAAGCGGCGCGTATTCGTAGATTTCCACACGTGAATCGTTATACGCGTCTATCTTGACGAAACCATGCTTTATGAGAGTTGGCACATAGAACTCATCAGCACAGAAAACCCATTTCAGGTCATACCTTTCAGCGTCGCTAAGCACAGCCTCGAGAACCCAGGTGCCGTTAGAATAGAATTTCGCGTTGTCGAGTTTATCAATACCAGAGTTAACAAGTATAGGCAATG
>JBGOYH010000060.1:0-10798 GCA_041479575.1 Bathyarchaeia archaeon
ACGTCAGAGACAAACTCATGAAGCTAAATGAATGCGAAGCCGCCTCAAAACTTGAGGAAATCCCTCTTCTTGTAGTAAACGGCGAAAACGACAAAATCGTAGGCGTCGACGAAGCCCAAGAAGTCTACAACTCTGCAAATGATCCCAAGAGCCTGTTAATTCTGAAGTCCACGGATCACATATTCAAAGGTAAAGAAGACGAACTTGTGCAGAAGACAATGGCTTGGATAAAGAACCAAGATAAACAACGTTGAGCTCGCTTTTTTTGTTATGCTCTTAACGGGCACACTCCAAGCGGATTCATTCGTGTTCCATCTAACTGAACTCAATTATCGTTCGATCCAACTTGCCATTTCAGCGGTTCGAACTTCCTTGGAAGAAGGTCAGGTTCTTTGACTTGTCAGTGCGATGGATTCCAAGTCGTTTACGTCCCAGATCAACACACGAAGCTCCTGTGAAAAAGTTTTGCCTGCAAACTGTTCCTTCAGGTCAGCCACAACCTTTCTGTTTATGTCTTCGGGAATTTGCCACTGACTTGTGAAAGCTCTTTGAGCCAAGTTCTCAAGATGCTCATCTGCCCTGTTGTTGTAGGAAGCTGCAAACACGGATTTCTTAGCTTTGACAAAGTCCTGCAGTTCCCACTCGTCCTTTCCCGGTCGCGTCCTTTCATACCCAAGATTGCACAACAGAGTATTGTAGGCCTGTCGAACTGGGTCGTTTTGCACGTAGATCATCGAAAGCATGATTTTTCGGGTTACTCTGCAAATCTCCTGCAGTGCGATTCTCCAGTCGCTAATCAAGTGAAGAACGTGTATGCAAAGTGAACCGTCGAAACTCTTGTCGGTCAGAGGAAGAAAACAAGCGTCACATCGAAGCAAATCCTCCACGCCCTTCTCTACTGCCTTGTTCAACATTTTGCCTGAAAGGTCCACGCCGACCACTTTGAAGCCCTTCTCTTGCAGGGGTTTAGCGAATCGCCCAGTTCCAACACCCACATCTAAGACGGTTTGATAATCTTTCAGTTCGTCAGTCATTCTGTTCACTAGTTGCTCCATAACATGATTAGGCAGGCCTCGGGTCTTGTCATAAATTTCTGCTGCAGTGTCAAAGCATATATGCATTCTAGAACGTTCCCGAAAATGAATACGATCTTCTTGCTATAGAGCTTTGCTTGCCAACGAAAGCATAACGCGTATTTTACAAGAAACTTGTTTTCTGCTATCGTAGGAGTTGGGCAGAAATGAAGTTCACATACACGTGTATCTGAGTTCGAGACTTGAAACGCAGCGAAGCAAAAAATAGTTCGCCGTGGCGCGCAAAGTGGCTTGTTGCACTTTACCATTCTTTCACGATAGGCAGAAGGGATTCCAAGACTGATAATTGTTGCAGAAAGGGTCGTAGAAGAAGGTTATTTGTGACGGATTGTTACGCGCGCGAAGGTCTCAACTGGTAGGCTGAGGATCCTACCCCTCCTAGGTTTCAATGTATCATGGATATTTGGATCCAAATATGCCAACATCGAAAATAGGCCGCATGCGGCACATGAGTTCTAGCGTGAGATGCGAATTTCTGAGAATAAGCCCTCTTTAAAAACTACTTAAACGTGAGTATATCTGTATTCATCGGTCAGAGATTCAAGTTCGAATTGGGGAAGCGTGGCGTGATTGTGGAGATTCTTGAAGAAATATGGCGTGACCTGGAAGGTTTCTGGGGTCCCTATCAATTGAAGAAAAGATCGCGATGATCGCGCTGGCCTCGTCATTAACAGTTATCATCACAATTGGCGTTCTATAACTCCGTAAGAAAGCCCAACCTCCGATACGGAAGGAAGATGACTGCAGGCTTGTTTCTGTCAGGGATCTTGCCTTGGATGCTGAACTCTTGTCAGCAACTTATGGAAAAGTTGAACCGTAATTGGAATTCTGAGAATTCCAGAAAAAAGTGAATTGTTACTAATTGTTACACGTAAATTGTTACAAAAGACCATCAAAAACCGTTAATCCTCTCTTTGCGCGCGCTAATGTTTTCATAATCTTGTTTCCAGATTCACAAATGATAAGTCAAATCATTTGGGATAGTGGTCTTTGCTAGTCGGGAGAAAATGTCAAGAAGAGGACGCTATAGTGAGTGCGCTGCGTTGGATGCAGAAAAACAAGTGCAGGGCCTAGCTCAGGACATAGTGAAATCTCTGAGCGTGTTCAATAGCTTATCTTATATCAAAACAGGTTCGTATGTCTTCAATGTCACGAACAGGATGTTAAGAAGAACTTTGGATTTGGGAAGACCTGCTAGGACTATAGGCGACTATGGAAATACCATCGATGCCCTTTACGAGATTATTTATGAGGGATCAGGCAGTCTGAAAAGGGTCCCTGACGGTTTCAAAGAAAACAAGGATTTTGTCGGTTTTACCATCAAATTTCTCAGAGCCGACCTAAGACATGACCTAGGGCATGGAGACGAAAAGGAAATCAGGACGAAGAAACAAAGACTATCGATGATATACTCGAAATATGCCGGAAAGCCCTCTCTTGGCACCCTTGAAAATTCGGATTTTGCCAAAATTCAAATTGAACTCCTCGTAGAGGTGAAATCATTCCTGATGGCATTTGAGCAACAATTAAGGAAAGCACACTCTTTGGAAAGTTTGGCACGCACGGAAGGGCCTTGACAAACGGATGGTTTGGAATGAACTGTCCAAACTGCCATAGCCCTGATTTGGAAAAGTTAGGCGAACAAAGATTCAAGTGCCGAGACTGTGGAGCAAAGTTTCATATCGCATACTATTGTAGAAACTGTGGTGCAGAAATAAGCAAAGAACGATATGAAGACCATGATGAACTCTGCGAATTTTGTGAAGACAACGAGGAAATGGATGAAGACGAAGACTTCGGAATAGCTCCGCACTATTAACAGAGTGCGTGCTAAGAACTCGCGAATCGAATAGACTCTATGAAGGTGAATTGGTGAGGTTCAGAGTTAAGCGCGGAAGAAAGACAATAAGTATTAACGCACTCAAGAGTGAGTCGGTTAAGGGGGTCACCGGAACTTAAAGCACGCTTTCTTGAAAGACTGAAAAATGCGAAAACAGAGAGAACACACGCCAAAAGAAAACGCACTGAACACGCCAGAAAAGGAAACAACACCGACAGCGAATATCTCGAAACGCTAAGGAAAGACTTCAAGGCTATTCTCGAAAACTTGAGGTACTGAGGGCTTTCATCCTCGCGTGCAAACACGAAAAGTTCATAGTAGGATGATTTGAATGCAAAACCCTATATACGTATACCCAAACGCGCGCGCCAAGTTCCTTTAAGAAATGATGGTCTAGTGGGTATATTATGAAACCACTACAGCACCATTGACGAATGTTGAATTGTTCAGCTAACCCGTATTCTTCTTCCGTGGGTGTTTGAACGCAGTCGGCAAGCAAATAAATGGATGCGACTCGTCTGAAGTCATGGGTAGCGTTGGTTGTAGTGATTTGCCAGGATTATGGCGTCGTAGATGTCGACAATGTTGTCGCCGTTGATGTCTGCGTTGGGATTCCAATATTGACCGCCCGGTTTGGAATTGTAAGCGTTGGCCAGAATTATGGCATCATAGATGTCAACCATGAAATCGCCGTTGAGGTCACCAGGTATCGTTATGACTATCCAAGTCAGAACAATATTGTTTCCCGTGTTTGTTTCATTCGACACAGGCTCAACAAATGCTTCTAGTGTATAGTTGCCGTAGGCGAAACCTAAGGTTCCCCACATGAAAGTGAGTATCTTTGAGTCGCGCGCGCGTGTGGTCTGCCTAGGTCCAATCTTCTTTTGTAGTCATGATATCATTTTCTTGGGATGCGTTGTAGAAATAGCCCGCTGATTATCAGGTGCGTATGCGCGTGATTAGAACTTTTTTCTATAGAACGATATAGCAAGCCATAAATCCGTTTCGTAATAATATCTCAGTTCGCCGGCAGAGGAGAGGGGATTGTCTAAGAATCTAGTCGTCGTATTGGTCTTAGCATCGTTGATATTATCACTCATATGCGTGATCCAACCAGTAGCCGCATTCAAATCAGGATCCGGCGGAACACACGACTTCATTTTCAACCAAGCATCGGTTATCCTGCGTAACGACGGTTTTGTTTCAATTGCAGATTTCCTCAATTCCTACGATCCCGGTGACACGAATGGACGTACTTACCTGGGCGTCATGGAAGCGGGAAGTACTGACCATGACGACCTGATTTCCGCAAGGGAACATTACATGGATCCGATGGATCATACCGGACTATATTTCGCTGGTTATCAGAAGAGCGCAGGCACACTTTGTCAAGAGGTATTTGACACAGCCGTAAATTATTGGAGGAGTGGTGACCATCACAACGCTATTTACTATCTTGGTTGGGCAGCACATCTCGTGCAGGACGTGTGCGTTCCACATCATGCTCAGCCAACCTATGGGGACTGGCATACTGGTTTCGAAGATTATGTCGATAGCGTTAAGTATGAAGTTGCGGCAAGTTCTGGCGGCATATATTCGTTATCATCATTCCCGGACAGAGAATACTACCAGACAGAAAATGCAGGTCCGCCTGGGAATGCATACTGGCACTACAGCGGAAGCGACCCCACTGCATACGACTGGGTCGACTACAATGCCCACGAAAGCACCAAGTTTTTCTATTTAGTGAATGGCCAGACAAATAGTGACCCAACCGATGCTGCCGTTGTGCAAGCGGAAACAATCCATTCATTGCCCAACAATTTGGACAGCAATTTTACCTTTGTAGAATACGGGATGGATGTAATGCAGCTGTATTTCGACAAATTCGATATGGAAAACGGCTGGGATTTCATCAGAATCTATGATGCTTCAGACAATCTTTTGGCGTCATACACTGGAGTCCAAAATGGATTCTGGACTCCACATTTCTACAACACAGGAGGTGTGCTTAAAGTCAGAGTGACCACAGACTCATCCGTACAAAGCTGGGGTTACAAGATAACACAGATTCATTACCATGATCGAATAGAATCCCCTCCTACGGCAGCGATCATGATGCTGATTCAGGCACAGCGAACAACGGCTGGATTTATTAAATACTTCTTTGACTTAGTGCAAGAGCCCCCGTCAGTAGGTATAACACCTGGCTCCGTCGCTATGGACTTGGGACAATCGCAGTTGTTCACTTCAACTGTTTCTGGCGGCACGTCTGCCTACTCTTACCAATGGTGGCTGTCGACGACGACCGTTTTAGGCAACACGATTGTTAACTCCGGGTTTGACACTGGCGGAATTGCAGCATGGAATCAAGAGAGTCCTTACAGCCCCGATATAAGAAGCGATGAACATCATTCTGGAAGCTATTCTTGCGCGTCGCCATACAGTGGTTCAACGTATTTACCGTTTAAGATAACGCAGAAGTTGCCCAGCGTCCTGTCGGACTTGGTTACAAGTGTCAGTTGCTGGCGCAAGTGGGGCATTCCATCGAAAGATTGGCTCAGAGTGAATTACACGGATGGGTCCGTTTCAAGCATAGGCTTGGGGTCGTCTAGCGATTGGACTCACGTTAGTCTGAATCTTGTGGCAAACAAAACCGTGGATTCATTGATACTGGAAAGGACAGCCTCTGACGGCTATATAATCTGCGTTGATGACGTTGAGTTTAGTGTGAATGGTCGTCCAGTCTCAGGCGCAACAGGTCCCACCTGGGCCTTCACTCCAAGTTCTTTGGGGTCTTACAAAGTCTATGTCCAAGTTACGGATAATGCTGGTTTTATCACAAATTCCAATTTCGCAACAGTCACTGTTAATCCAATCCCCTCTGTCGCTATTTCACCCACCTCTGTCATCATGGATGTTGGTCAGTCTCAACCGTTCAGTTCAATTGTTTCTGGTGGTACATCTCCCTACTCTTACCAATGGTATCTATGTGGTAACATAACAGGCAACACAGTTACTAACTCTGGCTTTGAGACTGGCGACTTAACAGGATGGTCCAACTACGCGGACGTAAGAAGCGACGAACATCACACCGGAAACTACTCTTGTGCCCCGCCGTATGTATGGTGGCAATACTGGACGTTCACGATAACCCAGAAGTTTAGTGTTCCATCGAACATCGTTACCAATGTTAGTTGCTGGTACAAGTATGGCACTTCGTATGATTATCTCATAGTGAACTACACAGACGGTTCCTTTTCAAGCATAGGCTTGGGATATTCTGCTGATTGGACTTACGTTAGTCTGAATCTTGTGGCAAACAAAACCGTGGATTCGCTTATTCTGTCAAGAAGCAGTATATCCTCCAATATAATCTATATCGACGATGTTGAGTTCGACACTTTGAATAGTTCACCAGTCTCAAACGCCAGTTCTTGGACGTTCACTCCAACGTCTTCGGGTTCTTATACAGCTTACTTGAAAGTCACAGACGCAGCAAGCACGAGCAACGTTGTAACATCTAATACTGTTCCAGTCACCGCGAACGAACCGCCTTCTGTCAGTATCTTGCCAATATCTGCGACGTTAGATGTAGGTCAGTCTCAACCGTTCAGTTCAATTGTTTCTGGTGGTACATCTCCCTACTCTTACCAATGGTACCTGTACCTCCCCACCTTTGGCAGTGAGGTTCCTTTTCCAATTCCAGGCGCGACAGGTTCCACTTGGACTTACACGCCAAGTTCTTGGGGCTCCTACAAATTCTTCGTCCAAGTTACAGATAATGCTGGTTTTATTTTAAATTCCAATAATGCAACAATCACTGTCAATCCAGTCCCCTCAGTCGCCATTTCACCCAGCTCTTTCGTTATGGATGTTAACCAGTCTCAATTATTCACGTCGAGCGTAACGAACGGAACCCCACCGTACACGTATCAGTGGTATCTTAACGGTGCTCCTGTTTCTGGAGCTACCAGCTCGACTTGGACTTTTACTCCTGTTTCTTCTGGTTCCTACAGTGTCTATCTGAACGTGACTGACAATGTCGGTATTGAAGTAAAATCCAATGTTGCATCGGTCACTGTTAATAGGATTCCTTCTGTCAGCATTTTGCCGAGCTCCGTCGTTATGAATGTCACTGAGTCTCAACAGTTTACTTCGAGCGTCTCTGACGGCACAAGTCCCTTTTACTATCAATGGTACCTGAACGGTAGCATAGTATCTGGTGCCACAGGCGCAACCTGGACGTTCGTTCCATCAGTTGTAGGTTCTTACATGGTCTACGTCAAGATCACCGACAACGTGGGAGTGCAGGCAACGTCGAACATTTCGAACGTTACTGTGAACAGTTCCGGAGAGCTGCTCATTCATGATATTACCGTCACTAACGTCAAGACTTCTAAGGATGGTTGCAAGCCGATGCCTACTGTGGGCAATGATTCATTCGTGAAAGTTAACGTTGCAGTTCTTAATGAAGGAAATTTCACTGAGACATTCAACGTCACGCTGTACGCCAACTCGACTGTCGTAGGTACGCAAACGGTGTCAGGATTAGCTGCAGGTGCCCAAACAGTGTTGACCTACACTTGGAATGTAAGTGGCTGGACTCAGGGCAACTACACGATAAGTGCCTACGCAGTTCCGGTTTTTGGGGAGACCAATACTGCTGATAATAATTGTAGTGACGGTGTGATAAAGATAGTTATATCCGGAGACATCAACGGCGATGGCATCGTTGACATCTACGACGCCATAATCCTGGCCAACGCTTACAATTCCAAACCGGGCGGTAAATATTGGAACCCCAACGCAGACATAAATGGAAACAACATCGTCGACATTTACGACGCCATCATAATGGCAAACCACTACAACCAACACTATCCATAGCCTTCTTTTTCTTTTTTCATTTTCACTTGAGTCTCTCCGAGTTTTCAAAATGTCGGTTCGGAAGAGGACTTGCGCGCGCGAGTAAGGCGGTCGTGCAAAGTTCCAGGAGCCCAAGGAAAAACGCTTCTTTCGGCATTTTTGGCATCCTGATCTTACGTTTTTCCATTTCCGTCCACATTTCTATCGCTTCAATAGACAAGAGGGCCTCATTTCCAGCGTCTGTCAGTCCGTATAATCCATCCTCTCGAACAGTCAAGAGTTGACCGAGTTTTTTGAGGTGGTAGTCGAGGTTTCCGCTGCTATGAATCCCAAGTTGTCTTTTCAGGGAAGCGAAGCTGGAAGGCTGCTTCTTGAGCGTTTTCAGAATTCTGATTCGCTCGGGATGCGAGATGGCCTCAAAGAGTTCTGCAGGATCTTCCATTGCAAGTCCTGAAACCCTTCTGTAAGCCACATATAAATAATTCTTGTCATGTCGATTGCCACCGACCTAGTAGTCAACAATTGTTGACAACTGTGTATGTGAAAACAAACTATAGGTCAACAACCATAGACGCAGTGGTCAATAAGGTAGGAATTAACTGCCACTCACCGCTCAATGAAGTTTGAGGATGTGGTCGAATGGTGCGCGTGTGCATTTCTAAGGGATACCATGTTGTCCCATGCTTGAAAAAAACCTTGACCCTCGGGTTGGTCTTTCTAATAGTTTTTTCTCTTTTGTCTTATGGAATCCGTTTCTGGGTTTGCAATGGCTCGAAAACAAATTTCGTTACTGATCAGAACACTCAGAAGATACAAGAAGCAGCAGCCTATGTTGAGAACATGTACGATGCTAGGATTGGACTTGTCAGCGAATCTGAAGACAACGGCAGTAACGTCCCAGACAGAACCCCCTGCTGGAGAACTTTCTGGGTTTACAGTGACAATCTTTGGGCTTCCGAAGCCCTGAAGCATTTTAACCTCGCAACGACAGAAAACATCAGCGAGACGGTAGCTCGGTACATAAACGAAGTTGGCAATTCTCAGCTATTTGAGGTGGTGCTTGGCACTGCTATTCCCACTCCAATCCACGCCCACACTAACATCGGCCTTGATTCATTCATTTTCGACGGTCTTAACCACACTGTGTGGGCTGACAGGCACCAGCCTCAAGACGGTGGGATCTTCTTCGACGCAGACCAATACGCCGACCTATGCTTTTATCTTTCGCTGAACTATGCCTTGCAAAGAAACAACAAAGCTTCCGAACAATGGTTCAGAACCGGTGAGTCATACTGGGATGGTCACGGCTTCTTCGACAAGGCAGCAAACGAAAGCGCGGCCGAAGACCAAGATAAGCGCTACCAAAACTATAAACTCGGATTGTACCTTTTCACGGTCAAGGCTACCGGATTTGACTCTTCAATATACGACGCCGTTGAAAACGCAGCATGGTCCTATCAAAAAGCGAATGGCGGCATAGCCTCCCAAAGCTACCTCAATGGAACCATATACGGCACGGCAAACGTCGAGACCACGTCAATTCTTCTCCTAGCCTACAACAATGAAGCCTTAGCAAAGTTCACCAACATGAACACGCTCACTTCTCTTCTAGTAATCATAATAGTTGCCATCGTGTTGATTGTTGCAGCTGCAATTGTAGCTATCCGATGTAGTCACAGAAGGACGCAGAAAACTATTCAGCCCCCAGCTACTTCGTAGATTGCTAGGCGCGCGCGGATAATGTGGAGACATCTCCACCTACAGAGGGTTTCATGGTGATACTCGGTTCAATTTCAAGTAGGGTTTGGTGGCAATCCCCTGTTTTCGCGCGCGCTATTACAAGTCTCCTCTGGCAATGTGAGATAATTCATGTTCCAAAACCTCTTCAAGATTATGGTAAGGGTTTTCTCTAGTTAGTATGACGTAATCAACGTCAGGAAATTCATCGCAGTTGAATACACAGGCATCAGTACCTTTAGCTGAGAGCACTCTTCCCCATTCTTCAATTTCTCTTTGTTCATCATCTCTGCATTTCCTCAGCTTTATGGCATAGTCAAAATCATTATCCTCTAGCTGAAAAGCCGCTACCCTTGGGAATGGTTTCCTCGTTAGCATCTTCCATATGGAGAAAACCTTCTCCCTTGGAATCATCTTCGCCTTAACCTTGGCTCCTTCAATAGTAATCATAATGACCGGCTGAACACGTTCATTCAGTCAAAGTTTCAAGACATACTTAAAAGTAACCCGCACTAGTCAGATGTTTCTGACAATATTCTAAGCGATACTCAGCAAAGATGAATCGAGTTATGGGCGGACGAATTCGTAGGTTAGGTTCCCTTCAGAAGTGACTTTGGCAACTAGTTTGGCTTTCATTCCTACCTTGACTTCTGAGAGTTTGAAGCCTGTTAGCCATGCAAGCACTTTTACGCCTTCTTTCAACTTACCAATTGCGACAGTGTATGGTTTGTTCTGTTGGAAGGTTGTCGGTCTCACCACGACGTGTGTGAATGTTTCTATCTCCGCCTCGCTGCTAAGCTCAATCCAATCGAGCCCGGTTGACAGACATTCTGGGCAGTCGACGTTTGGTGGGAAGTAGATTTTTCCACAGTCCTTGCATTTGGTTGCGTACACTTTTCCCTCCTTTAAGCCTTCGTAGAACTTGAGGTTCTTGCTTATCGGTATCTCTTGAACGATCTTGATCTCGCGAGATTTTATGGATGGCATTGAAGACATTCAGTTTCACCTCCGCAGGATAGTCACGTAGCAGTAGTGACCTGTTCCGCCTACGTTGTGGGCGAGTGCAGTGTTGTTTTTCAACGGGACCTGCCTACCTTTTTCGGCTTTTCCTCGTAGTTGTTTCGTAAGTTCATATATCATGGAACACCCTGTTGTGCCGATCGGATGGCCCTTTGACTTCAAGCCGCCGTCCATGTTGACAGGGATTTTGCCGCCGATTTCAGTTTGTCCCTCTCGCAAAAGCTTGACTCCTTCACCT
>JBGOYH010000061.1:0-10630 GCA_041479575.1 Bathyarchaeia archaeon
GAAAATGGGCATAGGCGACATGCTTAGAAGCGGTAGCAAAGGAGAATCGTCTGGAAAGGCCGGAGAACAGATAGGGGAGGAAATTGAAAGAAAAATCCGCCAAAAAATGGATGAAAAAAGCCGAGAAAAAGAAGAAGAGGACGATGAGGAAGACTAATACTTCCCACTTTCTTTCTCTGACCAGGTGATCGATATGAGTGCAGCGTCAGTGGTGACGGCATTGATCAAGGAATCTCCATACCTAGCGCGCGCGTCACTTCTGGTGGATTGAGATCTTCCGCATCAGCTTCCTGAACAGGGAATACTACTACAAAGGGAGATTGAATCTTGTATCTTGTGTCACTAATGTACGCTTAAATCTAAGCTCTGACAATTTCAACTCAATGAAGCAAACAAGAAAACCTGGGCGACCACGAGAATGGGTCTTGCAGAATGTTCGACAAGGTTTCACTCACTACTCCTAAGTGCATCCACGACAAAAATCGCCGTGAGTATTATTGCAGCAAGTCCCAGAACCGAACCAATTGGACTCAGAAGCGCAGTAGGTAGCCATTGATTCAATATTATATACCATATAATAATGTAAATGAAAAACAATCCAGCCATAGATGCCAAATAGTCACCAATTTCCAAAGCCTTATCACCGTCTACTAGATGATTCTTTGCTAGCTGTATTGGAGTCTTTATTATACCTAATCTTGCCCGATTTATAAAGAGCATCCTTGAAAACGTCAAAGGCAGAAATCTTATATCAGCACGACAACAGAAGACAAACTAGAGGTTCAAGAATGAGTGAAAAAGAAATTCAAATAAGTAGAGCGGAGTCAGATATATGGAAATTAGTAAAGGACATATTGAAAATTGCTGATAGTGAGAGCGGCACGTTAAAAGTTATAGTGAGAGACTCCAAGGATAGTTATGTTATACTGCAAATAATTAAACTACCTAAACCCAAATGAGCGGAAAGCCTAGCTAGGGATTCAAAAATGAGTGAAGATGAAATAGTAAATATTGTCAAACTCAAATCTGTGTGAGATAGTGCCAAAAAGGAAGAAAATAGAGAACTTGACCCCTAACTATAAAGAAGCGAGTAAGGAATTGATATTAGCATACAAACGTTTAGGCACGGTGCAGAACTACTTTAAAGAGGGAAGAATCGGAGACGCAAGGAAACTTATCGGTCACGTCAAACATTACGTTCATGACGGATTGAATTTTCTAGGCGTCCAAGACAAAGACCTTGAGGAACACCTTAGGAAAAATGTAAGTTAGCCTATCCCATGCTCTAGTCAAGTTGAAAGAAGAGTACACAAAAAAAGAGGAGAAAGAGAGCTAGTTATCAAGATGGAAAGACCTTTCGACTCTGGAACATGGCTCAAGGCTCTTGCGAGCACGGAGCACGGTTCACATGTCTATTCGGTCTTTCCTAAAATATGAAGTCTTACGACAGCTTAATAAACCTTCGTTAGATTTCACCATGCTCAAGAAACACCATAACATGCTCAATTTCACCATGCTCAAACTTCTGGATGTGTTTCTATGCTTGGACACACACACTCCCTTTCGAGGGTGTAGCTGTCAGGCTCCTCTAATAATTCAACTACTACTAACTAACCAAATTGAAATTCTCTCCTCTACTTTCTCTTTCCTCAATTGGTTTGGTTGAACGAAATAGAGACTTACAGAGAGGAAGAGTTGACCTTGTTTGCCGCTTGGTGGTCGTTGTCGTTACCACTTCTGTAATTAGGGAGTGTGTGTCTATCAAATAATTCGTTGTCGAAGTTGAGGAAATACTTAGTGCTGTCATGAGGCATAATGATTGAGCCGTTATTCCATTTTTGACTGTCTGGATTTAGTTCAATTATCTTCAACGCCAACAATTCATTTATCCATTTAGAGAGTGTGTGTCTATTGCTATCGCCGATTGCTTGAATAATCAATATCTTCAAAGATTGTCGGTCTATCCTATGTCTTGTTTCATCAGGGGTTAATGGAGTCTGATATGTCATATAAACTTGCCCTTCAAAGTGCCCTCTCATCTTTAGCCTATCGACTATGGCGTTAAATTTGCGTTCGTGCTCGAGTTTGTGATTGTTCACTACTGAATCACCTATCGTTAGTTGTTGAAGGAGAAGCGAAACCCTTATTAATGTCTTATGGGCATGAAAAATCATGATAAGATATTAACATGATTCTGATGACAAACGATGGACAAAATAATATGTGACCATATATCGACTACACATATGTTTGTCTAAAATTTTAGAGTTGTACAAGGACAGAATAGGGAACGGTTCGCCGTTGTGATTGAGCGCGAAGAAACCGAACCGCTCCTTATACTATGTACATTATGACATACGTCATATTTAAGTCTAACGGATTCGCTGAGGTCAACACCACACTAGACCGCTAACACTTTTCAGTAAACGAACCACGCCACTAGACCACTAGAGGACCTTAACACAAAACTGTAAGCGACCACTTGAAGAACCATCGAAGAAACCCCACTCATCCAACACCGTCAACACCATTAAAACATCGTGCCATTGAAGAATCATCGAAGAAAACCAACACCACAACACCATACCTATTGAAGAAAAAACCATTAAAACACCATTGAATACGCCAAAAACCCTCATTTTAAGGATAACGGCTGTTTTAACCTCTCTTTAAAAGGGAATCCTAATTATTTTCTCTTGGTGTGTGTTCGGACAAAAAGAGGTTTCAACTGAGTTAGGCTAGGTGTGCTCTCTGTACATGGCTAGGCAAAAGGCTTCGATAATAGCTCAAAAACCGCTATAACTTTCAACTGGATTCTTTCATCTGTGTTAGTGTTGGACATATGAACAGAACCAAGAACCGAGCTGTGTATAGGTAGTCCTCTTCATGACATATGTCATAGTTCAAACTGTGAGTTGCCTTATTCGTTCAACTGCTCGAAACAACAACAGCGGTTAAACTCTATTTTAATTCCGCTTTTGGATTCCTGAGGAGTTGATTGCCGCAGAGAAAACATGGATAAGTTGCAAGTTTCAAGACTATCCCCACTCCTCAAAAGAAGAATAAGAACCATTTTTAGCCACTCATGAAAGATGCCGCATGAACAGGCACCCAAAGGCTACCCAATGCCAGCCTAGAACCAAATACTTCACAATAGAATTAAGCCTTTTCTCACACCTCCTCTGATTCCTCTTCTGATTCATTCTTCATTCGGCTGGCAAAGGGCTGCAATCACTCATCCGGGCGTAACGCCCAGTTCTTTAGCAGCTCACGGGCATCGTCCAGTCATTTTACCGGTCGCACGGACCATGGTCAAAGACGGACTAGCCAGCCCACGCAATACATATCAGACGTCTTTCATAATCGGATGTGAACAAGAGGGATATTAGTCGACCAGACGATAACATGCGTATGTTCGTCGGGTTAGATGTTCATAAAAAGTATACTGAAGTTGCCATTGTCGATGAAGATGGAGTACGACGAGGACTCCAACACCATGCTCGCATTGCTTAGCCTGTTTGAGAATTCTTCGATCCGCCCCCGCTCATTCTCTATTCTCTCCTGTTCGGTTAAGGCATAGAGAAACGCGCGCGCTTTATTGCGCTCATCCACACGCATCTTAATAAGTCGCCGAGCGTACCGTACATGCAGCTAGAATTCTCGTAAGGAAATTGCTGGCAAAAGCCCTTGAAAGGATTTTGTCGCTTTTCTGTCCATTCTACTAAAAAAATAGGGTGAAAATTGTGGAATTAATAGACAGGCATGTATACACTTCTGTGCAATCGTGGACTAGAAGGGCAGAAGTAGGGCATCCACTCAAAGTGGAGTATTGCTCTGAACTGAGAAGTTGGGTTCAACGCGCCATACTAGAAGCAGAAAAGAACGAGGACTTCGACAAGAAAGATCAGCTCCCGAGCCTTCTGAGATTTCTTGAAATTGACCATGATTTCCGAAATACGACCAACAGAGAAAATGAGTGAAAGGTCTTGAGAAAGAAAACGACATCAACCGGCGAATATCTCGCTTTTCAACATATAAGTGTCTGCTTAGCGGCACCATCCACTAGGATCGTGTCGGGCTAAAGTGCTTGTCAGAACTACCTGTTCTGGTAGGAACAGGTAGAACGAAACAAGGAGAGGAAAATAGATGAGATATACCTTTGAAGAGGAAGAACCAGAAGAAACTGAAGAGGAAGAATTTGAAGAAGAATGGTGATATTCCTTCATCGTTTAAAAAGCGTCTCGAGGCGAGCGCTAGTTGAAGCTAGCGGGTTATAGGGATTCGGTATGTATAAAAAAGAAGTTAACTTTAGTTAGGTTAACAAATGGATGGAGAAGATAAGGTTGGAGTTAAGTCGCCAAAGAATGCGGGAGCACACACTCAATCAATTCAAGCACATTAGAACATGCATATTGGCTAGGGAGCTTTGCCTGCTTGTGCGCACCAACCGGGTGGCATTCAACGCAGAAGACGCCCGTGAACATTGCGCGTTCATCGCCAAACTATGTAGCGAGGCGAGTTGTAAAGAGCAAAGTGACTTGTGCAGCAAAGCCGCTGAGGCGGTTCTAACAAGTGAAGAGAAGTACCTTGAACTTTGTGCGCAGAGTTGTATGAAGTGCGGCGAATCTAAGAGAACCTCGCCGAGACCCGCGCCAGAAAGAACAGCGTATGTGGCTTAACACTCTTCGCAGCGAAGATGACTGTCAAGACATATAGGGAATAGATTATGCTCTTTTACCTTCACCTCCTTGAACACAGCCTATTTGTGGCTTCAAAACTGTCAAAGAGAAATGTGTAGCGCGCACAAGCTGTAATTAAGAAAGAGAAGGAATAGATAAGCGCGCGCTTCTCTTCAACTGGAGACTCCACCCAGCTCCACTGCAAGGCTATTTCCTCACCCATAAGCGCGAAAATATCCTCAGGATGCTCTGTTGTTTGATCTCTTTATAAGAAAGTCTGCATAGTATAGGGCAACAGCGTTCTGTTGTTGAAGGACGAGAAGAATACAGCAGCGTTGCACGTTACAATCAATGATGAAAGATGTGATGGAAATGTCGGAAAAATCGGAAATTGTTTTTATTGGAAGTAAAACACCAATGGACTATGTTCTTGCAGTTATCACAAGACTATCGGCCGGCAATGCTAAGGAAGTAGTTTTGAAAGCACGAGGACAAGCGATCACTACAGCTGTTGACGTAGCTGAAATAACCAGAAATCGCTTCCTAAAAAACCTAAAAGTGAGCAAAATCGCTATAGGAACCGAAGAAATGCCAGCAAGGGAAGGCGAAAACAGAGGACGAATGGTTTCAACAATGGAAATCACGCTTGCACAAGAGTAGGAGAACCTTGCGAAGCGCAACATGGCCGTGTCGGATTATGTCATTGCGAAGCACATTCGACCTTCCAATGTTCTTTCATTCTATAAATTGAAAGAAGTGTTTTAAAAATAGGTGAACAAGAACTTTTGAAAAGATTAGAAGAGAATGAAAAAATGAGGCAATGAGAGGGTGTAAGCTTGATGCCTTACGCCTTCTGCGCCCACATCGGTTTTGCTTGCGACTTCTTTTGCCTTTTTAGGCCGTATTCGGTGTGCCTAGATCATCTTCTTGCTTAGTACTTCTCAGAAGTTCCATTGCCCACTTCTTCTTAGGCGATGAAACAACTGTTTTCGGACAGATAAAATGCGGCCGATAAACCTGAAAAGAGGGAGAATCCCTGTAAAATCCACGCGGGCTGTCCTAGCGAAGGTCTTTTAAGAAAGCGCCAAAGGAATAAGTGAAAGTGGTGGTGATTGACATGCCTTTGAGGCGAAAGAAGAAGCCAGAGAAGAAAGAGGAAAAGAAACCTGAAGAGAAGAAGCCGGAAGAAAAGAAGTAACTCTTTTATTATATCGTTGAAACATCAACGGTGGAGGAAGAAAGGTTATGGTTTTAGCATGCATCTTGATTTGCTGTGGGCCTGGGAAGCATCTCGACGTCGCTAAGAAGGTCAAAGAAGTGAAGGGCGTGGCGAAGGCTTTCTCCGCCAGCGGCAGGTGGGATGCTATCGCCGAGGTTGAGGTGGGAGACATGAAAGCTTTAACGGAAGCTGCATTGAGGATAAATGGCTTGCCAGGTGTACGGGCGACGGAGACGCTTGTGGAGGCCGCACTTTAGGAGGAGAGGAACACGTACGCCTGCATGTTGATCAGAGCTATGCCTGGCAAAGCGATGAAGGTGCTTGAGGGAGTTAAGGCAGTTAAAGGCGTCGGCAAAGCATTCCCAGTTTACGGAAGATACGACATCGTCGCCTTCGTCGAGGCAGCCGACTACAACTCGGTAAGCAAGGTTTCAGCTGAAGTCAACGCGATAAAAGGTATAAAAAGCACAGAAACTGCCATCGAAGGATAACCTTCCAATTCCCTATTTTTTCCTCGTAGCGTAATGGAGAGAGTTATTTTGAACTTTGGATTTTGGATCCTCGATTTCTCCTCGCGTGACTGCGCGGTACTCAACCTGTCCGAAGTGTGAGAGCCCCATTCCACTAAATCCTAATTATTGCAACTTTTGCGGAAACATGTTGCGCCCGGAGCGAGTGTGTGCTTATACCTCAAAGGTTTGCCCCTAACTGCAAAAAAAGAATCCCTATCCTGGCTCGCTTCTGCCCCGAATGCGGACAAAAACAATAACAAGAGCGCCACTGACATTGCGAGAGTTCTAATATTAAGGTACACTAAAACTACGGTGCAAGCGAAGATTCTTAGCATAATCAATTACTTTAAAATATTCGATTGAGCTAGGTCTTCTACTTAATTCTTCGTATTCGTAAGCTCTGCCACAAGGCCTGTACTGAGCCATTATGTTAACGTAGCCTTCCTTTGAAAGTTCTTCTGCAATGAATTCCAAAACTTTCTCACTTCCAGCAAGATTATTCGGTAAGACGAGATGTCTGATCAATAGCCCCCTGTAGGCAATTCCCCTCGCATCAACCTTCAAATCTCCTACTTGACGATGCATCTCTTTGACAGCTCCTTTGCAACGTTCGAAATAATCTGGTGCATTAGAGTATTTCTTCGCAGGTTCGCTTTCGCTGTACTTTATGTCCGGCTTGTAGATGTCCACTATGCCATTGAGTAATTTTATTGTCTCCACATTTTCATATCCTCCGCAGTTCCAAAATATTGGTAACTTCAACCCTCTTCCGGCAGCAACAGAGATCGCTTTCACAAGTTGCGGTGTAAAGTGGGTTGGTGTAACAAGATTAATGTTATGGCAACCGCTGCTCTCTAGGTTGAGCATAATTTCGGCTGCTTTGCTTATAGATACCTCTTCACCGTAACCTAGGTGACTTGTCTCGTAATTCTGACAATAGAGGCATAGCAGATTACAGTTTGTTAAGAAAATTGTGCCGGAGCCGTTTCTCCCAGTCACCTCTGGCTCCTCTCCAAAATGTGGGCCATAACTTGAAATGACAAGTTCCTTACCAGACCTGCAATACCCCTTCTTTCCTTCTAATCTATTTGCTCCACATTTTCTTGGGCAAAGCTCACATGACTCAAGTATTTTGTAGAGCCTTTCTATTCTTTCATCTAATTCTCTACTTTCACACAGTTTAAGGTAACTTGGTTCAAACATACTAAGTACGCTCTGGGTTCTGAGTTTGAGCGAGAACCTTTAGGGTTAAGGTCTAATTAAAAGACAGTAGGTGAATACGTCTGGGTGAGGTTTGCAGGTATACCTTTGACTGTTTGAAAAGGGTAATACTAAAAACAATGATTACCAAACAATGATTACCTAAACTCTTGGTGTACATGTTGGGACGATGCCAAATTTGTGGCGAGCGTTCACCTATATCGGATTCAAAGAAGCCCAAATGAAAAAGTTGGAGCAAATAGCTGAGAAAGCCTATGGAGTGACGCCAAAAAAAAACACTTAAGCAAGAAGAAACAACGATTCAAAACTGTTGAGAAGTGGTCTTTTCGCTTGTCGTATGATCCAGTTCAAAGGCATCAGGCCATAGAAAAGCTTGTCGTTTGCGAAGGATCAGAAGGACAGGAGAGGAAGTATTATCGGGTTAGGCCAGCCAGATGGTATGGCGGAATCGTAACTGCTGACTGCGTTGGTTGCGGTTTGCTGTGCAAGTTTTGTTGGGTTTCCGACAATGTCATGAATAAGCCTGCAGAGATTGGAAAATTCTATTCTCCAGCTAAAGTTGTCCATGATCTAATTACTTTGGCAGAGAAGCGTGGTTTAGAGCAGCTGCGTATTAGCGGTGGAGAGCCAACCATTGGAAAGCCTCATCTGCTTCAACTTCTTGACAGATTGGAAGGCAAAGGCTACCACTTCATTCTCGAAACCAATGGGATACCAATAGCCTATGTTGAAAATTATGCTGAAGAACTTTCAAAGTATGATTTTGTTCATGTAAGGGTTTCATTGAAAGGATGCAATGAAGAAGAATTTTCCGCACTAACAGGTGCAAAACCAGAGGGTTTTAAACTGCAATTGAAATCTCTAGAAGAGTTAGTTGAAGCTAATGTAAGCTGCCATCCTTTAATGACATCATTTTCGTCAAGAAAAAACCTTGACGCGCTCATAGGAAAGCTTGGAAGCATAAGCTCAGAACTGGCTAAAGAAATGGAAATTGAGGAATTAATCTTGTATACGCATGTAATCAATAGAATTCAAAAGTGTGCGCTGAAGCATTACTCTGCTCATAAGCCTGAAAGGGTTCCTCCAGAACAAATTTGATGTTTAGTGAAAAAAGAGATCAGACTCTGATGGGGCGACTGAATGTCTCTGTTGAAGAGAGTTGTTGACAGTTACATGAGAAGGTTTCTTGGATATGACCTACTGACGGACTTCGCTTGCTGCTTCACAAACGTTAAGTTGACAAAAACAGAATGGAAATACCAAAAAAGTTAGGGGTTTTTTAGTCCTCGCTTTCGGGCATTCCGCCGCCGGGTCCTTTTCCGGCTCCTGGTCCTTCTTTGGGTTTTGTAGATGCTATTACGTCGTCTATGCGGAGTATCATCGCTGCGGATTCTGTTGCTGACTTTACTGCTTGCTCTTTGACTACTAGGGGTTCGACCACACCTTTGTCGCGCATGTTCTCGACTTTTCCGGTGAAGACGTTTATTCCCTTGTACATTCCTTCTGGCTTTTCGTGTGCAGACCTCAATTCTACAAGCACGTCGATTGCCTCAAGCCCCGCGTTTTCGGCAAGAGTCTTAGGGATTACTTCAAGGGCGCTGGCGAAATTCTCTATCGCGAGCTGTTCTCTTCCGCCAACGCTTGTGGCGTATTTTCGAAGTTCCTTTGCCATCTCGATTTCCACTGCGCCGCCGCCTGCGACTATCTTGTTGTTCTCCATGACATCTGAGACCACTGACAATGCGTCTGTCATTGCTCTTTCGGCTTCGTCGACCATTCTTTCAAGTCCAGCGCGAATGACGATGGCGACAGATCGCGGGTCCTTGCATTTCTCAACAAAGATCATCTTGTCTTCGCCAAGCTTGCGCTCTTCCACGTGCCCTGCCACACCTAGATCTTGGGTTTTCAAGTCGCTCAGGTCTGTGACTATTCTTCCGCCCGTGGCTCTTGCGAGCTTCTCCATGTCCGACTGCTTCACACGTCTCGCGGCAAGTACCCCTTCTTTGGCAAGGAAGTGCTGAGCCATGTCGTCGATGCCTTTCTGACAGAAAACAACGTTTGCACCTGAAGCCTTTATCTTGTTGACCATGTCTTGCAGCATCTTGTTTTCTTGGTCAAGGAAGGCCTTCATCTGACTCGGGTCTTTTATCCTTATTTCAGCGCTGATCTCAGTTTTCTCAATCTCCAATGCTGTGTCCAGAAGAGCTATCTTCGCTCTTTCAACCGTTTTAGGCATTCCTGGGTGGACTGCTTCTTTGTCTATTACGAGTCCTCTGACGAGTTGTGATTCGAAGAGGCTCTTTCCCGCTTTCTTTATGACCTGGATGTTGTCAATATCCGCTAGATTCTTGTCTCCGCGTTGTTCAACAATCTGTCCAACGGCCTCGATTGCCATGTCAGCTAAGTGGTCTCTCGCTGCACCTACTCCCTTGCTTGCCATTGATGTTATGGCGACTTTTTTTAGAGTTGCGCGGTCGTCCATGTCAACGGGCATTGCCACGTTGTTCATTGCTTCAACTGCTCTCAATGCTGCTTTGCGGTAGCCGCTGATGAGAATTGTTGGGTGGATGTTCTGGTCTAGGAGTTCTTCAGCCCTCTTTAGCAGTTCGCCTGCCAATACAACTGCAGTGGTTGTCCCGTCACCCACCATGTCGTCTTGGGTCTTTGCGATTTCCACCATCATTTTTGCCGCTGGATGTTCAACTTCTATTTTGTTCAGGATAGCTGCTCCGTCGTTTGTTATGGTTGTGTCTCCTAGACTATCGACGAGCATTTTGTCCATGCCGCGAGGTCCCAAAGTCGACTTGAGAACTTCACCGATTACTTTTGCGGCCATTATGTTGTTTCTCTGAGCATCTTTGCCTCTGTTTCTTGATGTCCCTTCTTTCAGCACCAGGACTGGTTGTCCCGACGCTGTCGTCGTTAAGTAAGCCATACATACCCTCCCTTCAAGGCTAAAATAAAACTCTATTAGTCAGAAATAAGCGAAAATGCTCAAC
>JBGOYH010000062.1:0-10538 GCA_041479575.1 Bathyarchaeia archaeon
GCTACTTGTATCACTTCAGCTATTCCATCCACATCTGAAGTATCCTTTGCGTACACATCAAGCATGCTTACGTTTCCTGTATTGCCAGTTGCCGTCTGAGCATCAGAAATGTTCATGTACACCGTTCTTGTTTCAAAGAGACCTTGACCTGCTTGTTCATAGATCCCTACGACGGTATAAGATTCACCGTTGATCTCCACTTTGCCACCGACTCCTACTGCAAAGTAATATGTGAGGTTTGAGCTCATGAGAAGAACACCACTGTCCCCCTCCCGTAGATTTCTCCCAGCTGTTATGTTCGTTGGCAGTATGGAATAGTTGTCGATGAAAGAGGAATTCAGACAAACACCTGTAATCGTGTAAAGAGGTCTAGAAATCGTAAAGCTTCTTCCACCAGGTCCATTTATGGTCTCCGAAGTTGTCTCATTGGATGACGTCTCAAGGAGCGGCACGACATCCTTGACACCGTCAATGGAACGAATCTCATCGACAGCGGTTTCGTTCAAGAACACCTCTTGTTCGGATCCCCCCGGCATTCCGGTAGGCCTACCACCCGAGAACATGCCTCGTCCAGATGAAGTTCGACATTCTATTAATGTAGATGTCTTATTGATCTCCGCTTGCATGTTAGTGATCGTATTGTTAAAATTTTCAGCTAGGCCCTGCGCAGATAATTGATTTGCGACGATACCTGCAGGAATAGAAATCATTATTGCCATGGAGAAACCCAAGGCAACAATTACCAATAGCGTCCTCATTTTCCTTCTCGACATGTTCCTAAACGCTCTCGTCAAAGCACCCAAATCATTCACCCCTACAAACATCTCGTATCCAATTCAGAAAAATGGGGATGGCAAGCAGTCAATTTAGGCATCGCTTCACCAGGACTGCGGTTAACGCTTTGTAGTCGCTCACTGCTGCCATCTCCCTGCTCAGTTGCAGTGTCTCTTCAAGAACAGTGGATTATTAAACCGTTTTTCAGAATTAGACCCAATTCTCTCCATAATCAGATTACGTTCACTTACTGTTATCATTGGTAGCGAAAACGCGAAGGACGTGTTCATCGTTACAGGTCGAATAGGTCAGCCAAGACCCTTGCAGCGCTGACTTACTTCGCGCGCTGTCCTTTCATGCTCTTGCCTGTTGAGCGTACGCTCCGACACGTAACGTCATTGTCAACTAGACAAAAGTCTCAAGTTGCCCCAGTTTGCGACAGAACTTTAGTTTGAGCTCGTTCCGAAGTCTATCTATGTTAGCGCGCGCCTGCATTTGCGCCACAAGGAATCACTGCCTTGCTGGGCCTTGCCAATGCTTTCTTTGTCGGTGCTCGCTAAGGCATGTGAGCGTTGTCGTATGATACGTGGAATAAGCTTCTCTGCTAGTAAAAAGGCGCACGTGCCATAAATGACTCCGCCGATCAGGTCTACCACATAATGCTCCCCAAGATAAACGGTGCTGAACCACACCCCTACTGGCAACAAGAGGATCGGCAACGCCTTTGTCTTCTTAATCTTCAATGTGTAGAGTGCAATCAGCCAAGGATACATCGCATGAAGACTCGGAAACGCCGCAAACGGGTTAGATTGAATAAAATCAAAAATGGTACGATAAAATGGCACACCTAGGCCTTTATCCATTTGAATCAATATTCGAGTTGCCCCAACCCCGAACCATGGAGGCGCAGCAGGATAAAAAAGATACGTTAACAAAGCACTGTAGGTGCCGATCGCAAGGGCCACAGCATATCGCCCATAATTTTCGGGACGATACCTCCACAGTACAAACGCAAAAACTGTTGGAAGTATGAAATGAAGAGAGTAAAAGAAAGTTCCCAGATAGTCTAAAAAAGGAGTCCTTAACAACTTCTGCAGCACGAGAGTTGGAATCGTACCGAACAACTGCAATTCAGCATTTATGGGCTCACTCACGTGCACAGTGCCTGACAGGCTACCGACAATCGTACCCATCGCTTCATAAGACAAGAAAGATAACACAAACGGAACCCAATCCTTCACAAAACGACGACTCCGTTTGTTGTACGCAGCGTATACGAAGAAAAATACTACTATGAGTTCAGGCCCTGGAATCACGCCGTATGCCAAGCAGAAAACAAGCAATACCGATGCAAAAACAGCTGGAAACACTACTCCTAAGACGCGCGAAAAATCGTAATCTAACTTCGCCCCGGATTTCAGCGCGTTTTCCTTTTTCATAGACCACCCTCACTTAGGATAAGCGCCTGCTAATGAGCGCGTTTGGACTCTTGCGAGCATTATGAAGAGAACCGAGGCGATAATTACCAAGAAAGCCCTCTTCTTCGCGCGCACTATTTTTTCCAACTATATAACTCGGTTGCTATGCCGTTTTCATCGAGTCTCTGAACATTCTTCTATTCCATAGAGCCTAAGGACTGATGGAAAATCCTCGGCAGAGTGTAGGAAAACCATGATTCTGAGTATGCGAGCCGCGTCTTTCATAGCCCTCGAGACTTCCAAGCGAGCTGTTCGGATAGCACGTTTTGTATGTTCTTCAAAGGGGATCTGACACATCATGGCTTTCTTCGTTGTCTCCGTTGGCAACGAGATTGGCATATCATTTTTGTCCATTCTTCCCAACTCCTTTCTTGGTTGTCTTGCCTATTCTCCATTGGTTCTCGCCAGGGTCCAGAACAGTTGAAAGGGAAAGGAATGAGGGGGAACGAAAAAGTAATCTTCGACTTTTCTGGGCCTCAGCGAGCCCCCTTTTTGAAGAATAGGGTGTTGCAGACTTGTTTTCAACCTCCAAACCGTTCAACAACTGCGAATTATTAAGGGGTTTTTCAGAATTAGACCAGATTCTATTCCTAATCTAACTACACTCTTTCGTCAGATCTGAGAGGAAAATGGAAGAGACATATTTATTACGCTAATTCAAATAGGTTAAGCTAAAAACTCCTCAATGCATGCGGAGCGATATTGATGTCTGTCGGTGCGCGTCCGTTCAAGTATATACTTGGATGGCTAATTGCAGGCACGAGAGGCGGTGTGACCCGCGCCAAGATAATTCAAACTCTCAAGGATACTCCGCAGAATGCAAATCAACTGGCGAACCTGCTTGGAATGGATTATAGGACAATAAGGCATCACCTTGCGGTGCTTGAGAAAAACCGAATAATCACATCCGCCGGAGAAGGATACGGTATTACGTATTTCTTGTCTCCAGCGATGGAGGAGAATTACGTTTTATTCGAGGAGATTCTGAAGAAAATCTGGAAAAAGTAGAAAAGGGGGCAAAAACAAATGGACTATCGTATGAATAAAAACTTGAGGACCTGGCTGATATTTGCGATTCTGGTAGTGGCAGCCATTCTGGCAGCACTCTGGGCTACTTCAACAGTTTGGCTTCCACGTTTCCCTTGGGAACGCCACGAACCGCCTGAACGTATCATTCCTGGAGACATAGAGTTTTTCTACACGGCACAAACGGTAGTTTCCACAATCAATGTAACGCTCTTAATCATCCTACTGTTCACATACGCCGGCATATACAAAAAAACACGATCGGAATTTACGATTGGACTGATAATATTTTCAGCAATTTTCCTTCTGAATGCTCTTGCTTCTAATCCCTTGGTGATTTGGGTTTTTGGTTTTCGACCATTTGGTTTAGGACCGTTTGCCATGTTGCCAGAGCTATTTACATCTGCAGCGCTAGCCGTATTGCTATATCTCAGCGTCAAATACTAGAAAGCTGATTCTTTTTGCGCCCGCCAGCAATTACTGATGAAAACTCGATCGGAAGACTCTTGCGAAAGAAATAAGAACCCAGTAAAGGCTATCTGAAGAAGGATTGAAATGACGATATCTGTAAAATCGTTAGGTCATGCTAGCTTCCAAATCAAGGCTAAAGGAAAAATCATCTACATTGACTTGAAGAAATATGGGAAAGTTGTTGAAACTTCTGAAATGGCAGATTTGATATTGATAACCCATTCTCACGCAGATCATTGCAGTGCAGAAAAGATCAACAAGGTCCGAACAAAGAACACAGCCGTCGTTGCTCCTAAACAGTCTGTTTCAAAGATAGGTGGAGTTGTCAAAACACTTAAACCCGATGAAGAAGCAACATTCGGCAACATTAAGGTTAGAGCCGTGGAAGCCTACAACCACAAGCGTTTCAGGTCTTCAGGAAAGCCTTGGCACCCCAAAGGATACGGAGTCGGTTATCTAATTACGGTCGAAGGAAAGACCATTTACCATGCTGGCGACACAGATTTCATCCCTGAAATGAAGCAGCTTGGACACGTTGACGTAGCTTTCCTTCCCACGGGAGACAAGTACACTATGGACAACGTTGAAGCTGCTGAAGCTGCCATAGCGATCAATCCCAAGTTTGCCATACCAATGCACCGTTGGGACACAGATCCGGAAGAGTTCAAAAAGAAAGTTGAATCAAAGTCAAAAGTCAAAGTAGTCCTACTGAACGAAGGCGAAGAATTCAGCATTGTCTAGCTCAACTAACTCTGACTTCTAGTTTCTATTCAAATTCTGTTTTCTCATAGCACTTTTGTGCTTCTATCCTTCACGTGAAGACTTTCCCTGACTCTCCTTCCAGCAAGGTATGCTACAGATGCAAACCTAAGAAGAGCAATCAACACGAACGTAAGCACCGATTGAGGATAAACACTGAGAAATCCACCGTTCAAGTAAGCAACCCAGGAGCAGACTATCCCTTCACTTGCCCACATTATCATTGCCACGTACCAGGACCATTTCTTGCGATGAAGTAGACCACTGGAACAAGCTATACCTGCGAGCGGATATAACAGACCAAGAAGCAGAAGCGGCACAGAAAGAATCAGAAACAGGTATCCTAAAAATACTAGCAAGAAAACATATGCAACCACATTTGCAAACGCAAGTGGATTGACTCCCATGATTTCTCTAACCCTAGTCACAAAATCACCTTCATTTCTCGTTATCTTACTCATTTCTACTATGATGACTTAACCTATTAGTCTCATAGCAAGTTATTCACAACAGCTTCGGCGACCGCACATCATCAGCAAAGTCTATATTGATAGAGGAGTCAAGGATGAAGTGAGCACGTGAACCATGGAAAACAACGACGACTACGTGTTAAAAGTATCAAACCTAAGTGTTAAGCTTCAGAATCAGACCATTCTCGACAACGTAAGCTTCAAACTCAAAAGAGGAACCGCCCTAGCTGTTCTCGGACCAAACGGTGCAGGAAAGACAATGCTCTTCAAAGCCCTGTTGAACCTGATGCCATACACTGGAAAAATCGAGTGGGCAGAAAAAACAAAAATAGGCTACGTTCCACAAAACATCGCCGTAGACGACATTCCAATCTCTGTGAAAGAGTTTTTGTCATTCAAAGACCATACAGACGTAGAGAGCGCTCTCAGTCCAGTGAGACTTAACAACAGAAATGTGGCAGACAAAACTCTGGGCTTCCTGTCAGGAGGAGAACTCCGCAGAGTGCTAATCGCGTGGGCCTTGGCAGACAACCCCAACGTTCTGTTGTTTGATGAACCGACAACAGGCGTCGACCTCGGCAGCGAAGAACCCATATTCGTGACACTCAAAGAACTAAAGGAGAAGAATAAGATAACTGTACTTCTGATTACGCATGACGTCCATATCGTAAATGAATACTCAGATTACCTCTTGGCGTTGAACAGATGCATCACATTCTTCGGTGAATCAAAGGAAATAATGAAACCCTCTTTACAGAAAATAATCTACGGCGAAACAGTTTGCGCCGGAACTCCTAACGAGAAAAAGTGATTCTTCATGCCAGATACGTTGATACTGAGCATTTTGATAGGCACTTCCGTAGGCCTTTCAGCCGGCTACTTAGGCTCACTAATGGTACTCGAAAAAATGGCACTCGTTGGCGACGCCCTTTCACATGTAGCGTTGCCAGGACTTGCGTTGGGAATACTGTTCAACTTCAACCCGTATCTAGGAGCTTTTGCGTTCTTGTTTGCATCAGCCGTCATTATCTGGCATCTTGGTAGAGTCACTAAACTGTCTTTCGAAACAATCGTTGGCGCAATGTTCACTCTTGCGCTAGCAATCGGCATACTAATCATGCGTGACCGAACTGAACTCCTTGAAGCATTGTTCGGGGACATAACGCAAGTAACGATGCTAGAAACAGTGGTAGGGGTAGTCGTCTCCGCAGTGGCATTGTTTTTGGCGAGGATGATTTACAAAAAACTGGTTTTGGGCATGATTTCAGAAGATCTGGCAATCTCAAAGGGCATCGATGTCAGCAAAACAAACCTACTTTACCTCCTGCTTGTCTCTCTCGTTGTTGCCGTGGGCCTCAAAATTGTAGGATCGCTCTTGGTCGGTTTCCTACTAATCGTCCCCGCTGCTGCAGCAAAAAATGTGAGCGCGAACTTGGTCAAGTATTCAGCGCTGAGCGCTGTTTTCGGGGCAGCAAGCACGTGTTCTGGAATTTTGTTCTCAAGCTACCTGAGCTTGGAACCCGGACCACTGGTGGTTTTTTCGGGAATCGCAATTTTCGTGGCAACGGTTGTGGCAAAGTGGCAAGCAAAATAGAATACAATAGCTGTGTCTTAATCGCACTTAAAAATCACGCGAATATTTCTAGACCACAAGGTGACTGACAAATCATTTATACACGCAAATTCAAAAACACTGGCTGGGAAACAAAATGGTAGAAATATCTTGGGAAAAAGCTTTTGGCTATGGCATAAGATTCATCTTGTTCATAATTCTCTGGGCAATCATCGGCGGACTAATAGCTGTTGCCGGAGGAACAATGATCGCATCATCAGTCAACATTACATTCAATCCGGATACCGCACAATTCAATACCACAGGCACCAACCTAGGCGGAATACTCGCGGGCGTAATCGTCATCCTAGTCGGAGAAGTAGTAGTAGTCCTAGGCGTAATCTCAACGTACTTCAAACTGATGTCTAAGCTGATAACAGAAACAGGCTCTGCAACACAACATCCTCCGCCACCTTGACTTAAGAGCAACCAGCAACAGGCAAAAAACAGCCAGTCTCATCAAGGAACTCGTTTTTCCTTTTTTCTTTCTCGCTGAAAAGCGCACTTTGCTACCGTCCAGTACTACAGAATTTCATTCGCTGCATCTATGTAGACGCCAAAGTCAAACTTGGTAAACAAGACGAAAATTACCTCTTCAAGTTGATTTTCATCTATAAGAAACTGCTTCACAGTTTTCAGGGCGATGCGGCTTGCCCCTTCAATCGGATACGCATACGCGCCTGTGCTGATTGAAGGAAATGCTACAGTTTTCAACTGTTTGGAAACAGCCAGTCGCAACGAGCTCTTGTAGGAGTCACCTAATAGTTCCGCTTCGTCATGTGAGCCTCCACGCCAAACAGGCCCAACCGCGTGGATTACATGCTTAGCTTTCAGGTTTCCGCCAGAAGTGATCACGGCTTTTCCTGTTGGAAGCCCATTTGGCCATTCTGTCGCCCTAATGCGTTTGCATTCTTCAAGTATCCTTGATCCGCCCTTACGATGTACTGCCCCATCAACGCCTCCGCCGCCCATGAGCGACGAGTTTGCAGCATTGACCAGAGCATCAGCATCAACGTCTGTGATATCTCCTTGAACGAGCCGAACCCTTGTTCTCCCAACATGAAATTCCACAGAATCCATTTATCCTTCCTCACACAGAAACGGATAATCCCATTAGTCTATTGCTTTTCCAAACCAGCAAAGAAACGATGTTGCATTTCAACTATCTCTGAACTGTCTCGCGCGTTTTTGTAGCTTTCGAGCCTTTCATGGTTAAGATCAAGAAAGGTGTGTCCCCACTTGAAAATGGAAAGCAGTTCAGAAGCTTGCTCTTCAGAACCAACAATGTAAAGTGCTGCGGCCAACGCCTCGACGGTCGACAGTTTTGTTGCCTTCCCAAAGTTAACAGGGTTTCCAACAATAAGAATTGGCAAGCAGCGAGAAGTTCCTCTGACGTGCTTGAGCAACACCTTTTCAGCGTGCTCCCAGCTGCAATCTAAACCAACCAACCCGAACCGCTCTACACGATCCTTGTCAGCAGGAGAAAAAGCAACTTCCGAAAAAGGATTAAGCACAACGGCTCTCTTCGGCAAGTACCGTATCTGCAATACTTCACGGACTAGCCCGAAACGTCTTAGCTTAGAAGCTGAGCATTTCCGAGGATCACATTGCTTCGCGTTGTAAACAACAATATTAACTCGTCTTTCCACGCGTTCCCCGTACCTTCAAGTGATCCATCGGATCATTCAGAACATGCGGAATCCAGTTAAAAAGATCAGAAGCCACCATATGCGCTCCTTTTTCCTGAAAAACAAAGTCCCCAGCAGCTCCATTCACGAAAGCTCCAGCTACGGCCGCCTCAAAAGGATCAACACGCTGAGCTAGAAAAGCTCCAACCACTCCTGAAAGCACGTCTCCCGTTCCACCGACCGTCATGCCCGGGTTACCCGTAAAATTAAGCTTAACAAGCTTTCCATCAGAAACTATGTCAACACGACCCTTCAACAAAATGACTGCATTCAAATTTGCCGCTGCCTTCTGCACTTCCGAAGCCCTTTCTGCCACGGAGTCTGAGAGCTTTCTGCCAGTCAATATCGCATACTCTCCAGCATGGGGAGTCAACACCAAAGGCACTTTCAACTTCCTCTTGAAACTTGCAAAAGCCTTCAAACCATCAGCATCTAGAAGCAAGGGCTTCCCAGCACGTTCAACAGCCTCAACTATCACCTTCACAGCCTCGCAGGTTTCATCATGCAAGCCAAGACCAGGACCCATAACAACAGCATTGCAGGTCTCGATGTACTCCTTCAACTCGGAAAGGTTGCTCCTGTTCAGGTGATTTCCTGCAAGCTTTATAGTGATAAGGTCCGGCGACAATGAGGAAATAGCATAAGCTGTTTTCTCAGGCGCAGCAAGATAAGCCAAATCCACACCAGTGCGCAGCGCAGCTTGCGCCACCAATGTAGGAGCGCCTGAAAAGGTTTCGCTTCCGCCAATAACCAGCAACCGCCCAAAATCACCCTTATGCGACTCTGAAGGGCGAGGTTTCACGATTGCTGACACGTCACCTGGGCCTGTATACGTTTCAAACTCTTTGGGCAAACCTATGCCTTTGACAACTAACTCGCTCACGTATTTCCTGGCTTTCTCAAGTCCCTTCTTCGATTTGTAGAACGTAACGGTCAGATCAGCTTTGACGGCTTGGCCCAAGACTTCGCCTGTGTCTGCGTCGATTCCTGTCGGGATGTCAACGGCCACTCGGAAAGCCTTCATTCCATTGATTTTCTTAACCAGCTGAAGGATTGGAGGTCTCAGTTTTCCCTTGGTGCCCGTTCCAAGCAATGCGTCAACGACTATTTCCGCTTCGATTTCAGGTATCATCGAGCTGTCATGGACTTCATGTATGGGTATTGCCTCTTCAAGAGACTCTAGGGCTTTGCAGTTTTCCAACGCTGCCTTGTCTGAAATATCCTTAACTTTTCCGGCTAGGACTATTGTCACTTTGAAACCCATTGAAGAAAGATGCCTGGCAACGACAAAGCCATCTCCGCCGTTTCCACCTAAACCACAATATACTGCAACGGTTTTTCCCGGCTTGAACCGAGAAGCAATCTGACAAGCGACACAGTGCCCAGCATTCTCCATCAACAGAAGCCTCGACACACCAAAGTATTCCGAGTTCACTTCCAAAGCACGCATTTCACGGCTGGTTATGACTTCTCTCAACAAATCCTGAACCCTCATAGCTTAGTGCTTCCCAACTGAAGATAAGCATATCCATGCAAAATTGAATCATAAATGCATCTCACACAAGATGCCACATCAGGTTCAACAGACCGTGTAGCAAAATATTTTAATGCATAGAGACGAACAATAAATGTGGAGATACAAATGCCAACAGCATTCGTATTGATAAACACAGAGATCGGCTCAGAAGCAGACGTGCTTAAGGATCTGAAAAAAGTCGAGGGAGTCGAAGAAGCAAACGCAGTCTACGGAGTGTACGACATAATAGCAAGAGTAAGAGCAGACACGATGGACAGACTGAAGGAAATTGTAACCTGGAAAGTCAGGAGACTCGACAAGGTCAGATCAACACTAACCATGATCGTTGTAGAAGAAGGCGCAAAGCAGTAAGTACTCCCCCTTTTTTATTGAAAACAAACAATCCTTATCTATGTTCCAGTATCAATTCTGATCTTAGAATACAGGCTGCCGCAAATGACTAAGAAAACACTACACATTGGACTAGACGACACAGACTCAACAAGAAGAGGATGCACGACATACATTGCAGCCTTGCTCGTGGAAAAACTGCTAAAACTAGGCGCAAATTTCATTGACTACCCGAACCTGATCAGACTCAACCCAAATGTCCCGTGGAAAACAAGAGGAAACGGTGCACTTTGCCTCAGAATACAACATGATGAAACGGCCGAGTCCCAAATCAAAGAAACAGTAATCTCAACAGTAGAAGAACACGCAGACCTGCAATGCAGAGGCACAGAC
>JBGOYH010000063.1:0-10529 GCA_041479575.1 Bathyarchaeia archaeon
CTTGAGCCGCGAGGAACCGTGGACTCCGTTGAGGGACGCACGTGAATTTGCTGTCTTGTTGAACGGGACTGGGCGCATGGATAAAGCAGGTCTCGGCGTGGCAGTGTGCATGGGAGACAGAGGCCCAGCACTCGAAGAAGCAAACAAAGTGTTAGAGGATTACAGGCGAAGTATCAACAAGTACCTTGGCTGGGTGATGGAAAAACCTGAGAGAATGAAAGAATTCCAAAACATCTACGTCGTCTACGGGGAAGACTTCATTAACGATAAGATGGTGGGCGCAGTCTCGTCCATACTTACATCAAGCCTTCCAAACCCAGAAAAACCTCTAATTGCGTATGCGAACCTGCAAGAAGAAGGAATAGCGAAAATTTCCGCCCGAACCATGGACAGCGTTATAAACAAAGGCGTCAACCTCGGGGAGATTATGCAGGTTGCAGCTGAGAGATTCCAAGGGAAAGGCGGCGGACACAACGTTGCTGCAGGGGCGCAAGTACCTGTAGAACGCATTGACGATTTTGTCAAGCTTGTAGACGAGCTTGTTGGCAAACGATTGAAGGGCGAGAAGATTGGAAGCTGAAGTAACACTTGAATATGACGCTGTGAAGGTTGCAGAAGCAATTGCGAAAGCCGTTTCGCCTGACAACTTCAAAACGCCCAAAGGTTTGTCGATAGCAACAGCAAGAAAAATGAAGAAAGTCATAACCCATGTAGACTGTAGTGGGAAACTGTCAACATTCATCGCCACCATCGACGATCTTCTCTTCTGCGTGTCAACGGCAGAAAAAGCGGTTCAAACGGCAAAAAGACTTGAATAGGAAACCTTCAAGCCAGGCCAGTTTCAGTTTTGACGCACACACATCATCGTAAAGTTAAATAGACAATTCAAGGCTAGACCTAGAGGCTACAAGTGAGAAAATGCTTGATATCAAACTGATCCGGGAAACCCCCGACATCGTGAACAGCAACCTGAAGAAGCGAGGGGATCCTGCAAACCTCAAAATGCTTGAAGATCTGATCGATTGGGACAAAAAGTGGCGACAAGGCCTGACAAAGCTCAACGATCTTCGGCACGAAAGGAGACAAATAACGGCCGAAATAGCAATGGCGAAGAAGAAAGGAAAAGACGCAAGCAGTGAAATAGCAAAAGCAAAGGACGTTGACATCGAAATCACTACACTGGAAAAACAAGTAGTCGAGTCTGAAGAAAAAGTCCACGATCTCCTGATGCGTCTTCCAAACCTACTGCACGAAACCGTTCCATTTGGCAAGGACGAGAACGACAATGCTGAAACAAGAAAATGGGGCGACATACCAAAATTCGCTTTCCCAGTCAAAGATCATATGGACTTGGGCCTGAAACATGACATAGTAGACGTTGAAAGAGCTGGAAAGGTCGCCGGAGCCAGGTTCTTCTACCTGAAAAAGGAAGGCGTGCTCCTCGACATGGCGTTGGTCAATTTTGCTATCGAAGAAATGATGAAGAAAGGCTATGATCCGATAGAACCACCTTTTGTCATGAGGCGAAAACCCTACGAAGGCGTTGTCGCTCTGAGCGATTTCGAAGATGTTCTCTACAAAGTTGAAAACGAAGACCTGTACCTAATAGCAACTTCGGAGCATCCAGTGGCAGCGATGTTCATGGACGAAGTGTTAATGGCGGAAGACTTGCCGCTGAAGCTCTGCGGGTTCAGCACTAACTTCAGAAAAGAGGCAGGTGCACACGGTAAGGACACACGCGGAGTCTTTCGGACACACCAGTTCAACAAGGTGGAGCAGTTTATTTTCTGCAAGCCCGAAGACTCGTGGAAGCTGCATGAAGAGCTGATACATAACGCGGAGGAGCTTGTCCAAAAACTCGGTTTGGCCTATCGTGTTGTGAACGTCTGCACAGGGGACATTGGGACGGTTGCAGCTAAGAAATATGACATAGAAGCCTGGATGCCGGCGCAAAACGCTTACAGAGAGATAATCTCATGCAGCAATTGTACGGACTACCAGGCTAGGAGACTGAACATAAAGTACAGGGAAAAAGAAGGCGAAGCGCCTAAGGGATTTGTCTACACTTTGAATTCGACAGCCGTGGCTACTGGCAGAACCATCGTTGCATTGATTGAGAACTATCAGCAGGAAGACGGGTCAGTAATTGTTCCGGAAGTCTTGAGGAAATACATGGGCGGCATCAAGAAAATAGCGCATAAACGGTAAAACTTTTAATAGTATGATGTGAACTTTGAAGCTGCATTCGGAGGATAAACGTGTCATCAAAGACAAAACGCGTTCGTGATAAGTGGCGTGGCAAATCATGGTATATGGTAATGTCTCCGCCATACTTTGGAAACGTCGAATTAGGTTCAGTGCCAGCTGAAGGCCCGGAAAGACTGGTCGGAAGAGTTGTTGACTCAACACTTTACGATATTACAAACGACTTTGCTCATCAATATTTGAAGATGCGCTTCCAAATAACTGAAGTAGATGGGAAAACAGCCAAGACGATGTTTAAGGGACATGAGTACTCCCGAGACTACTTGCGTAGCCTTGTTAGGAGAAGAACTACGAAAGTTGACGGTTTATTCTGTATTACCACAAAAGACGGGCACACGGTACGAGTGGCCGTAAGCGCTTTCACGCTTTCGCGAATAAAAACTTCTCAGGAGAAAATTCTGCGCAAAATTATGAAGAGGATTATTAAGGAAAAAGCTGCGGTCCTGACTATGGATCAGTATGCGCAGGAAATGGTTCTGGGCAAGATAGCCTCAGACATTTACAACGAAGCTAAGAAAATAGCTCCGTTGCGGCATGTAGGGATTAGAAATTCAAAAGTTGTAACCCAACTGGCGCAGTTGCAGGCTCAAGAGACCAAGTAGGTTCTAAGCTGCGAGTTTCTTTCCGTATTCATAGCCCTTTTCAAACGCCGCTAGATTTAGTTCTTCGGTGCCCTTGGGGATGTTTTCTTTAATTGATTCTTTGACAGCGCTGTCATCGAGCAGTTTCGTGATGGCGACGAATGCGCCCAGCATGACGATGTTTGCAACTATTCTTCTTCCCAGTTGGTCTGCAATTTTTGTGGCTGGAACTTTGTAAATTTTGGCGTTCCCCAGTTTCTTTTCCGTTGGAATCATGTCTGGGTCGATGATCACTGTTCCGTGTGGTTTGACGTCTTCTGCGTAGTCGTTGTAGGCGTGCTGAGACATAACAACTAGCACGTCTGGCTGGACTACTTTGGGGAAGTCTATTTCTTCTTCTGATATTACGACTTCAGACTTGCATGCTCCGCCTCTTGATTCTGGACCGTAGGACTGGGTTTGGACAGAGTTCTTTCCGGCGTGTATGCTTGCTGCTGAAGCGACTATTATTCCTGACTTGATTATTCCTTGACCGCCGAAACCTGCAAACCTGACTTCAACTCGCATGTTCAGCTCACCTTTTCCATAGCTTTTTCGTTTATCTTGGATATTTTTTCGTGAAGCATTTTTTCATAGCTAAGCTTCTCAGTGTCCACAAATTCACCTACCACTATTTTATCAGCTGTGATTTCTGCCTTTGAGGGTTCTGAAAAGTTGTCAATGACCGAAGCTTTTTTGAACCAGCTCATCATTTCAAGCCCTGAACGCATCTTGTTGTAGCGACCGAATATTTCTGGGCACGGTGCAAGCACTTCGACGAAAGAGAAGCCCTTCTTTTGCAGCATTTTCTTGAGAGACATTGTCAATCTTCGTACGTGCAGGGTGGTCCATCTTGCTACGTATGTGGCTCCTGATGCTGCTCCTAAATGTACAAGGTTGAACGGATGTTCAATATTGCCGTATGGGCTCGTGGTTGTTATTGAATCAATCGGAGTTGTTGGACCTTGTTGTCCGCCGGTCATTCCGTAGTTCAAGTTGTTGACGCAGAGAACTTTTACACCTATGTTTCTTCGTGCTGCGTGTATGAAATGGTTTCCTCCTATCGCGAAGAGATCGCCGTCTCCGCTGATGACAACGACTTCAAGGTTTGGATTTGCCAGTTTAACCCCTGTTGCAAAGGCTAATGCACGCCCATGGGTAGTGTGGAACGAGTCTGCATTTACGTATCCCGCTGTCCGTCCGATGCAGCCAATTCCTGAAACAACGACAAGCTTGTCCATATCCATTTTCAATTCATCGAGTGCATGGGTGAAACAGTTTAGGACGATGCCGTTGCCGCAGCCCGGACACCATATGTGCGGCATCATTTCGTCTCTGAGATACTTCGAGAACGGGTGAACTACTGCTGTTTCTTGAATCATCATTTAATCCTCCTTATTGCTTCAAAAATCTCCATTGGAGTATGCGGTTCCTCTCCAAGCTTTGAAAGGAAAGTCACTGGCGTTTCTTTTGCTGCTCTTTCCACTTCTCGCACCAGTTGTCCACGGTTCATTTCAGGAACCACTATTCCGCGAACATGTTTTGCAACTTTTGCGACATGTTCTTCAGGAAAGGGCCAGAGCGTGATCAAACGCAACAGTCCTGCTTTGATCCCTTTTTCCCTAGCTTTTCTAACTGCACTCAAGGCAGCTCGGGCAACTATTCCATAGGCCACAACCGCAACATCAGCGTCGTCTAGCATTATCTCTTCAACCCTGATTATTTTCTGAGCATTTTTCTGTATCTTGTCACATAGTCTATTAACAAGTTGGGATTGGACTTCGGAACTTGTGGTTCTTGGGTAGCCGCTCTCGTTGTGTGTTAAACCCGTAGCGTGGAAATGGTATCCTTCTCCAAAACATGCCATAGGTGGAACCAGATCGTCATCGGGCATGAATGGCTTGTACTCTTGTGGCGGGACGCTCGGCCTCTTCCGGTTGACTGTCTTTATCTTTTCTATTGGAGGGATGACTACTTTTTCCCACATGTGACCGACGATTTCGTCTGCCATGAGAAGTGTTGGAACTCTGTATGTTTCGGAAAGGTTGAATGCTTCGATTGTCAGATCAAACATTTCTTGGACAGAAGAAGGCGTCAACGCAATTATTCCGTAGTCTCCGTGGGAACCCCATTTTGCCTGCATGACATCTTGTTGTCCCGGTAGCGTTGGTTGTCCAGTGCTGGGTCCGCCACGCATCACATCAACTATCACGCATGGAGCTTCCGTCATCACAGCGAGTCCGATGTTCTCTTGCATCAGGCTGAATCCTGGTCCCGAAGTGGCTGTCATGGCTTTCAGTCCAGAATATGATGCACCGATGACGGCTGCCATTGAAGCGATTTCATCTTCCATCTGTATGTAGATTCCGCCAAGCTCCGGCATCCTCTGTGAAAGATGTTCGGCGATTTCCGTCGCGGGTGTGATTGGGTAGCCTGCAAAAAATCTGCATCCCGCTATCAATGCGCCTTCCGCACTTGCCACGTCGCCATTCAGAAAGTGGGCGCCGGTAAGTATATTCTTGGTCTTAGGCATGTTTATTCTCCTTTTCTTTTTGTTTTTCAACCACGAAAATTGCAAAGTCCGGGCAAACTGCCGTGCAGAAGCCGCAATTCATGCATTTGTCTCCGTCCACAATTTTGGGGGGATGAACTCCTCTCACATTTATCTCGTCAGATTCCTCCAGAACTTTGCGTGGACAATACTCAATGCAATAGCCGCACCCTTTGCATTGGTCCTTGATCAAGTGAATTTCAGTTTCTGGTTTTTGCATTTTTTCTTTGTCAAGTGGTGGATGTTTGATTCTTTCAGGCATATTCTAGCTTTCCTCCAAAGCTTTCTTGAATACTTGTTTAGCTTTCTCAATTTCCTCGGGCTTGACGTTCTCAACTATAGTTTTCATCTCACGGATTTTGGATGCAAACTTTTCTCCTTCCGCAGCCGAGGCCCACAAAAGCTGCAGTCTCTCTTTGTTCAATCCGTTTTGTTCCATCTTCTTCCACATTCGCTCCACACGTTTCTGTGTTTGGACGTTGGCGTTTATGTAGTGACAGTCTCCAATATGACAACCGCTCACCAAAACTGCAGCAGCACCTCTTGCAAAGGCTCTTTCAATGAACTTCTGAGAAACACGTCCAGAACACATTGTCCTGATAATGCGAGCATGTGGCGGGTACTGCATCCTACTGACTCCTGCAAAGTCGGCACCGGCATAGGAACACCAGTTACAGCAGAAAGCTACAACCTTCTTGTCCGCATCTTGCTCTGTTATTGCGTCTATCTCCGCGATAATTTGGTCATCTGTAAAGTGGTTTTGTGTAAGCGCACCGAACGCACACTCGGCGGCACATGTTCCGCATCCGCCACACGCTGCTTCAATGATTTCGATCCGTTTCTTTTCTTTATCAAGAGTAATCGCATTGTAAGGACAAACCTTGACGCATAATCCGCAGGCTTTGCATTTTTCCGGAAAAAGCAAGGGCGTTATGGCTTCAACGGTAACCTTTCCTTGAGCCATTAAAATGCCTGCACGTCCAGCCGCTGCGCTTGCTTGTGTTACACTGTCCTTAATGTCCTTGGGGCCTTCGGCGCAACCTGCGAAAAAGATTCCGCCCGTGGCAGCGTCTACGGGTCTCAGTTTAGGATGAGCTTCCAGGAAGAATCCATCTTGATTTCTTGACAGTGTCAACAGGCGCTGTATAATTTCGCTGTCTTTTCTGGATTCCAGTCCTATAGAAAGAATTGCCATGTCGGCACTTATCTTGTAAATTTCATTTTTCAACGTGTTTTCTCCAATAAGCCAAAGGTTGCGGGTCTTCCTGTCCTCCTTTATCTCTGCTGGCAGTCCGCGAATGAAGACGACGCCTTCTTTTCTAGCCCGTTTATACAGGTCTTCAAAGCCCTTTCCAAACGCTCTAATGTCAACATAAAACACGTAGATCTCGGTGTCTGGCCAGTGCTCTTTGATGAGCAAGCTGTCTTTGATGGTGTTCATGCAGCAAACATTGCTGCAATACAGCTTTCCAGCCCTGTCTGAACGTGAGCCTACGCATTGAACGAATGCTACACGCTTCGGAATCTGTTTGTCACTTAGTCTTAGCAGGTGTCCGCCCGATGGACCGCCCGCGTTAATCAACCTCTCAAATTCGAGTGACGTGATGACATTTGGATATTTGCCGTAACCATAATTGGGCAGGACTGAAGGATCGAAAACGTCCGCGCCGGTTGCAACCACTATTGTCCCTACGTCGATTTCCTCTATTTCCGGCTTCATCTCGAATTTGATCGCTTGCCTCTCGCAGGCTTTTATGCATTTGTCGCAGGTGATTATACCTTCCTTGTTGAGACAAAGGTTCATGTCAATAATATACGTGGACGGCACTGCCTGAGCAAACGGGGTGTAAATTCCATGCCTTGTTGCTAACCCAACGTCGAACTCGTTTGGCGCCACGATCGGACACACTTTCGCACATTCGTCGCATGCTGAACAATCTTTCGTGACATAACGCGGTTTTTTCAGCACCTTCACGCGGAAGTTGCCGATGTAGCCTTTCACCTCAGAGACTTCACTGTTTGTAAACAACTCAATATTTGGATGATGCCCCACATCGGACATTTTCGGTGCAAGGATACATATCGAGCAGTCCATGGTTGGAAAAGTCTTGTCTATGCGCGCCATCATTCCGCCTATGCTCGGTTCTTTCTCAACCATGTATACCTTGTAACCTGTGTCTGCAAGGTCCAGTGCGGCTTGAATGCCTGCCACTCCTCCGCCTATGACCAGTGCTTTTCGGGTGATGGGAACTTCAGTTTCTTCTGCAGCCTGAAGCAAAGCAGCTTTGGCCACCGCCATTTTCACGAGGTCTTTTGCTTTTTCAGTCGCTGCTTTGCGGTCGTAAAGGTGAACCCAACTGCAATGTTCGCGTATGTTGGCCATTTCGAAGAGGTACTTGTTCAATCCTGCGTCTTCGCATGCTTTCCTGAAGGTTGGTTCGTGGAGTCTTGGAGAGCATGATGCGACAACCACTCGGTTGAGTTTGTGTTCCTTGATGTCGTTTTTGATTTCTGCTTGGCCTTGGTCTGAACACGTGTAACGGTTATCTTGGGCAAGGACAACATGTGGCAGAGTAGCAGCATATTTGGCGACGTCAGCACAATCGACAGAACCCGCTATGTTCAACCCGCAGTGGCAGACGTAGACTCCTATCCTTGGTTCATCTTGCTGTTTCGGTTGTGGTTTATTCTCTTTGTTTTCTGCCATCGTCTCATCCTTCCTTCCAAGATTTCACGTAGTTTTCAATCGCTTCTGCCGCGCGTTTTCCGTCACGAATAGCCTCTATCACCGAAGCCGGTCCGCTTACAGCATCCCCGCCTCCGAAGACTCCTGGCATACTTGTCTCCAATGTTATGGGGTTAACCCACAACGTTCCATCTTCGTTTAATTCAATATCTTGAGGCAGAAATCCCAAGTCTGGAGATTCACCTATTGCCAGAATAACCATGTCTGTCTCTCGTTTGAAATCTGAACCTTCCACTGGACTCGCCTTCTTCCGCCCGGTCTCGTCTGGTTCGCCCAACTGCATACGGACACATTCAATTCCAGTAACCTTCCCGCTTTCACCCAACACTCTCTTGGGTGACACGAGAAACTCGATTTTCACTCCCTCATGTTCTGCTTCTTGAACTTCACGCAGATTCGCCGGCATCTCATCCTTCGATCTGCGGTATAATATGGTCACTTCATTTGCTCCGAGACAGCGGGCAGTTCGTGCTGCGTCTACCGCAACGTTTCCGCCGCCGATGACCACAACATTCTTTCCAACGTCGACTTTCTTGCCCGTGTTAGCATCCCATAGAAAGTCAAGGGCATGTGTTACTCCTTTCAGTTCTGAGCCTTCAATTTTTAACTGATGGCTCTTATGAGCTCCTGCTCCGATGAAAACGGCTTTGAACCCTTCCTTCTTCAAGTTCTCAAAATGCAAGTCTTTGCCAATTTTGATGCCTGTTTTGATTTCTACGCCTAAATCCTTTATGAATTGGATTTCCTTTGCAACGACCTGTTTTGGCAAGCGTTTTTCAGGTATGCCTTTTCTCAGCATCCCGCCTGCTTCTGAAAGGGCTTCAAAAACTGTGACGTCGTATCCTTTCTTTCCAAGTTCATATGCCGCTGTCAATCCTGCAGGTCCCGAACCGATAACCGCGATTTTCTCTTTGGAAGATTTTCCACTTTTCTCCTTTTTCTTTGATTTGACTTGCTCTTCGCGCATTTGTTCAATTCTATCCAAAATTTCATCAGTCTTCAAACTGGCGCGTTCTGGATGGAAACAAACCACAGTTGTGACAAGTGGGAGAGGAACATTCTTGACAATCTTCTGGAGGGCTTTGTCAAAACCCTGCATGCGCCCGCGCTTTGCGGCGGCTGACCGCATGAACAAGAATATTTCCGGCAGGTCCAAGGCTTGTGGGCAACGGTCATGGCATCTGTAGCACCATGCACAGAACCAGATTGCCTCTGAAGCCAAGACTTCTTCGGGGTTTGAATAGATGTCCTCGAGAAGTCTTCTGGGGCTGTAATCGTTTCCCAGCATTTCAGCCATGGAACAGCTGGCTGTGCAGATGCCGCATTCAAAGCAGTTTTTGAGTTTCTCCACGTCCAAGATTTTTTCGTGGATTTCCTTGACGATGTTGGTTGAGCGCTCCAACTTGTAAGCCCTCTTGACTACTGCCGCTAGGCAAGATATAAAAGTTTACAAATGTAAAGGTTTTGACCATACATTCAAGTTGCAAGATGCCCCAAGCAAGTTTATATTATGAAACAAAGTAAAGCACGAACCAAAGAGGAGAAAACGACCACCTTGGAAAAGATAAGAGTGTTAGCCTATGGGGTCGGGGTCGTCGGCGGTATGATCGCGAAATCCTTGCTTGAAAAAGAAGGAGTCGAGATAGTCGGGGCGGTTGACGTTGATAGAAACAAGGTCGGCAAGGACTTGGGCGATGTCTTGGGGTTGGGAAAGAAAGTCGGTGTCAAGGTTTCTGGTGACTTGGATTCCGCGCTTGCAAAAGTGAAAGCGGACATTGCAGTGCATGCAACATCATCCTATCTGAAGGACACGTATTCTCAGATAGCCTCCATTGTGGAACATGGAGTCAACGTCGTGTCAACATGCGAGGAATTGTCGTACCCATACGTTTCGGAACCCAAGCTTGCAGAAAAGTTAGATGCCTTGGCCAGAAAGCATGACGTAGCGGTGTTGGGAACTGGAATTAACCCTGGTTATTTGATGGACACGCTTGTAATTACGCTAACGGGACCCTGTAAGAAGGTGGAGAAAATTGAGGCAACAAGAGTGATGAACGCAGCTACCAGACGTTTGCCGTTCCAGAAAAAGATAGGCGCAGGCTTGTCGGTCGAAGAATTCAGGCAGAAAATGAAAGACAAAGAGATCACCGGGCATGTGGGGCTTGAACAGTCAATCGCCATGATTGCAGATGCCTTAGCATGGAAGCTCGACAAGATAGCTGTTGAACCAGTAGAGCCCGTCGTTGCCAAGAAACTTGTTCAAAGCAAAGACATCAGGGTTGACGCAGGAAAAGTGGCCGGTCTTAAACAGAAAGCGAAGGGTATGATGCGGGGCAAAGAAATCGTA
>JBGOYH010000064.1:0-10196 GCA_041479575.1 Bathyarchaeia archaeon
CGCCACAGGCCGAAAGACATGAAGTAGAGCACGGCGTGTAGTGCTCCGAAAACGGCGATCAGGCTTAGCTGCAGGCTTTTTCGCATTGGACCACAAGTCTAGATGCGCGAGTCTGCACAAAAATCTTTACACTCCCTGTCAGTTTGGCAAGTTCAACTAGGATATGCTGTTTGGTGTCGGGTATTCGACCACAATTGTTTAATATGAAACAGTAGAGACTCGTTAGTCTTTAAGAGGACTTGCAATGGCGCTTGCTGAAATGTTGGAAAAATTGTCGAACGCTTGTGGAGTTGCTGGCAGAGAGGACGAAATCAGAAGTTTGATGCAGAAGTTTCTGAAGCCTTACGCGGATGAAGTTAAAGAGGACAAGCTTGGAAACGTCATTGCCGTGAAGGAAGGGAAAAAGAACGCTCCCAAAGTAATGTTTGCCGCACACATGGACGAGATAGGACTGCTTGTCAAGACTGTTTCGAAAGAAGGTTTCTTGCAGTTCATGAAGATCGGCGGCATTGATGATCGTGTGTTGCTTGCTCAGAAGGTGTTGGTGTGCACGGAAAAAGGGTTGTTGCATGGTATAATAGGCTCCAAGCCTCCGCACATACAGAAAGAAGATGAGCGGAAAAGAGTAATCGCTTTTGATGAGTTGTTCATAGACATTGGAGCAGGAAGTCAGGAAGAAACTCGAAAAATGGGCGTGCGAATCGGAGACCCTGTTGAGTTTGACATAAAATTCGCAAAGATTGGAAAAGACATAGTGATCGGCAAGGCGTTGGATAACCGTGTCGGCTGCGCTGCCATGGTTGAAGTAATGAAGCGCTTGGAAAAGACAGAATGCTCAGTCTACGCTGTTGGAACTGTGCAGGAAGAAGTTGGTTGTAGAGGCGCAGTGACATCTGCCTTCGGGATATATCCCGATGTTGCCATTGCGCTTGATGTAACGGTGTCTGGCGACGTGCCTGGTGTCAAAGAAGTTGAGTCCTCCGTGAAGCTTGGCAAAGGTCCTTCAGTATGCATCGTAGACGGTGGGTTGATAACTCATCCCAAAGTTTTGCGAGTGCTGGTTGATGCGGCTGAAGAAAGCAAGATTCCCTATCAGCTTGAGACAGGTTTGGGAGGCACAACAGATGCGAGCCGCATTTCTTTGGCAAGAGAAGGCGTGCCCAGCGGCGTAATATCCATACCGACCCGTTACATTCACAGCCCAACGTCGCTGCTCAGCTTGACAGATACTGAAAACGTTGTGAAGCTTAGCGTGGCTGCGGTTAGGAAAATTCCTAAATACTTCTAGCATCCTTTTACCTCACTCTCTCAGGCAATAAGACGGGTGGGGATTGTTGTCTGTAAAAGATAAGAGCAAGCTGGGTGAGAAGGCGATTGAGCATTTCAGAGAAGGTTACAACTGTGCTCAAAGCGTTCTTTTGACGATGTTTGAACATTGGGGCTGCAAGAACGACCTGGTTCCAAAGGTTGCGACGGGTTTTGGCGGAGGAATAGGCCGATGCGGATCGGTTTGTGGAGCCTTAACTGGCGGCGTTTTGGCCTTAAGCATAAGGTATGGGACCAATGAGGCGTCGGTGGAAGAGCGGATTAAAGCTTACGAGGTTGTGCAGGAGTTTTATCGGCGGTTTGAGAAGCAGAACGGAAGTGTGTTGTGCCGGGAGCTTATTGGGTACGATTTGTCAGATCCTAAACAGCTGGATGAGGCTCACAAGGCGAACGTGTCTGAAGAAAAGTGCGATGCTTTCGTCAGAAAAGCGGTCGAAACACTAGTTGAAATCACTCAGACTTAGGCTAGCTTCTGAAAATCTCCTACAAAACAATTCGCGCATTGTCTTGCAGTTTTTCTGCATAAACCTGTAGTGACCACTCATGGTATAACAACTTTAAACGCTTCCAGAGCCAGATACTTTAGGGAGAGCGCAAGGTATGATTTTCAGTGATTTTTCTGGTTACTACTACAATTAGTTTAGTACTACGATCCTTGTGATTCTTGGTGCCAGCATAGTAGTGATGGTAGCGACCTTCGCTTTCCTGTTTGAAAAGGAAGGGCACGTCTTACCAACATTGCTGCCTGTTCAGATTAAGATGGCTTGCAGCGATTGTGGAACAGAGAACGCGAGCGATGCAGTGTATTGCAAAAGGTGCGGAAAGAGACTAGTTTGAGTATGCAGCTACACTCCTTTTTCCTATAGTGTGGGTCAATCGTAAGCTTTATCCGAGCAAGACAACAAGCTGTTTAAACAATACGTACCAGTCAGGAAAGACTCAGAAAAGATGAAGAAGGCCGAGTGCATGGAGACCTTGACAATGGTTATTACAAGTTCTCCTTATGGAGACGAGAGGATCTGGAACGCTTTGAGATTAGCAGAAGCACTATCTTGTTCCAGTGCAAAGGCGAAAGTCAATATTTTCCTGATTGGCGACGCTGTAAACGCAGCCAAGAAGGGACAGAAGCCTCCTAAAGGCTTCTACAACTTGGAGAAAATGCTTGCAGACCTTGTTAAGATAGGCGCAACCGTCAATGTTTGTCATACAAGCGCGAACTTGAGAGGATTAACAGAGCAAGACTTGGTTGGAGGAACAAAAATAGGCACGATAACAGGGCTTGCGAAGTGGATAGAAGAAAGTCAAAAAGTTCTATCTTTCTAAGACTCGCGTGCGTGGTTATCAAATGGACAGGAAGAGAGGGTTCGAGTTTCTAGAGCACACGGCAGATGCCTATATTGCGGCTTACGGAAAAGACTTGGCTAGAGCTTTTGAGAATGCTGCGGTCGCGATGTTTGATGTTATGACACAAGTTGAGAAGGTCCGTGCGAACGTTGAGGATGAAGTTGAAGCAAAAGGCAGCGATGAATATGCGCTTCTTTACAGTTGGCTTGAAGCTTTACTCGTGAAATCCGAATTAAACAGGATGCTCTATTCTAAGTTCAAGGTCTCAGAACTTCTCCAAGATTCGGATGGTTTTGAGCTTAAGGCAAAGATTTGGGGAGAAGCTTTTGACCCGAAAAGACACTTACAGAAGGTAGGTGTCAAAGCTGTCACTTATCATCAGATGGAGATAATCAAAGCCCCAGGAAAAATCACGCTCAAGTTTATTCTCGATATATAGGGTTTTTCGTCCTCCATGGTTCTTGCATAACTTTTAAATGTGATTGTATGTCGTTTTATCGGTGGGGAGGGCTGGAGAATAATGTCAATTAACAGTTTCAAGAGTGTAGCAGAAAGAATAAGACAGTTGGAAAATGACCGCAGGAACCTTTTGCTGGAGATTGAAGAGCTTAAGAAGATGGCTGACTCCAAAGCGAAAGCTCTTGAAAGCGAGGTCAGTATGCTTAGGGAGGAAGTAAGGTCGCTGAGGATGATTCTGAGTTCGAGCGAACCTGAACCTGAAGCTGAGCCGAAAAAGAAACCGTCACGCAAATAGCCTATGTTGATGTCAGGTCAACTCGCAACATTGCCTTCTAACGAAAATGTTTAAAGCGGTTAAAGACGGCTTTAGAATTCTACTGGCATCTGGCGGATTGTTAGGATGCATGCAACAAAACTTGAAGAGCACATTTGCTTGATAGATGTTGAAACTGGCGGAATTGAAAATTTCATTGCCAGCTACGTTCTTGAAGGCAAACAAGTAGCAATCATCGAAACAGGTCCAACTTCTTCCGTGCCGAACCTGCTTGCTGGTTTGAAGAAGCTTGATGTTAACTTGGAAGATGTTGCCTACGTCGCTGTGACGCACATTCATCTTGACCACGGTGGAGGCGTCGGAACCCTGCTGAAGAGTTTGCCAAACGCCAGAGTCATTGTTCATCCTGCAGGCGTGCCTCATCTCGTGAACCCACAGAAGCTGTGGCAACAATCGGTAGAAGTCCAGGGAAAACAGATAGCAGATCTGTATCATGCTCCTGAACCTGTTCCGGCTGAAAGAATCGTTGCAGTGGCAGACGGTATGACCTTTGACCTTGGAAACAACGTTAGGTTCAGGGTTGTGGAAACTCTTGGACATGCCTCTCACCATCAGAGCTATTATGAAACATTGGGGGGCGGGCTTTTCCCTGGAGATGCTGCTGGCATTTATCTGAAAGAACTCGATGTGGTTGTTCCCACTATACCGGCGCCTTTTCGCTTGGATGGGGCGCTTGCTTCTCTGGAAAAGCTGATCCGTCTTAATCCAAAAGCTCTCTACTACAGTCATTTTGGCAAGGCGACTAATGCGGTTGAGAAGCTTCGAGCCTATGGGCAACAGCTCAAGCTTTGGGTTTCAATTGCAGAAGAGGGACTGGAAAATCATCAGGGTTTCGAAGTCATATGCGACAATATTGTCAAGAGTGATGATTCTATTCGCAAAGCATTGCAGTTGATGAAAGCCCATCCGATTCTGAGTGGAACAGTGCTGAACAACAGTGTGTGGGGCGCCATAAAGTACGTTGAAAAGTTCGGCAATGTCCCTCTAAGCTAGTTGCCATCGGCTCGCTGTCAATATCGTTTATATTCCCGCTTCTTCACGTCTTCTGTAACAACAGGTGGAAACGATGGAAGAAGGAGAGAGCCGTGCTCCTACCGAGAGAATTCCTCTCGAAAAGGTTGACGATTATTCATGGTGCATTCCCAAGTATAGACCAGGCATGCGTGTTCCCGGCATAGTCTTTGCCAACAGCGACCTGCTTGAGAAGATGAAAACAGACAGAACACTTCAGCAATGCGTAAACGTGGCGCATCTGCCTGGAATTTATCAGCACGCCATCACGTTGCCTGATGGGCACGAGGGTTATGGCTTCCCAATTGGTGGCGTTGCAGCGACCGACTATGAGGAAGGCGTGATCAGTCCAGGCGGTGTGGGTTATGACATTAACTGCGGCGTTCGCCTTGTTACGACAAATCTTTCAGAAAAGGATGTTAGACCGAAGCTGGTTCCGCTTGCAGACACGATTTTTGACAACGTACCATGTGGATTGGGAAGTCGACGACAAGACTTCAAAGTGTCTATGCAGGATTTGGCTAGGCTTACAACGGAGGGTGTTCAATGGGCAATTGACAAAGGGCTCGGTTGGGCTGGCGATGCTGAGCACTGTGAAGAAAATGGGTGCATGAAGAATGCTAATCCTGACAAGGTGTCTTCAAACGCGAAGAGCAGAGGCTTAACCCAGATTGGCACTTTGGGGTCTGGTAATCACTTTTTGGAAATCCAGAAGGTTGACAAGATACTTGATCCGCGGACAGCTAGGACCTTTGGAATTGACAATGAAGGGCAAGTCATGCTGATGATCCACTGTGGTTCACGTGGATTTGGGCATCAAGTATGTTCAGACTATCTTCGGGTCATGGAAGGAGCTGTTCAACGATACAAGTTATCGTTACCTGACAGGGAGCTTGCATGCGCACCTGGAAAGAGCCGTGAAGCACAGGACTATTACCAAGCCATGGCATGTGCAGTAAACTACGCTTTTGTCAACCGTCAAACGATACTCCATTGGATTAGGCAAAGCTTTCAGCAAGTGTTCAAAGGGAATGCTGAACAATTTGGGCTTAAACTCGTCTATGATGTGGCTCACAACATTGCAAAAATTGAAACGCACAACATAGAGGGACAGCAGAAGAAAGTGTGGGTTCACAGAAAAGGCGCGACCCGCGCGTTTCCTCCTGGGCACGCTGAGATTCCTGATGCCTACCGTTCTGCTGGACAACCTGTATTTATTCCGGGAAGCATGGGAACCAGTTCGTGGGTTCTAGTTGGAACAGAAAAGGCCATGCAAAAAACGTTCGGTTCAACCGCCCACGGTGCAGGCCGCATGATGAGCAGAAGCGCTGCAAAACGGAATTTCTGGGGTGGAGACATAAAGAAGGCTTTAGGGCAACGCGGTATCTACGTGAAGGCTGCCAGTGCCGTGGTTTTGGCTGAAGAGGCTGATCCGGCTTACAAAAACGTTGATGTGGTTGCAGAAGTAAGCCATCAAGTTGGCATAGCCACGAAGGTCGCTAGGCTTGTGCCAATAGCCGTTATGAAAGGCTAACCAGTTCTTATGGTGCCTTAGATGCCGTTTAAAGATGAATGCGGAATCTGCAAAAGAGTCCTTTCAACCAGCTATCTGAAGCGATGCACGAGATGCGGACGGCTTTACTGCAGAGACTGCATGATCCCCGACGTCTCAACTGGAGATCCTCGGAGGCTTTTCTGTCTAAACTGTGCAAGAAGAGTTGTCGCGCCTTCAATCGTTTCGAAGTATAGTGGGCTTACCAGTTACCTCCGGTTCAGAGGAGCATTTACGCCCATTGTCAAATTGGCTTTTGCGCGAATTGACGGCGTCATCGGTGAGAACCTGCCTATGAGCGCATACCGAAGCGAAGCATGGTGGACGAATTCGCAGGCAGCGCCGCATGCACGCGGTTGGTTGGACGCTGGCTGGGAAGTGCAGGAAGTGAACTTGAAAGAAGGCTACGTGGTCTTCAAAAAAGTGAAACAGGTGCCGCCTAAGAGGAAGTCGCCGGCCAGTGAAATCAAGAAGCCATTCACTCCTGTTCGCGTCAAATTTCCAAAACCTAAGACTCCTTCAAAGACAAAGATTTCCAAAATGTACGCTCGACTCAAGAATATGGAGCGGCAGCGAACTTCTGTGCCTGTTGTTCATGGGAGTTTTAAGCCAAGATCGAAGTATGAGAAGAGACTGTTCAAGCCTGACGAGAAACCGAGTTAATGTTGAAACGAAATCTTATCTAGCTCACCCATATAATTTAATGCCGAAACATAGGGCGGTCGTCGTCTAGCTGGTTAGGACACAAGCCCTCCAAGCTTGCGATCCCGGGTTCAAATCCCGGCGACCGCACCAAAGACAGTCTTTTCAACTCTTTTCTTTGTAACAACCTCTAATCGATTTCTTGTCCGTGTTTCTTCGCAATGTTTAAATATGCCCTTCCCCTGTTTTTAGGTTAATAAGTTTCCTATGGGAAATAAAATGTCTTTGGATGAAAAAGCTCAGGTCCTCGAAACAGTCATGTCTTCTTCCTCTGGCGTCAAGGACGTAGTCCGAACATTGCCATGCAGGGCATCGAGAACTATCTCTTTATTGAAAGAAATGGAGCAAGAACGGTTGATCGAGTTTCAGCACGTTACGCCTTCGAGCCGTGGTAGACCGAAGAAAATCATGGTGTGCACGTCTCTTGGTTCAGAATTTCTCGAAACTCATAGACGACTGAGAATGAAGCCAATAAGAGCCAGAAAAGAGGATTTGGACCGTGCGGTCCAAGACGCGTTGTACGCAGAGAGACTTGTTGGGTACGGTCATTCGCCATTCAAGCTCTTCATGGAGTTGAACAATATTGCCTGCTATATTAAGATCTCTTCAGAGACTTCTCAAGATATTCGAAAATGAAAACATCCCTTACATGATAATCGGCGGCTACGCTCTTCCATTCTACGGAAGAATTCGGACAACAGTTAATATTGACTTGGCAGTAGCGATAAAGAACAGAGCAGAGCTAGACGCACTCTGTAATTTGCTGCAGTCAAGCGACTTTGAGACTACGATACGCTCCCCTCAGAATCCTCTTATTATGATCTTGGATCTGAGAGAAAAGGTAGAGATGGAATTGTGGTTGAAGCCTGATGGAATTGTCTTCGACGATGAAACCTTGAGGAGACGTGGAAAAGTCAAACTAGATGCAAAACTGGAGGCGTGGATTGTTTCTCCAGAGGATTTCATAGTGAACAAACTGGCTAGACCAGACAGAAGCGTAATTGACGAGCAAGACGTAAAAAGCGTGCTGGTCAGGCAGGAACACAAACTGAATTACGAATACCTTACGAAAAGAGCCGAAAAAGCCGACGTGCTTGCAGTCTTGGAGACCATTCAGGCCGAATGCAACTCATCCAGTCTTCACTAGATCAAAAACTACCACACACTTGGTGGCGCCTTTTATCAATGCCTTATCCCAAGTGCAAGTCCCCGCATCTTTGCCCAATACGGCATCCATCAGCGCTTTGCTTCCACTCGTGCAAAGCAGATCACAAAACTTGTTTTTCACATTCTGGCTTACATCTTTTCCGACATGCAACATAGGGCAATCTGTAATGAAAAATGAAAACCTCGAATCCGACCGTTCGACAGGCTGAAGTTCTTGTCCTCCAAAATGAAATACAGTTGCCACAACTTTCGACAACGTTTTCATGTCTTTGTCTTTCAACCCTAAGATTCTTATGATTCCTTTGGCTAGGCCTGTGGATGTTTCATATTCTTGAGCTGCCAGTTCCCTTTCCCCACGCTTCGCCGTTTCAAGAATTGGTATAATCACTTCGAGAGGTGGAGATGAATGCTTTGCAAACAGGACCCTCAGTTGTTCTTCTGCGGTCTTCCTCAAAGTAACCACGATATATGATGGGGAAGAGCTTCTACTTAGTTTTTTTGTCCTAAATCAAAAAGCAAGCCGGTTGACCTAGTTCCTCTTAAACACACGTTTCACATCGTCAAGTTTTGATCCCAAGATTTCTATGTCGTCGACGTTTCCTAACCCTTTCTCGTAAGCTCTACGAATATGTGCGATTTCCATAGGTTCGAATCCCATTACCCTTGCTGCGGTTGCGTCTGTAGCAACTACATCCTTTCCAGCGATTATCAAATCCATTTTGACAGGCGTTCCTCCCGATGGACCACGTCCTTCCATCCCTACAAAACCATCTATCACCGTCAACGCAGGCTTAAGCACCGTATTGATGTCAACTAAGACTTTGCTTATGCCCTTCACATGATACTTTCCCTTGAACTTGTCTGGCAAAAGACCGAACATGTTCTTCATGCCCAAGGTGACCTTCGTTGACATGTGAGTCTTGAGCTTGGCTGCACTTATTATCGCGGACTCGGTGACAAGGCGCGGGACGGTGATGCTCTTCAATGCTTCACCATTGGGAATGTCAACCTTGACTCTGTCTTTTACGTGTCGCAGGTTAAGACATTGAACGCCGTTGCGTCCGCACATCTCTTTCATGCCAGTGACCTCAAAGGCCTTGTCAGTGTTGGTCATAGTTGCGTCTGATTCCACAACGTAAATCTGGACAGGCAGATTTTTCAGCCTCTTTATTATGGCCTCAACAACCATCGGATCTGTGGTTGCTCCGGTATCCCATGTTTCGACTGTGATAAAGTTGACTTTTATGAGGACCTTGTCCCAACCAGACAAAGCTGACTCATAGTCTATCAAGTCCAGCGCTCTGAAAACAGGTTCATGTCCTCGTTCGCCTTTGACGATCGCGACTTTCGATCTCAACGTGACCACGCGGTAAGCATAACCAACTTCGACCAAGGTTTAAATGTTGACCTTTGGCAATCTGAAACTGAAACATGCGCGTTAGCTGATCTGTGAGGACTCAATTCGGTTTTTGGCCGCTCGCTCTGCCATGAGTCTGGAGTCTGCTGCTTCAGACACTGACTTCGTGTGTTCTTATGAGTTGTGGAAAAATCTTCGGTCAGGTGCGCGCAAGCCATATAGTTAATCGTTAGAAAACAGTGAATTGAAGAACCAATGGAGGTTGATGACTATGAAGCCAGAACATTACAGAGTAATCAAAGATTACAAGTCTCCCTATCCTGATCCGATAGTTTTTCAAAAAGGGGAAAGAGCTAGGGTTGGTCAAGAATTCAAGGAAGATCCTGATTGGAAAAATTGGATTTGGTGCGAAGGAAACAACAAGAAGGCTTGGGTTCCAAAACAGTATATCAATATCGCTGGGACGAATGGAATATTCAACAAAGACTATAATGCCATGGAGTTGAGTGTTCACGTCGGAGAAAAATTGATTGTTTATGAAATTGTAAATGGGTTTGGAATGTCAGAAAAGACAAACGGGACGCGAGGCTGGGTGCCAATAAAAAACATCCAGACTGATGAAAAGTAGAAATTCCTAAGAACTTCGACTTGTAGGATGTTTTTCGGATTTTCTTTTCCTAACGCTATTTATCCTCTAGTTTGATGACCTTGCAGCATCTTCGCTCCAGGTGACCCATCAAGTCTACGCCGGCCTTGGCTCTCTCCTCTTCCTCTTCTAGATGTTTCTGAAATCCTACTTGCTTGACGCGATTGTAACTGTCGACAACGAAGGGGTACACGTCTCTTTGATACTCAGTGTTCTTGCACGCTAGATAGTCATTACATAAGAGGCAGCTTTGAAGGCTTTTTCCAGGAGCGCATTTTCGGTTTTCGCAAGGCGCACC
>JBGOYH010000065.1:0-10034 GCA_041479575.1 Bathyarchaeia archaeon
CACTGCGTCATAAACGTCCTGTTCTTTCTTCGCTCCGGTGCAGACAAGGTTTCCGCTTGCGAATATCAGTATGACCACCTTAGGCTCGTCCATCCTGTAGATCAATCCTGGAAACTGCTCAGGCTCATACATGGTTTTTACAAGCTTGCCAACTGCCAGTTCCAAATCTACCTTTCCGCCTAAGCTTACGGAGGCAACAATGTTCTGAATCTTCAACTCCGGCTTGCTGATGATGATTATTCCGCCCTTTTTCAACTCTTTAACAACTGTCATAACAGCCCTGCGCGCTTCCTTTTCCGATTTCGCTCCTGTACAAACCATTTTACCAGAGCTAAAAATCAATGTAGCCGTCTTCGGTTTCTTAAGCCTAAACACAAGTCCCGGGAACTGTTCCGGACGATATTCTACGCCTGGAAAACTCTTCACAACAGCGTTCAAGTCAACTTTCTGGTTTAAGGCGGCAGAAGCAACAACGTTTTGAATGTGTATTACGGCTTTAGTCTTCGGCATTGAACACCGCTTCTTATAGTGTAGCGGATGCTTATATGTCCTTTACAAGGGCCTTATGTTGCCAGTGTATAGACGCTTTCCTGCACATTCCCTTTTTCTGTGAGGACGCGCTATAATCTAAAATGGTTCTTTCCGCCAAATATTGTATGGGCATTGGTATCCAGCAGTAGCTGCCGCCCTTAAAAACACATTTCCAATAGTCAGGCCTATCAAAAAACCCAGGCTTAATCACAACCCTTCCAAAGCACGGATATACCAAAAAGTCTCACTTTTGGTTCGTGGGTAACGCTTTTCCAAGCTCAGCGCGCGCTATTTCATCATATCGAGCCAAAGTAATCATGATTTAGGAAACTCTTCTTTCAGATACGGACAGTTCTTGTCTTCTACACCTCGTTGAGTATTTTCGCGTCGTTGGTAGTTCCAATCTAAGGCATATAGTCAGATTTCACAAAAGATTTTCTGAGAACAAGCTACTCAGGAAAAGCAAGGTTGTAAAATACTACAAAACATATAAAGGAATCAGTTTGCCGTTTAGACTGGACGGGCCCGTGGTCTAGCTGGTTAACTTTCAAAAAAGGCCAAAGGACGCTTCCCTCACGCGGAAGAAATCACCGGTTCAAATCCGGTCGGGCCCACCAAAGTCCTGGCTTGATTTCCAAGGAATTTCCAACATGACCCTTCACAATCTGAAAACACATGTCTTTAATCGTCAAAAGGATTGCTTAAGTTCTATTTTGCAGACTAGACTACGAGCCCTTTCATGTTTCTGAGCAGTTTGCCGAGTAGCTTAGGATTTGAAATAAATGTTTCTCCTTCATAAAGCCTTTCTTTAGAGAGGACAAGTGGAAAAGAGGCGTGACCTGTATTGAACAATCTTGAAGATGACAGCCGTTTCAGGGATGAAGAAATCGATAAAGTTTTGATGGCTTTGTTTTTCTTGTTCTTTGCCGTGGTTGGCTACGCTTTGTTTCATTTCATATGATTCTAGTCTTGCATTTGAGAAACTTTGTTCCGCAAAGCTTTTCTTTTCAAATGTTCAAGCCACTTTGGGGTGCAAGTCCAGAGATTAATATATTCTCTCTTCTCCTTTTGGCTTAATTTCCCAATAAGTCAAAAAAGGGACTCGCACCCCCTAATTTCTAACAGTCAATTCAGAAAGCTTAAAAAACACTCTACGCACCTTTTGTGGATGTCAACGCCGAGGTAGCTCAGCCTGGGAGAGCGCTCGACTCATTGCCTTTGCAGTGAGGGCGAAGCTGAAGACCGAGTCGTCGCCGGTTCAAACCCGGCCCTCGGCACCACAGAACTTTCTTTACCGAAAGAACGTTCATTAAGAAAGTCTGAGCTTGTTTCTATGTTTTGAGCAGCCATGTAGTCCAGAATGTTTGATAGGGCTTGTTCTGTGACTTTGCTGATGTTTAGTCTCTGTTTTCTGGCTCTTTCAACCAGAATTTGAGGCAAAGTGATGCCCACTGTCTTTTTCCTCTCGTTCACTTTTACTCGAGTGGTTTTCACCACATATATTCATGCCAATCTACCTCTCTGTAGCAGCACAAGAAAAGAGGCGTCTCGACAATACCCTTAAACTCTTTCTTGTTTTCCAGCATCCATTGGAGAGCTTTTTCATGATCTTTTGTGGGGAGGAAAGGTTCTGATAGACTAATGGCCTCTAGTGGCGAACCGTGGGAGACTGAATGCTCAACTTTCAGCACACCATACTTGAATAACCTCAGAATAGAGGGTTCATGGGTAACATTCAACAGGAATGCTCCTCCCAAGGCATTGAGAGTGTTCTTTAGGTTAGCTTCTTTGAAATTCACTCCAAGATTGTGTTTCAATCCGTTATAAATGTCCCACCAATCAGGAGCTTTAGTCTTAGGATTGCATGGTTTGAAAGGAGTAATGATCTGTCTCCCTTCGAGTTTCTTGAACACCAATCTCCTTGAAGACAGTTGGCACTCTTTTTCGAACGCTTGCAAGCAGAGCCTGATGCCGGGATAGTTTGGAGGCAAATCCTTCTCAATATTCTCTTTCGATTCTGCGAGCCTTCTGATAATTTCCTGGCAATCTTTACTGTCTGAAAACCGAGGATACCGAGCCATTTCTTTGAAAGCAGAATCAACATATCCTCCTATACTAGTTATCAGGTTTAGCAGTTTGAAAGAGTGAACACTCTCGTTTTCATCAATATACGGAACATACTCCAGGAAGTTTTCGAACTGGCGTTCCAAGTCCATGTAGAGTTCCCAAAGGTATCCACTTTCGAAACTGTCTTCTACTCTTTTTGTTTCTTCATTCATGGCCAATCCTCTCCTGATGCAACAATGTGTAGAGCTTATCCAACAATGCTCGTGTGAGGTTGTAGCATGCATGTTGATACCGTTCAAAGTCTTTATCTGGTATTTTGTTCAAAGTTCCAACCTTCAGACTTCTTTAGAACAAAATCGCAATCTCTTGTATATCGTGAGAGTGACGTGAACGCTCTTAGAGCATAACCGCCAATCATAACGATCTTTGGATTTTCGAATCCGTCGGTCTGCTTGGACAACTGCTCGAGTATTCTGCTGATCTCTTCCTCTCTCGGGTTCATTATTTCAGAGTGCTTAACCAAGTTCAACAACCTTCTCAATCGCTTCATCGATTTCTCTTTTTACAAATTCATCTTCCAATCTGGTTTCTCTATGTGGAAATTCCACTCCACCTAATTCGCCCAACTGATGAAAGCCGTACTCCAAGGCCTGTTTGACCCTAGTGTTTGTCTTGGAAATTCTTTTCCAATAAGACTCTTTGTACAATCTGTTCAAGTTGATCTTGTCTCTGTTCTCGTACAAAGTAGCAAATGCGTCTGTGAAAGCCCAGTTCTGTAAACACGCGATCACATTCTCCTCAATGTCCTCAACGAGCAAGCTTCCGACTTTCCTGTACTTAATTTTGGTCGGGTCTCTCAAGTATTCGACTTCAATGTTCCAGCCCTTTTTTCTTGCGAACTCTTTCAATGCCTGCCCATAGGACTTTTCTTTGACCTTCAAGACGTAAACATCCCTGTGAACAAAGTCTTTATTCCAGAAAGACGCGGCAGTCTGAGCAGAAACAACTTTGAAGTTCTTGTCTTTCTCCAAAAAGTCCCAAACATCTTTGATCTTAGCAGGAACCCAATACCAGCCCCACTTGACCCGCTCAATCAAGCCTTTCTTGGACAACTTGTTCAAGTATTCCTTGGCGTTCGGTTCGATGCCTTTTATAGACTTTACTCTAACCAAACTTCCTTTGAAGGGCCTTAATTTCTCATTAAACTCTGTCAAGTATTCGGGCATTGATATTCACCTTTTATTATTGTTTGGCAAACTACTTGAAGATATCCGTTCACCTTTCAGCATGTTTTGGCAAAGAAGATGTTATGTCGGAAAATTAAGCTTATACATAGTAATCAGATGAAAGTGAGTATCAAAATATCATCATTATATAAATCTGCGGGGGGATAGTCATAGGTATGACAGTCTCCACGGAGTTTTGGGAATCGCTCGGCATTTCGATCGACGATATAGTTGATAAAGAGGCTGAAATGAAAGAAGGAATTTGCCGCAGGCTGGCTCACAAACTCGAAAAGCTGTCGGAAGACTATTTCCAATTAGTGAAAGATACATTCAAAACCAGCGGCGACTCATTTCCGGAAATATTGCGCGCGCGCGATAACGCGTCCTTCTCAGCCATGAGATCACCTGAGCCGATGATATCATCATTAGGAAAATCGTTGGCAAAATATATGCTTGCTGAACAGAACAATGCCACTCGAAATGGAAAGATAGAATTCTGTCGGCGAATTTTCTGAAATACAAGATCTTTTTTGTCAAAATTTCCAATGAATCAGGAAAATAGGAATGCTCACATGACTTTGTTTTATTAAGAGTAGGCTTCTTCCCCCAATTGGCTGAGGTCAAGTCCTTCTTCCTCTTCTTCCGGCGTCACTCTCAGCTTAGAGAATACATTGATGATTTTCAGAAGCACAAAAGACACCACAAAGGAGAAGGCAATTACGACCAAAACCGTTTCGGTCTGAATGAGAAGTTGGCTTGGATTTCCATAAAATAGTCCATTTGCGCCGGCAGGGTTCACTGTAATTGTTGCAAATAGTCCTGTAGCTATTGAGCCCCATATTCCGCTGACTCCGTGGCATGCAAAAACATCCAATGTGTCATCTAAACGAGTCCGTGCTCGCCAAGTAGAGACCAAATTGGATAGGACGCCTGCAATCAGGCCTATGATGATCGCTGACGACGGTGTGACGAAACCTGAAGCCGGTGTGATTGCTACGAGCCCACAAACGGCGCCTATTGCAATGCCCGTTGCAGACGGTTTGCCCTTCATTATTGTGTCTACGGTCATCCAGCTCACTGTCGCGGCCGCTGCTGACAAGTTGGTTGCAACAAAGGCGCTTACAGCAATTGGGCTTGCAGATAAGGCACTGCCTGCATTGAAACCGAACCATCCAAACCACAATAACGCTGCTCCCAAAATCACAAATGGAACATTGCTCGGTCTGGTTTCAATCTTTTGACGATTCATTCTAGGTCCGACAGCGATTGCTGCGGCCAAAGCAGAAAGTCCAGCCGTAACATGCACCACCGTGCCGCCTGCAAAGTCGATAGCTCCGAGCTGCTTTATCCAGCCGGCAGGGTTCCAAACCCAATGTGCAACTGGCGAATAGACTATGGTAGACCAAAGTATGACAAAGATTAGCAGTGAACGAAACTTGATTCTTTCCGCGAATGCTCCCACAATCAACGCAGGGGCAATGGCTGCGAACATCAGTTCAAAAGCATAATATAGCAGTTCCGTGATTCCCTGTGCTCCGAACTGATCGCCTAGAGGCGTGGTCACACCAACGTTATTCAGCAACGCCTTGTCAAAGTTTCCAATGTATCCGCCCATAGAAGGACCGAAGGCGAGGCTGTAGCCCCAGAGCGTCCATACCAGGCCCACGACAGCAAAGATGACAAAACATTGCACTATTGTGTAGGAAATGTTCTTTTTTCTGACAAGTCCTCCATAGAAGAATCCTAGGGCAGGTGTCATCAGCATGACAAGCCCAGAAGCAAGAGTCACCCATGCCATGTCCCCAGAGTTTACCGCCATTTCCCTTCCTTCACCAAGTCATCTTAGCTAGGGCTGAAATCGAAGCTTCTGTTTCCATTTGTTATTTATAGCTTTCGACCGCCCTTGATACTGAAATCATCTATGGCTCAAGCCGCATCTAGTAGTCACGGAACTGTTGTCCACCACTGAAGCTCAAATCTGAAACACCAGTAAAACAACTCGGCTATTATTTGCTTCCGATTGCTTGAAGACGCGATCTACTCGATAGAGCGCGCGCTATAATAATGGCGGACTGTCAAGTTTTCTGGTTACTCATTGATATTACCAAGCGGTAAGTTCATATATTACCTAGTAGTAATTACGTTTTGGTAATAAAAAAGGAGCAAGGCAACGTGAAACTAAAAATACAGCTAGTGCGCGATGGAAAAACACTGTTCGAATTTCCACTATCCCCCGCAGACTGGTCGAAACAGGACTTGGAAGAGGAACTGAAGGAAAACGAAGAAAGCTTCGAGAGACTGTCAAAAATTTTCAGCGCTTTGTCTCATGCGACGCGTTTACGAATGATGAGCCGACTTGTGGAAGCAGACGATCGAACACTGAGGTTCGCGGACTTCATGCAGGACCTAGACTTGAACCCAAAGATCGTCTGGGAGAACTCGAGAAAGCTGGAGGAGGGTGGTCTGCTGGAGAAAACTGGAAGGGGAAAATATGCTTGTTCGGAGTTCGGGGAGATCTTCATGATGATGAGTTTGGCCTTGCGCCGCTTGATGGAATCAATAGAACAAATGGAAGGACTGTAAGGGGGTGAAAAACTTTGTCATTTGACGATGACTTTAACGATTCGTTCGACGACTTTGATATCTTCAAATTGATGAAAAAATCTCAGAACGAACTGGACAAAATTCTGGAAAAGATCAGAAACGGAGACATCAAGGGAACCTGGGAAATCAGGCAAATAGATGAACCAGAAATGAAAGGTTTCGCAGTTCGAGGACGCTTCGGAACAGAAGAGCCAATGCAGCCATTGGAGCCTATTGAACCCTTGAAACCTTCGAAACGAAGACCTCTGCCAGAGAAACCTTTCGAAGTTTCGAAAGCCGCGTTGAAGGAAATGCGCGAACCACTAGTAGATGTCTTCGAGGAAGACAACGCCGTGAAAATCTACGTGGAGCTGCCTGGTGTTGAAAAGGAGGACATAAAACTAGACTTCGGAAGAGGCTGCATTGAAGTAAGGGCCAGGAATTTCTACAAGACCGTAGAATTACCGAACAGAAACATTCGTATGAACGCGGTTTCAACAGAATACAAGAACGGAGTACTTGAAATTACACTGCCGAAAAGCAAGAAACTCCGCGAAGAAGATACAAAAAATCTAAGAGCAATATAGCCTAAAAACCGTCTTTCTCCTTATTTTATTTTCAAATCATCTCAACACGGCGCTTTTTCCAGTTTCTCGCAGAATTCTCTTACGCATGGGCAACGTTCGCTCACGATTTTCTTGCCTTTACACAGATCGTTCTCCATCGAACTCGACAACGATAGGCCTCAGTTCTAGAGCAGAAAATATACCAGTAACGCTATTGAGAATGTTATCAGAAATGATGGAATAATGTACTTGTACATTTTGCCAAGCGAACACTTGAAGTAATCTGCCGTGAACGTTAAACACAAGTGTGTTGGCGCTATCGTGTATCCCAGATAGGCACTTATGTAAACCAATGCCGCAACCTTGGCCGCGAAAGGCAGGGGAAAGATCGTTGACAAAATAGAGACACTAACTGCAACTCCGCCTTGAGCTGAGCCGGTTAAAAGTCCTAGCAAAGCAGGTCCAACTGCCAGGAACAGGACAACGTCGATGCTTCCGTTTGCGACATAAGAAGAGAAGACGTTAGAGATTCCCGCTGCATCCATCACGTTCCTCAACAAGAACGCGCCATAAGCTGCAGCAGTTATTCCCCATATTCCCCAGCTTTTTAAGGGCTTCACGAAAACCATAGAGTTCAGCTTCGTGATTGCGACAAAAATTGCAATCCCTATGAGTATTGCGATTACCACATCAAAACCGCTTAGAAGCTGATTGAAACCTGCGAGGTTCAACGCTACGTCTATCAAAATAGTCGCCAGGATGGGGAAGAAGGAGATGAAAAAGTTGTTAAGGTCTGATTTCCTATTGGCTCGAATATCTGGCGCGTCCTTTTTGACTTGTGAAACCTTCCAAAAACCAATGATGTATCCGACGATTACCATGACCAGAACTACAGGGATCTGCCGCACAATTATCGATGGTATGGACAATTTTGTGAGAACTGCTGTAGCTATTATCACTGGACCCAAAGGATAGACCGGAAAAATCGTGTGTCTGAACCAGAGATTCACATAAGCTTTCTTGCTTGGCGTCATCTTCAGTTTGTCAGCCTCTGAATCAACAAGCGGCGCAGACACTAACGCGCCTCCTCCAACTGGCAGTAGCCCTATGATTGCCGGCAGAATGCAGAGCACGATTTTCGGGTTGTTAATCAATCTGCTTACGCTGTCGCTCAACCTTCTTATCATTCCAGTTTCTTTGTAGAGTTCGCTCAGCAACATTATGCTAAAGGTTGCAGCGCAAACTGAGATTGTAAGCAAATCCAACGTTGTTGTGATTATAACTGGAATAATCATTCCCAAATCAACTGCAAGCAAAGCCAGAAAGAGGGCTGTTGCGTTCAAGGCGATTCCAAGATTAACCCGCTTGTAAAGTAGTACAATGAGAAAGCCGATGGCTATGATGATAGCGACGAGGGGGTTGACAAATCCCAAGCGTTACTCTCCCTTTTTCTTGAACAATGTTTAGCAAAGGCGGAATTTCATACTCTTAATTCTTTGCTTCGCTGCAGAAACGTGTTTACAACAAACTCGATTGACTGACCCAAATCTCTTAAATAATCGCTGTGTAAAGGAAAAGGATGGGCGCGCGTAGTCTAGTTTGGTCTAGGACATCAGCCTGCGCCTTCGGCGCTTTTTCAATTTCTGTCATTTTTCAAACCTCTACAATGTAAATATGGCTATTGCGAGGCTTAAAAGGCTTGCTTCTTGTACATGAGCGCCCATGCGGCATTTAGAAGAAGCAGCATTCCTCTTCAATTCTCCAATACATGCGCATATCTTTACCTAGTATGCGGCGATTATGGTATCCGAAAACCATTGCGATGTTGTTTTGCCATCCCATATGCCTTTGAGTATCAAGGACTTGTGAACAGCGTCACCTTTTATTATCACATCAACTCGGATTTTCTCGAACATTATGGCACTTGCCAGAATGAAATCGAACAACTGTTGCATGTTGCTGCTGTCTATGAAATATGATTGCTGTTCCGATCTTGAGAAATAGCACGTGCTTAATCCTTCTGCTTCTCCGGCAAGGGCATTCATCAGGTCACACGTCAAGAGGATCGTGTCTTTGGGGGAAGTGTTGGTGTAACCTAATGTGCGCATGGAGTCGTGTATCTCCTTGCGTATCCACATATCAGTTAGCTTTTTTCCAGCCTTTTCTGTAAAAGTGCTGAATAGAGAAACATCAATGCTCGGCAACAAGTCGAAATTAATGCCGCTCCTAAGAAAATTCACCTCTCTTGCTGCATAGAAAGACAGACGTTTGTCTGCGCTTCCTTCTTGGGCGTGATTCCCCCTTCTCTCAATCTCCAAAACGACCAATCGTGGCAATCTGAAAATCAGATTTTTGAAATCTGCTCCAAGCGACCGCGCCAATACATTTGAACAATAGTGCCGATAGATGAAGTTGGTATCTGGAATCAGATATTTTAGCGAGACTCTTTCAAGAAACCACTCCCCCCAGTTGGGAGAATCAAGTTCTCTTTCCTCTCTGTATCCTGAGAAACTTGTACGTAGCTCTGATGCCCCGCACATATCAAGAACGTCCAAAACCGTATGACTAAACGTCTTTCCTTCCTGCGGGACTATTCTTCCAGTTGAGCCCTCATATTCCCAAATTTCTTCTTGATCGTGGAACGCTTTTAGACGAAATTGAAGAACCCCCGGTGCTTGCCTTACCGACTCTCCTTTGAAGGCTTGTAGTAGTTCCACAAGTCCTTCACGTTCAAATGTGACTGTAATTGTCAATCAAGTTCACAATTCCTTACCATATTGTATTTCAACTTAAATATGTTGACTAATCCAAGTGAGTGTTGGCATTCGTTTGTTAGGATTGAACTGGCTTTTGGCAGTCAGTCTGCATAGGTCTGCTGCACCTTTCAAAACAGGGAAAATCCCCTATAGAATATTATATGGGGAAAACCCTGTTTTGACTTCATCGCAAGCGTAGGCCAAACTTAAAAAGAAAAAAGGCATCTCTATTGAATTGCCATAAATGAGGGGCAATCGGATATGAGGAAAGAAATCATAGTAGTTGATAAGCTTCCGAAGCCGCC
>JBGOYH010000066.1:0-9879 GCA_041479575.1 Bathyarchaeia archaeon
CCAAGTTTGAAGCAGGCATTGACGTTGTCGAGAGAAAACCGGGCGCAACAGTTTTTGTCTTGATTAGCGCTTACGCTGTGGTTTTTTCTGGATTCACCATCTTTATGCATTATGCATTCAAAACTTACGCTTGGGATCTGGGCATATTCACACAATCACTTTGGACAACCGTGAACAGAGGTAAACTCTTCTACTATACAATTGAGCTTTCTGTGAATCCAAGCGGAAGTTTTCTGGGTGCTCACTTCTCGCCAATCCTCTTTCTGATACTTCCAGTCTATGCAGTATTTCAGTGTCCATGTACGCTTCTTGTACTACAATCGATGGTGCTTGCCTTGGGCGCACTGCCAGTTTATTGGATTGCCACGAAGCAACTTGGCGACAAGCTCTCAGCGGTAGGCATAGCAGCCGCTTACTTAATCTATCCAGCTCTCCAAAGTGTGAACTGTTTTGACTTTCACACTGAAGCATTTATTCCATTGTTTTTTCTCCTGACTTTTCACTATATAGAAGAGAAGAAGTGGTTCAAGGGATTATTGTTCGCTTTGCTAACGCTTAGTACGATAGAATTTGCACCAATACTCGTAATGTTTCTTGGAGTCTATCTTGTTTTAAGAGAAATAACCAAAAGAAATCCTACGCAGCATAATAGGTCGCTTCTGAGACGAATAGCCTTCCCATTCATATTGATGATCATTGCTATCGTATGGTTTTTCGGGGCTTTCTACGTAATGAATACTGTGAACCCGATAAAGGGCACTGGTCTTCCAGGGAACTGGACTTTTTGGGGATCAAGCCTTTCGGAGGCACTAGTGAATATCATAACCCATCCCTTAGAAGCCCTGACTTTCATGGTCTCACCTATAGGAAAAATCTTTTATGTTTTCTCTCTTTTGGCACCTCTCCTTATGTTGCCCCTTTTCTCTGTAGAGTTTCTTATTGCCCTTCCGTGGCTAATAGCGGCACCTCTGTCTGAATACTGGCTTTACTACAATTTCTATTTTCAATATTCAGCCTTTGCAATTGGTCAATTGTTTGTCGCAGCGATATTCAGCCTCAGAAAACTGTCCTCCTTCAGCAATGATGGACAAAGAAACTTCAAACTGCAAAGGACAATAATTGCTTCAATTTTAGCTGCCTGTATTCTCTTGTCTGTTGCTATGAGTCCCATAGGTCTTCCAATACTTGGCGATCGCAGGGTAGAAATGACCCCCCATTCAAATCTTCTTCTTGAAGTCTTGAATCTTGTACCTGACAACGCCTCCGTGGCCACGCAGAACGACATCTTTGCTCATGTCGCACAAAGAGAAGATGCGTATATCCTGACATGGCCGATGCCAATGGACGTAGATTACATTCTCGTTGATTTGAAGTCATCTCACTTCCTGACTCGGGCCGGTTTCTCCTCTACAGCGTCCCCGGTGGAAGCGCTGGAAAAAGAGATTGGCAGCGGAAAATATGGCTTGTTTGCCTCTGCAGACGGAATCCTATTATTCAAGAATAGATATAGTGGCCTACCGACACTTTTTAGAGGCCGGATTGACGCTTTTGATTCTGATCAACTCCTCCCAATGTTCAAAAACTCCAAAGTTCTGAACGACCCGACAAGCTATTCAGGAAGAGTGATCGCACACGAAGCAAATGATTCAACTGGCTTCGCTTGGTATGGCCCCTATTCCTATTTCTTCACTGGAGAATACCGAGCAACTTTCAGAGTAAAAACCAATTCCGCGGGTTTGGACTGTATTCTTGATGTGGCAGCCTCAGGCAACGTTGTTAGCCAGAGAGTTTTAAGTTCGTTTGATTTCAAGACACTTGGAGATTGGGAAGAATTCACGCTGGATTTCAGGATAAGCGGCCTGCCTCGAATGGAATTTAGAGGGTATTGTGAATCAAACAATACCTATGTGGCACTTGATTATGTCAGAGTCATACAGATTGGGATGTAAATGACCATGCTAGGCTCAGACGAGAAACTACACTCCGAACAACGTTCGGAGTTTCATTCGGAACATATCTACGAGGAAGAAGCTTTCAGTCATTCCAGGCTTGCCCTATCGGAAAAGAGTGCTGTCCAATCGCTCTGCTTACGTGCGATTCAGTGGGCGTTTCGAAAAGGTCATCAGAACCTGTTTGAAGGCGCAGGCAAAAGAGCAGTTGACGTTGGCTGCGCTTACGGCTACGTGACAAGTCTTCTGAGTCAATTCAAGTATGATTCTGTCGGTCTCGATATTTCGAAATACGCATTGAAGACTGGTGAAAAAGTGGATCGTATGCGGGCCAATGCTGAAGACTTGCCATTTAAGTCCGGTGCGATAGACGTCATTACTTGTTTCGACACGTTTGAGCACTTGAGTCGGCCAACACTGCTGTTGAAGGAAAGCCACCGTTGTCTTCGTCAAGGAGGAGTTCTGATCATCGAGAACCCCGTGGCAAATCCGATCGACGTCATATCAGACAAGCTTCACAAGATGGGTAAAATCCACTGTTCCTTGTTGCCTCTAGGAGAGTTTCTCTCGTCTGTTCGCAAGGCCGGCTTTCAAACGACAAAAAGAGGGTTATTGCCAATCCCCTTTCAGCGGTTTCCAGTCTTTGGAAGATTTATCGAACTGCCTGTTCCTGTCTCGGTGGCAAGGCGTATACTGATCTTGGCAATCAAAAGCTGAGAAGTTTGAAATACGGAAAAACAGGGGCGTCTGAATTGAAAATCGCAATGGTGGTTGAACGTTTTCCCCCAGACATAGGGGGTTCAGGCGTGAGATACTGCAACATAGCAGAGCGACTCTGTCAGAAGCACGCAATAGATGTTTTCACCCTTGGATCAAGAAGTGATGAAGCTTCAAACGCGGGTTTTCGGACCTACCGCTTTGATTCCGCAAGGTTGCCTATCACTCAGATGCACGGATTGGAAAGAGTCATAGGTCTCACTTTTTCAGCTCTTTTTCAGCTTCCCTTTCGGTCATATGACATAATAGACGTGGACATCTGGCCTATCCTTCCTTCTTTCTCGGCGAGAATCGCCAAACCCCACACACCGATAATTATATCCTGGAATGTTGTTTGGCCTTTCTCCTTTCAAAAGGCAATAAGCAAGACAAGCACTGCCCTCGCCCGTGTGAGTTCGAAATTAAACACTCATAACATTACAGTCTCGGACTTTGCCAAAACAATACTGCTGAAACACATAGGCATAAGCCCGGAAAGAATCAGCGTAATCCCAAACGGCAACGACCCGGCCTTCTTGAGAGCTAGGCTCAAGCCAAAGCGGGGACGCATCATTTTTGCAGGTCGTCTTGAACCTCAAAAACGATTGGATCTAATTCTAAAAGCGTTCAAGATCTTCAGGAGAAAAGTAGGCGATGCAGAGCTTCATGTCGTTGGGTCGGGCTCTATGAGGGAACAACTGAAGCATCTTTCAGGAAGAATCGACGGTTTCTATCTGCATGACTCCATTCCCCCTGGGAACAGAGAAAAACTTGTGTCGATCTTGAGCAACTCATGGGTTTTTGTTTCGGCCAGCGAATTCGAAACGTATGGAATGTCAATAGCCGAAGCCTTGAGTCTGGGGCTGCCCGTAGTACTGACGCGCGCCCCCTACAACGGAGCAATCGACGATATTGCAAGAAATGGATACAATAGCCTGATCGTGGAGCATAACAATCCCGACGCAATAGCCCACGCACTTGAAGAACTCTACAGAAGCCCAGACATGTGGGAGCAACTCAGTCACAATGCCAAGAGATCCGCGCCTCTTTACTCATGGGATGATGTTGCCATGAACGTTGAAGCAGTGTACAATAAAGTGCTGAGTACCCGACTCTAGATCGTTGAAACCGGGTTGGTTGGAGCATAATCAAGGCGCATACGGGAATTCGACTGCATTTCAATTTCGACATCACCTGATTTCTGGAGAAGTTCCAGCCACTTAGTCACATAGTTGGTTTTGTCGAATTTTATTGCTTCTTTGACACAGTTCTTTCGGACTGTCTGAGGATAGCCGTTCTTCCAGAGATCTACGGCTTTTTCAATCATTTCTCTGTCGTTCTTTACAAGCCATCCTGTGTATCCATCAATGATCGATTCGCTTGGTCCCTGCGCGTCATAAGTAAGTGTAGGCGTTCCGCAAGACATGCTCTCCACGGGTATGTATCCAAACGGTTCATGGGTGAATGGAAACAGGGTGAACAGAGCGTTAGAATAGATTTTGACAAGTTCGGTGACAGGTATTCTGCCGAAGAATTCGATGTTGGGATGAGTGGTCATGCTTTTCGGTATGAAAGGTGCCTTAGACCCAAAAGCTTTGACTTTGACTCCCAGGTCAGCAATTGCCTTGACTACTGTGAATTTTGTTTCTTTGCCAAAATAGGTGGCTACATAGTCGCCTGAAGGATTTGGCGCCGACGGCTGGAACAATTTGCAGTCTATCGGAGGATATATTATGTCACTGACTTCAATTCCCCAATCCCGATACAAGGATGCACAGAACTTCGAGTTGGCAAAAACGATTTTCGATTCTTTGCACATTTCTATGGCAAGTCTCTTGTCAGCATATTCGAGCGCTGGCTTCAAGATTCCATAAGCAGATCTGTAAACTAGGGTGAGCTCGTTTTCCATATCTCTTAACGCTGATGATGTAGGTCCTTGAAGATACCAAAATGTTGAAGGCACGACCAGCGTGTGAGAAAAGTTGATCGTGGCATGCGAATGACGGTCTGCATTCCTCGAGTTCAGTCTCAAAAACGCCTCGCGGCCCCATGTTTCAAACCAAAGCATTGAAAGACCAAGTCTCTTTGCGAAGAGCTTCACGTGCAGATTTATGGGTTTAATTTTCCGCATGTTTAGACTATTTTCAACGTCCTTCGACATTGCTGGTGAAATAATAGCGACGTCGTAGCCTTTTTGAACCAATGCCTCAGCTAAATACATGGCGGGTCGAACGGATCCTTCTAGGTCCATCATGATGTCGCATGCGAGCGTGAAGCTCATCTATTTCAACTACCAAGATTAGTAGAGAGTAAGCCTTGCCTCTTTTTATAATACTTTCGATGATTCGGAAACAGTTAGTAAATCAAGAAATTCAACAAGATGCTTTGTCCCAACGGAAAGTCTAGAATTCTTTGAGGGACGATCAAGCAGAATCTCAGGTCGCGTTCCAATAGCCTTTTCTATTCCCTGAACATTCTACTACCGCAACAAAAAAAGGCAGGAAGATAATGGCAGGAGCCCCAGAAGAAACAGTTCAGACAACTTTCCAACAAGCAGATTTTGACAGGATAACTCAGACGGTTTCTGCTCACTTTCAAACAGAAGACTCTTTTATAGAGCATGGCATCCCAACCTACTACCTGAAGCAACCGCAAGAAACGAAGCAGCCTTTCCTCAAGCTTCTCAAAGAACTGGAAAAGATGAACATGCTAGCTCTCCTGCGGAAAATAGACAGCAAAATAGTGCTGAAGGTTTTTCCAAAACCGCCCGTGAAGCCAAGCAATATACTGATAAACTGGCTGCTTTTTTTCGCTACGATAGGAACGACCTTTCTGACGGGCTATCTGCTTTCAGTCGAGTTCGTTGACAAGGGGCTGATGTCAAGTCCTTTCATTGGAGCCGCAGCCTTCACCGTCGCAATAATGACGGTGCTTGGGGCTCACGAGATGGGCCACAAAATCATTGCCAACAGAAACGGCATAGAAGCCACGCCACCCTACTTCATTCCAGGCCCACCGCCAATAGGTGACTTGCTGGGCTTCGGAACTTTCGGTGCGGTGATAATGCAGAAATCTCTTCCGCCTAACAAGGATTCCTTGTTTGATATTGGTTCAAGCGGTCCTATAGTAGGGTTCATACTTGCATCAATAGCCAGCATCATCGGTTTGATTCTTTCTCCTACTTTGCCTCTGCCAGCACCAAGCGGTGGCCTTCCCGCACCCCTTATGTTCGACCTCTTCGCCATTTTTCTAAGAGTTCCGGCAGACCGGTATGTCCTGCTGCATCCCGTTGCTTTTGCAGGCTGGGTTGGCATGATCGTGACGATGCTTAACATATTGCCGGCAGGTACGCTTGATGGCGGTCACGTGGCTCGATCCTTGCTCGGCGAGAAGGCAAGGACAGTTCTGGTCCTCTTGTCTTTCTTGTTACTGGTCGTCGAAGGTTTCTGGTCGATGGCTTTCTTTGTTGTTCTCATGTCGATGTATAGGCATCCTGGAGCCCTAGATGATGTTTCAGGTCTTTCAACTAGGAGAAAACTGTTGGCGGTCGCGTTAGTGGCAATTTTCGTCCTTTGTTCCTTCTTGCATTACTATGTGCTTTATTTGCTACAGCTTCTGGGCTTCTAAACGCTGTGAGTTGGAATCTGTATTTGAGTTCTACAGCCGTACAAGAAGGTTTATTAAATCTTGCGATGCTAGACACGATTGCAGATAGCAACAATACAGGAAAACAGGTGAAAATCAGTAAGCGGCGATCAGAAGTGAAGGGAACAATAATCCTGATGGTATTCTTCGTGTTGTTTACAGGTGCATCTCTGCTGATTCCCTCACCAATGTTCCCAGGAAACGTCTTCTGCACACTGATCGGCGGCTTGGCTGCCAATTATACTACATATGTGAGCGCTGTTTTCAACGGAGTTCTCTATGCCGTCGCGTTGTGGCTTGTTTTCATCGCAATAAGTAGAAGACTTGAACAAGAAAAATAGGTTAACCTGTCAAGAATCGGTTTAGGCTTCTGGTTGTGACATGAAACCTGTGAGTTTCATTGTGGTTCGGCACTTTTTGCACCTGACAACCAGTTCTGCAAGTTCGTCTTTCTTCACTTTGGTGTCAACGATCTCGTAGTTGTTGTCTGACTCGTCGTCAGGAGATATGATGGTTCCACATTTTGGGCATTGGAAAGCTCCGTCGCCGTCGATCTTTGTCAGGTCGATTTCTACGTACGCCATTGTTTTCTTGAGTTCCGTTTTTTTCATCATTTTATCACACACATCCTTTTTCAATGAGTTACTGTTGTTTCCCATCGTTCGCTCAGAATATAATTAACTATTATGAATTATTAATCAATATTTAAGGTAAGTGAACACGGTTGATGAAAAACATTTCGACGTGACGGGGGCAAATCGACAAAAGGGCTTGTTGAGATGATTTTCATGGAAATTAGTGGAGCAAAACGTTGTATTCAAATCATGGAAAACGCTCGGTCATTCTACACCTGGTGTGAAGAAGCTTACTCAACAATTTATATGGGTCAACCGCGACAAAGTATTCGAAATGCATCGCAGATTTGAAGGAGAAGGTCCCTTTGAAGTTTGACGTAATCGTTGTTGGTGCAGGAACAGCAGGGTGTTTGGCAGCAAAGACAGTTGCAGATGCAGGCTTGAAAGTGTGTCTTGTTGAGAGAAAGAAAAGGGAGGAAATTGGAGAGAAGGTTTGTGGAGACGCCCTTGGGGAGCATCACCTGAAAACCTTAGGTTTGGAAAAGCCGCAGGGCGGGGAACTTGAAAAGAGGATAGAAGGCATCAGAATCTATTCACCGGATATGGATACCGTTTTCACCGTGGAACATGAGGATTTCGTCGGTTATCTGCTTAACAGGCGTCTTTTTGGGCAGTGGCTGCTCAGAAAAGCGGTTGACGCGGGCACGCAGCTTGTAGATTCAACGCAATGTGTGAAACCACTGATCGAGAAGGGTTTTGTCACTGGCGTCTTGGTTAAGAAATTGAAAACAGGCAAGGAGGAGGAACTGAAGGGCAAGGTGACAGTTGACGCAAGCGGTTTTATGGGGGTCGTAAGGAAAAACTTGCCCAAACCGATAGGGATTGAGAACGCTGTTGCAAACGAGGATGTTGAGGCTTGTTACCGTGAAATACGCCAACTGAAGCAGGAGACCGAAAACACAAAGTACTGCGAGATTTACCTGAACCAGAAGGCGACTCCAGGTGGTTATGCATGGATCTTCCCAAAAGGCGGAGCAAGAGTCAACGCAGGCTTAGGAATTTGTATGCGCGGCAAATTTCCAAATCCCAAGAACCAATTCTACAAGCACATTCTTACAAAACCAATTTTTGACGGTTCGCTGCTCCTCACAGGAGGCGCATGGTACGATCCTACAAGAAGACCACTGGACAACATGGTTGGAAACGGCGTCATAATCACTGGAGACGCAGCCTGCCTCGTCAACCCAATTCACGGCGGCGGAATAGGTCCGTCGATGCTGAGTGGACATTTTGCTGGCAAAACGATCATTGAAGCGCTTGAGAAGGGAGATGTGAGACGCGAATCTTTGTGGCCTTACAACTGCAGATACCACAAAACGTACGGTGCAAAACAAGCCAGGCTTGACGTTTTCAGAATGTTACTTTTGACGTGTCGCGATGAAGACTTGAACTATGGAATGAGGTATCATCTCTTAACTGAAGATGACGTTTTGAAGGCGGGTTTAGGTGACGAGTTTCATCTTAACATTACTGAAACAAGTAGGAGAGTGTTCAGGGGATTGAAGAGGATAGGTTTCCTGAATCAGCTTCGTTTGACGGTGAAATACATGAATCGTGTGAAAGACCATTGCAAAGAGTATCCTGAGAATTCTGTGAACTTTGAGAAGTGGCGTGTGCAGACGGTGGCTTTGTTCAAGGAAGCAGCTTCGAAAGTTATGAAGTGAGAAGAAGCATATACCTGATTTACGGTCTCGTATTGTGAAAGTGAGAGTGTTTGTAATGCGCGTCGCCGTTCTAGCCACGGGCGGAAAAGATTCTACCTTGGCACTTTACCATGTTCTGAAGGAAGGATACACGGTAACTTGTCTCGCCACTATGGTCCCGTTGAGGGAAGACAGCTGGATGTTTCATTATCCCAATATTGGCTTGGTGGATCTTTTCGCAGAGGCTGTCGGCATTCCAGTTGCCAAAGCGGAAACATCCGGGGTCAAAGATGAGGAAGTTGAAGACCTCAAACGTTTGATCGAAAATCTTCATGTTGATGGCATAGTTTCCGGAGGAATAGCGTCAAACTACCAGAAAACCAAGATTGACAACATCTGTGGACAATTGAATCTTCAGTCGATCACGCCTCTTTGGCACAAGGATCCTCTAGCATTGCTGAAAGAGATGTTAGATCTGAAGTTTAACGTCATCATTACCGGAGTCTATGCTCACGGTCTTGACGATAAATGGCTGGGCAGGAAGATGGACGCTGAAACCATTGACGACTTGGTCAGACTGAACAGGCAGTATGGGATTTCGCTCGTGGGCGAAGGCGGAGAATATGAAACCCTCGTTCTTGATGCCGCTTTCTTTAAGAAAAGAATTAAGGTCGTTGAAGCGGAGAAGGTTTGGAAAGGGCAGAGCGGATACTTGTTGATCTCTAAAGCTGAACTTGAAGACAAGTAGAAACCACGATAGCGCGCATGCCTGTTCCGAAAATGGTTAAAAATGGTTTTAAGTCCGGTCCGGCATAAGCGGTTCCATGGATCCGTTTGATGAGCGCATTTTGACCGCCCTTCAGGACGGCAAACCCAAGGTCTTCACCCAACTACTGGATGAAACAGGCTTTAGCCATAACACGCTGAGGCTACACCTTGAGAATTTGGCAAATCAAGGCCTCGTAGTGAAGGAAAAGAGGCCTACAACAGGAATGGGAAGACCAAAATTCACCTATCTCATCCCGCCCAGAGTGCGACAGCAGGTTTCCGCCGCTCTCTCAGACCCGTTGATTGAAATTGTGTCTTTACCCTTCAGTCGCCTCAAACACTTCTGCAGATTTGAGAAAGGCGGGTACTGCAAGCAAGCCAGAAAGGGATGCGAAGCTCAAAACTGCCCTCAAATCAAAAAATAAGAATAAAAACCATTTTACACCATTTTCGGAACACGCATGCGCGCTACTCTTTGTGAGG
>JBGOYH010000067.1:0-9768 GCA_041479575.1 Bathyarchaeia archaeon
CGTTCCTCGGTACCGGTGGCGGCCGATTCGTAACGATAACCCAGAAAAGACGTACTGCCGGAATTCGGATAATGGGTGAAGGCTTGAATCTGCATTTGGATCCAGGTCCTGGCGCACTTGTTCACTCGATAGAGGAGGGACTGAACCCACAGCATGTTCGTGCTTTACTTGTTTCGCATTGTCATCCCGATCATTACACCGATGCCGAGGTTTTTGTTGAAGCAATGACCAGAGGCATGACTCGGAAACAAGGAGTCTTGGCTGCTCCTAGAAGTGTCTTGGAAGGAAGTAGCGTCTGTGAGGCTTCTATTTCAAGGTATCATCAGCAAATGGTCGAACAGAAAATCCAAGCAGCACCAGGAGTGAGATTTGAAGTCGGCGCTGTCCACGTTTTAACGACAGAAGCAAGGCACACTGACCCGGACGCCGTGGGTTTCAGGTTTGAAACCGAAGTTGGGGACTTCGCGTACACAAGCGATACTGAATATTTTGCAGATATAATCAAACATTATCAGGGCTTGCGCCTCTTGGTCTTGTGCGTTATGAGACCCTCTGGAAAACCTTGGAAAGGTCACATGTCAACTGACGATACAATAAGAATACTTGCTGACACACGTCCCGAGCAGGCAGTAATGACGCATCTTGGCATGAGAATGCTTCTTCAAGGACCTGAAAAAGAAGCGAAGCTCATCCAAGAGAAAACAGATGTTCCAACATTTGCTGCTGTAGATGGCATGATCATACATTTTGGAGAAACCGTAAGGGTGCAGGCGGGAAAAGGCAGAGGCCAAGAGGATTTGACAGGTTTCTTGTGAAGAATTTTTAACTGCACGATTTGTATAGTACGTTAAGGATGTAAGTCCATGCGTGTCGTGTTGAGGATAGGTGGATCTGTCGTTGCTTCACCAGTCAATCCTAGCTTGATCATCAAGTACGTTGATTTGTTGAAAGATCTGAAAAAGCAAAGACATGAGGTGGTCGCAATAGTAGGCGGAGGAAAACTGGCAAGAGAAATGATCCACGTCGCCAAAGACATTGGCCTCGACGAGTCAGCTCAGGATGATATCGCGATTTCTGTTTCAAGGGTTTTTGCTCAGCTCTTTCTGAAGAAACTTGGTGAATCTGGTTGTGGAACAGTTGCATTGACTCTAGAAGATGCTGCAAAATGTTTGGCTAAAGGAAAAGCAGTGGTCATGGGCGGTTTGAAGCCAGGCATGACAACCGACACTGTCGCAGCTTTGGTGGCTCGGAAGGTGAAGGCCGATCTATTGGTCAAGGCTACAGATCAGGACGGTGTCTACGACAAGGATCCCAAGAGCTATGCTGATGCTGTGAAGCTTGACCATTTGAGGTTTGAAGATTTGTCAAGTGTTTTTTCAGAAGGCAAGCACAAGGCTGGAATTCATCAGATTATCGATCCAGAAGCCGTCAAGATTTTGAAGCGTCATCAAGTCAAGGTGATAGTAGTCAACGGGTTCACTCCAGAGAACGTCTTGACGGCTGTCAAGGGAAAACCTGTTGGAACACTCGTTGATTAGTTGGAAATTCCAACTTCCTTCCAATATGTTTAAATATCGCTGTTGATATCGACGGCGATATCAATAGTGATAAATCATGGGCGAGCACAGAAGACATTGGATGAGGCATACAGCAATTGTGCCCAAGGGGTTCATACGCTATCACGTACTCGAGTCCTTGTCAGAGAAGCCAATGTCCGGCTCGGAGATTATGGATGAAATTGAAAAGAGGACAAATGGGCGCTGGAAGCCAAGCCCAGGATCAGTGTATCCCCTCTTAGCTTGGTTACAGGATAATGGTTACCTGAAGGAACTGCCGACAGATCAGAGTGGGCTCAAGCGTTATGAGCTTACGCAAAATGGGAAGAAGCTTCTAGAGGAGCAGAGAAAGATTAAGATGGAGTTTAGGAAAGATGCGAAGTTTTTTGCTCCTCCGTTTCTGGGCGCTTTGTGGTTTAGGATACCGCCTGAGAAGACGGCTGGAGTGAGGGAATCGATGCATAGAGCAATGTCGGCGTTTTTTGAGCTTGGTGCTAGTCTGGAGAAGAAATTCTCTAAGGAAGCTTTGGATCAAGCTCGCAAAGTTTTGGATGATACTGCAAATAGACTTGAAGAAATAGATCGTAAATTGAAGGGATCAAAAAATGAGTGAAATAATAAAAGCTGAAGGATTGACGAAAGTCTTCAACCATCATCTGACCGCTGTAGATCACATCAACTTTGGTGTAAACCAAGGAGAGATTTTCGGCTTTCTGGGTCCGAACGGTGCTGGAAAAACAACGACGATCAACATGTTGATAACCATACTGAAGCCAACTGAAGGCAAGGCATCTGTTTCGGGTTTTGATATTGGACAGCAAGCCAATAGTGTTCGAAACGTGACGGGCGTTGTACCGCAAGAATACACGGCTGATGAGGATTTAACTGGCTTGGAAAATGTGTTTTTGTGTGCTGACCTGTATGGGATTCCACGGAACATCGCGAAAGAGCGAGCGGCGGATCTGCTGAAGCTTGTTGAGCTAACCGATTTCAAGGACAAGAAGGTTCAAACTTATTCCGGTGGAATGCGTCGCAGACTTGAGCTTGCATGTGGACTGATCAATAGGCCTAAAGTGCTTTTCCTGGACGAGCCAACCCTAGGTTTAGACGTCCAAACTAGAACTGCAACTTGGAATTACATCAGAACATTGAAGAAGGAATATGGTATGACGCTTTTCATGACAACCCATTATCTTGAAGAGGCCGATGCACTTTGCGACCGCGTTGCAATAATTGACCACGGAAAAATAATCGTTGTAGGATCTCCAGAGGACCTGAAGCACAGTTTGGGCGGCGATTCGATAACGTTGGCAATCAAAGAGAACGCGGATGTGAGCGAATTGATCCAGAAAGTTGAGCACGTCAAAGAAGTCCGAAAGGAAAACGGTGCTTATCGCATCAAAGCTGAACTTGGCGAAGTAACCACACCTTTAATAATTGAAACTCTGCGGAAAAACGGCTACACCGTGACAAAGCTTTCGCTGACGGAGCCTACACTGAACGAGGTTTATCTTGAATACACCGGCAAGTCGATGCGTGATGCAGAAGAGTCCAGAGAGGCTATTGCTGCACAAAGAATGACGATGAGGAGGGCTCGACAATGAGCGAAACAAACGGCAATTCCAAAAGCAAACTACACGGGCTGTGGGCCTTAACCAACCGAGAGCTTAAGAAATGGTACAAAGCTCCAGTAATCTTCCTGCTTTCCATAATACAGCCAATTCTTTGGATGGGTCTACTAGGAAAAGCAATGAACATAGGCGCTATGTTCTCAAGTGGCACATTCACGCTGCCTCAAGACTTGATATCACAGTTTACACCAACCCAGCTTCATCTGCTAGGCAGTTACTTTGCTGGGTTGCAAACAAGCATCTTGCAAGGCGCGTTCAACACCACTGATTACTTTTCTTTCATGGCTGTAGGCATGATAGCTTTCACAGCCCTCTTCACGACAATGTTCAGCGGTATGTCGGTGGTTTGGGACAGACGCTTGGGCTTTCTAAACAAGGCTCTCAGCACACCTGTATCGAGAGCCGTAATAATATTCTCTAAAGTTCTTTCCGCAACGCTGCGATCAATGTTTCAGGCAGGTCTCATAATACTCATTGCTGTCGCATTCGGCCTACAGTTTGGAGCAGGCTTCAATCCGATCAACGTCCTGGGGGTCTTCGGGATCATGTTTCTGATATGCGTGGGCTTGTCCTCGGTCTTCATCGCAATCACTATAAGATCAACAAGAATAGAGACTCCAATGGCTGTCGTGAGCCTGATAAATCTACCGCTGATGTTTGCCAGCAATGCCTTTTTCCCGACAAAGTTCATGCCCGATTGGCTTCAGACAATAGCGAAGGTCAACCCGCTAACCTACACAACCGATGCAGTTAGACAACTCTTGATATTCAGCACCGATTGGGGACAACTTGCTTTGGACTTCACATACGTTGGAATATTTGCAGTGGTGGCTGCTACGATAGGCATAGTGCTTTCGTGGAAATTCCTGAGCAAGTAGACAAGCAACGACTAAGACAAAGTGAGTGATCTCTTTGACGACGATCGTTGAAGCAATAAATCTGAAAAAGACGTACTTGCTCGGGAAAGTCCCCGTGAATGCATTACGCGGCGTGAACCTGAAGGTGGAAAGCGGCGATTTCCTCGCCATTCTGGGGCCATCTGGAAGCGGCAAATCAACACTATTGAACCTGATCGGAGCATTGGACAAGCCGACAGAGGGAAAGCTGCTTATTGAAGGCGTTGACGTCTCCACGCTTAACGACAACCAGCTGACAGATCTTAGGCGCCGAGTCGGCTTCGTTTTCCAGTTTTTCAACCTTGTCCCACGCTTCACGGCGAGGGAAAATATTGAATTGTCAATGTCCATAGCAGACGTGAGTAAGCCTGAAAGGAGAAAACGCGCCGAGGGTCTCCTGGAAACTGTAGGCCTGAAGGAGCGAATGAATCACAAACCTGCCGAACTGAGCGGTGGTGAACAGCAACGTGTCGCGATTGCCCGAGCGTTGGCAAACAACCCTAGGTTTCTGTTGATGGATGAACCAACAGGAAACATAGATTCCAAGACTGCAAATGAAATCATGGGCTTGGTCAAAGGGTTGAACGAAGAAAAAGGCGTGACGGCAATCATGGTTACACATGATCAGCGCCTGGCGACTCAGTCAAAGAAGACAGTGCTGATGCTTGACGGTTTGATCGTTCAGGAGACGGTGAATTGAAATGAAAACGCGAGATATTCTTTCCTATTCCTTTAGCGCAATAAAGTTGAGAAAGTTACGCGCAGCCTTAACAACCTTAGGTGTCGTAATTGGCATAGCAGCAATCGTTGCTTTGCTCTCAATCAGTCAGGGCTTACAAAACACAATAACCGTGCAACTTCAAAGAGGATTCGCAACCGACACATTGATTGTGACTGCGGGAGGAGGCGTCGGTGGAGGCTTTGGCGGAGGCTTGGGCGGAGGCGGGGATTCTGGCTTCAAGTTGTTGGTCAACGACACGCAGACAATCAACGGAATACCGAACGTTGACATGTCATTGGCAATAATCCAGAAAACGGTTAACGTCACGGTCGGCGGGACAAACAAAATCCGCACGATAGTAGGCGTTGATTTTGCTGATTATCATAACGTTTACAGCGACACGTTTGTGGCTGACAGGGGAACCATACCCCTGAACACCGAAAGTGACATTGTTGTGGCTGGGAGACGTATAATTGACCCTCAACTAAATGGGACAATGCTTGCTGATGTGAACGATCCGATTGATATCATCTTGATCAACGCGACTGCGCGTCCTCCAACAACCATAACGGTTCATCGGAATATTACGGCCATCCTTAAAGAGATTGGGTCTTTTGGCGTAGGAGGGCCTTCCGATTCCAGCGTTTATATTCCGATTGCCCAAGCTCAAACGTTGTTTGATACCAACGAATGCGACATGATAATCGTGAAGCTGAAAAGCAGTGACCAAACAGTCATCGATAACGCATCCAAGGCAATAAAGGACAAATTCGTTGGAGAAGTTTCAGTAATCTCTGCCACCGCAGTCCTTGGGATCGTTTCGAGTATTTTCTCCATCATAGAGCTCTTCTTGGGTGGGATCGCTGCAATCTCGCTCATCGTGGCCGGCGTAGGCATAATGAACATCATGATAGTTTCTTTGATGGAACGCACGAGAGAAATAGGTATACTCAAAGCGCTAGGCACAAAAAGTCGAACAGTGCTCTTAATTTTCCTCTGTGAGGCAGTCATAATTGGCCTGATGGGCGGTGCAATAGGCGTAGGATTAGGCTGGGTTTTGGCAAACGTGGTGGCCCTGGTCTTCCGAGGCGGCGGTGTATTCATGGGAGGCCAAGCCGCAGGAGCAACAGGTGGAATGACGATAACCCCGGTCCTAACCCCAACGGTGTTCCTTGGAGCTTTGGCCTTCGGCGTAGGAGTCAGCGTAGTCTTTGCAATCTACCCAGCTTGGCGAGCGTCAAAGCTTAAACCCGTAGACGCATTAAGATACGAATAGAACAGCAATCGTCAAGAGGTTTCAAAGGCTTGAGCAGGCTTTACCCAAGCCGTCCGATTGTAGGCGTCGGCGTAGCGATAATCTGTGGCGGCAAGATTCTGCTTGAAAAAAGGAAGAATGATCCTGGAAGAGACAAGTGGAGTGTCCCAGGAGGCATAGTTGAATTGGGCGAAAGCCTGGAACAGACTGTAATTAGGGAAGTTAGGGAGGAGACTGGTCTCTCCGTTGGCGAGCCTGAACCGATTGATGTTGTCAATCAGGTTACTCTGGATGAAAATGGCAAGGTAAAATATCATTTTGTTATAATCGACTATTTTGTCAAGATTATCAGTGGGACGCCTAGAGCTGCAAGTGACGCTGCAGAACTTGAATGGGTTGCATTGGATGAGGTTGAAAAGAAGGATCTTACAAAATCTTTCAGAGGTTTCTTCCAAAAGAACAGGGAGAAGCTTGAGAAAATGAGTTCTTTTCCTGACAAGTAATGTCTTTTGCCCCTTGACTGGCTTATGCAGTGAAGAAAAGCCTTGTTTCACCCATTGTTTTGACATCCAGCGCCTTGACTCTGGCAACTATCGGAAAATCCCGTACAACTCTTCCGAGTGCTAGACAATGATGAGGTGGCAAGTCTCGGGCTATCGATCTCACCGTTTCTGCATCCACTCGAGCGGCTCTTGAAACGACGTCTAGGTCGTGTTCGTTCGTGAAGTTGAAGAGAAATATGTTGTCAGCTTGGCGGTAGATGTTTTCCCGGATAGTGTCAGGCTGGTTAGTGATGAAGGTGGTGAAAATTCCGAAATGCCTCATGCGGGTTACAATATCGTCCCAATAAGTCTCGCGCAAGTACAGGTGGGCTTCTTCTGCAAACAGAAATGCTGCCTTTAGTTTCCAATTGGTCAGTGATTCAACGAGTTTTCCTAGGATGTATTCTACGACTATCTGGCGGTCAATCGTTGACGTGTTTCTGAGGTTTATGATTATGGCGCCGCCTTCTTCTTTGGCTTTCAACAGTGATTCTTCCAATAGCGTGGCTTCTGCAATGTTATCGGTGAAGAAGCCTGAGTTCACGAGGGCATGGTATCGTGAGAACAGGGCATCACGAACGTGCTGGTTGCAGTTCCAGTTGCGTATAGTTTCTCCCAGTTCATGTAGTGTAAGTTCGTCTTTTTCCCGCAGTTCTTTCCATATGCGTCTGAACTCGCGAGTAGACGTGCCTGGCAAGTGAAGCGCGTGGACAAGCATGCCGAGCAGGATGTGAATGCCTATTTGCTTTAGGGCTACTTTGAAGTTTTGAGACGGAGTTAGCACGTGTATTTTGTCGTAGTTGACGTTTCTTTTTCCATCGGACGTCATTCCCAGACTCACGTACTCGCCGTTCAAATCGAAAACAACAACAGTCGCTTTGTACTGCACGAGGCTTACCATCAACAGTTTTGATAGGTGGGATTTGCCAGTCTCTTTTTTGCCAGTTATGATGTTCAGTCTTCCGTCCAGAGATGAGGCGTCTATAGTCAGCAACGATGAGTCTTTTACGGTGCCGAGGGTTATCGGGAGTTGTCCGTTTGTTTTTGCGAGTTTTAGCAGCGTCGGAATTGGAAGTTTCTTTATTGTCGATTGTGAACGTGAGGGAAGCCAGGAACTGCTCGGGCTTAGGCTGTCGTTCTCCACTGTTGCTCGAATCTTGCAGATGAGCAGGCTGGCGTCCTGTATGTAGGTGATGTGTGGAGCAATTTCCAAGGGGTCAATGTCTTCGCCTTGGATCAGCTCTCCACCGTCTGGTAGGCTGCGCAACAGTTCCTCCAAAACGCCTGGTATTGTAGCGAATTGCACATCGATAACTTGGATGATGAGTGCTCTTCCTTCTTCTCCGTCTTCAACAAGCAAGTAGTCGCCTTTTTCAACGGTTTCATTGGGGAAACTCAGAATTTGAACTATGTTTCCCTCTTTTCTGTACAGCTTCATGAGTAACTCTCTCCTTTTCCAAACGGACCGAACAAAAGCTTATGCATATCTGGTCTGTTGATCATTTGAAGCCCACACTTGCGTGTGATGAAGTGCTGCATAGCTAACACTTCGTTGGCAGTGAAGGTGCAAAGAATATGGGCAAGGCGGAGGGTTTCAGGATAGCTCTGTGAGACAAGGTCGTTCCCAAGTAGTCTTTCGACTGCTTCAATCCTCAAATCTGGCGAGACTTGGCGATCGATGTCGAGTCTGAAGGCGCAACTGCCTTTGCTCAGTTTGGCGACGTAGACTTCTCCAAGTGGAACCATTGGAGGCTTCAGTCTAAGGCCTACTGTCTCAAGCAAGTAAGGGGGGCGATGATCAAGGGCAAAATCTGTGATCAGACAGCCATTGACTCTTAGGTTTGTCATTTTTGAAAAAGCCAAAACGATGCTGCCTCTATTTCTTCCGTTGTCGAGGATTTCTTTCATGCGGTGTATTGGCGTGTCAAATGTTCCAGAAGTCAGCGAGCCATCAAACAAAATCAAACCGTTGGTTATTGTTTTTGTGAGCATGGCTTGGAGCCATCTTTCGAGCAGGCTTGCGATGCGCGTGGGCATCTGTGGCAAGGTCGGGGCGCTTTGATGGTTCTTGTTATGCGCTGAAGTAAAGTATGCTCTTTCAAGCGTGTTGAAAACGTCTTTTCTATTTTCTTCGGTTATGTGGAATATGAAGGGGCCGAGCCGGGTATATCGGTAGTTTTCATTTTGCCTCCAGACATTGGCGCCTCTGACAGCTATCACTATGCCCGTGCTTGTTTCGGCGATCTTCATGGTTGACGTATCTACTGCTGCGACAATACTCTCTCTGTGTTTGGGCTTCAGAAGTATTGGTTCAAGCTTGATCTTCAGTGTTTGCAGGGGCTCTTCACTTCCCATCTGTTGAAAGACTTGCTGATTTAATTGAATGAACTGGTGCTGTGTTCGAGCAAGTGAATGTAGACTGAGTTGGGTGAACTGTTGGGGAAGGAGTGTGTCCATGGTGGATTGTGGAAAGTTATATTTTGGTGTTGTTGTAATAGGGTATTGTGCAATCACCAATATTCACCAATAGCCAATTGTTTAAGGAAGAGGTATTTAAGTGTTGTGCATGTACAAGATGTACAATACAATAAACAATAAGGTGAGTCGTTGACTGAAAAAGAAGTAAAACCGCCAATACGGCTAAAGATGAAAGTGGGTGAAATAGAATTCGAAATGGAATGCCAAGAAGATCAGCTACAGCAGACAGTAGACAGAATTCTTTCTGCAGTGACTGAGAAACTGAAAGAGATGCCGCTCATGGTGGCGAGGTCTGCGTCGCCGCCAAGAGCTGAAACGTGCAAAGGTGTAATCCAGAAGTTGTGGGAGGACGGTTGGTTCGCAGCCGCTAAGGGTTTGAGTGAAGTGCACAGCGAGTTGGCAAGACGCGGTTTTCATTATGATAGGACCGCAGTGGCTCACGCTTTAATTGACTTAGTCAAAGACGGGATTTTAACGAGAGAGGGAAAACCGCGCAGATATCAATATGCGCAAAAAAGGCCGCCCACTTAGTGCTAAAATCACTTGTGCTTCTGAACTACGTGCCAATTTTTGATTTGATTTTTGGAAGAATGTCTTTCTGAATTTGGGCTAGTCCGAAAGTGGTGATCTTGTATTTCTCGTCCGTGGTCTTCGTTGCAATCTCGTTCTTGACCAGCTCGCCTAGGCGA
>JBGOYH010000068.1:0-9725 GCA_041479575.1 Bathyarchaeia archaeon
CGCAGTCTTCAAGACACTCTCTTCGGGACTCGCGGTCTTGACATTTTTGACCATAACGTCCTCTACTTTGGCTGACATGTACCCAACCGCCTAAACCCACTCTTGCCTTAAGTCTCAAATAGGTTATGAATGTAGAATTCTGAGGTAGAATCAAGATTGACAGCACCTCTTGCCGCTGTGGTGCGGGGATGGGGCCACCACCCGAATTTACCGGTAAAAAAGCATATTACATATGCTTGGCGAGAGTTCGAAACTCTCCCGGGCTACCATTCCATGTGTTAAAGAATACTTCCCCTCTTTTCTTTGCCGTGATCAGTAGCTTTTCTACTCAATCGCCCAGAAATTGTCTCCTTGACGGTTTGATTTCAATCTAGCGCGCGCTAGGAGAGCATTACGTGATAGACGTGATAGGCGGAGTCGCCTACGCCATATGTGCATTCCTTCTGGCTGAAAAGATAATTCCACTCGTAATACAGGCTCGTACACGCCATTCTGCTTGCAAGCGCGAAGCAACTGCATGTGCTTCTTCCTTTTTCTAAGGGTATTTCATGGTGTGAAGTTGAAGCGAATAGTGTTAGGCAGCAGCTTTAACGATCGATCGGCTGAGCGCGCGTGTAATTACTAGATTTCTCTCCATCGTGCCTTACGTGCTGCTATGAAGAACAAGACGACGGTTACGGCTATCAGAATGCTCCAATCCAGAGCAAGCGTTTCTATCGTCGCAGGTTGAAATCCGGATGCGTTCTGGGCTATTTCCGCGGCATAAGTAGTGGGCGATAGGTAGGCTAGGTACCTGAAAGGAAGCGGGATGTATGTAATCGGATAATAGACGGGCGGTATCGTTGAGAAGAGCATCGAAAGAAGCCTCATGAACGCAAAGCTCTGAACTATGTCACTGGAAAAAGTCGAAAGCGTGTATCCAACAGCCATGGATGCAAGAAACATTAAAACGAGAACCCCAACGAACTCCAAGACTCCAAAGGCATTCAACACCAAATAGTAGTTTGCGAGTAGGGCGAGAACGACCAACGCGGGAATGGAGTAAACGATTTCTGACAAGGCTATTCCCGTCATGTAGGTTAGCCAAGTAGTCGGAGAACTCACAATCATGTCCTGCAGCTTGAAATCATTCTTCAAGTGCGACATATCAGCTTGCAGCGACATGCCACTCGAGAACATACTCATAATGAACCCGCCCTCGACAGCTTGTCCAATTAGACTGCCGCGGCTCACGAACACTATCAAAGCCAGAAATGACAGTGGAGAAAGAACGGTGTTGATGAGAACGATAGGATAGTTCCTCATCTCGTACAAGGCGTTAACAAGTATCGCGGCAAGAATCTGGCTGCTTCTACTCCTCCTCTGCGGCGAGCTCTCCTTGAACTGCAGCTCCTTTGCCTCCTTGTCGAATCACGAAATAAACGAATATATCGTCAAGGGACACAGGGTTAATAGTGAACTTGAACCCGCCTTTTGATAATTCCCTTGAGATTCTGAAAGCTTCCTCTTCCGTCGTGAGTATCCGGACATAATCGTCTCTCCCAGTCAATGTCTCACCATCTGAAACCTTTAGAAGCTCAGATGGAGGCTTTGAGAGTAGCTTCACGCTGTAGTTGTAATTCATGCTTTTTCTCAGGTCGTCAAGGCTTCCCATGCGAATCATTTTGCCCTGGTCCAGTATGCCGATTTCATCAGCCAGCTCTTCCGCCTCCTCGAGATAATGCGTCGTGAGAAAAGTGAAACGCTCATTTCCGATGTCCTTGAGGATTTCCCAAAATTCTCTCCTAGATATGGGGTCCAACCCAGTCGTTGGCTCGTCTAGAAAAATGATTTCAGCCTCTGACGACAGAACCGTGGCTACCAAAACCTTCCTCTTCATCCCTCCAGAGAGCTTGCGATTCAAAGTCTTGGAGTATCCAGTGAGCCCCACTCTATCAAGCGATTCTTGAGCTCTCTTCTTTGCCTCAGCGTAACCGAACCCTCTCCAGAGAAGGTATGACAGGACGGTTTGCATCGGAGTCATCCAAGGTATCGGCCTCGCTTCTTGGGGCACTATGGCGATTTTTTCTCTAAGCCTACGCGTATCCTTCATGACGTCTGCACCGTTTATAGTGGCCGTTCCAGAAGTTGGTTCAAGCTCTGTCGCAAGCACTCTCACAAGCGTTGTCTTTCCAGAACCATTCCGGCCTATCAACACGAACACGCCGCGGGAAAGAATAGAAAAGCTCACTGAGTCCAATGCCTTGGTCTCGCTGTCTCCATAAATCTTCGTCAAACGATCACATACGACTAACCGAGAGCCCTCTCCCATCTTGACACTCAACAGACTCGTTGAGTCTTCAGGAAGATGTTAACTCTTTCGGTAAGCAAGACGCGTGCGCTACTGTTACCATCGGTTTTCAGGCTAAGAGTACTCTGCACTCCACAAAACTCTTTTTCTGAAATATGTGATTTGCATTCTGATCATTTCAGTTCTGCAAACACTCTTGAGATTTCTTTTGTGGCAACTCCGATTGTTTTGGAAACTTTCGCGCGCACTACGAAAGTTAGCATCAAAGCATGGACTTTTGTAACAATTTTGTTGTAACAATCAGTAACAACTCCAGTTTTTCCAGAATTCTCAGAATTCCAATTAAGACGATGGTCCTTTTTGAGGTGTTGTGACAGTTCTCTGAAAGATAACAGTTCTCAGAGAATCTAGCTCCTTTTTGCGTTAACGCAGTTCTGAGAACAGTTCCAAGCGTTAACGCAGTGTTACGCATTTTTTTGCGTGTCAACATTCGTGTGTGCGATACTCTTCGTCTACTTGATTCTGTTTATGGGTTTTGCAGCGCGCGTCTCAGAAACAGTTACGCGGATATGTTTTTTAGCACTTCTACAGTTGGAGCATGGCTTCTCATCGGGGGTTGGCTGTCTGCCGCAAATCGAGGCAATGGTATTTGTTTTCTGACATTCCTCTCTCCTTCTGATATGCAAACGAAAATCAAAACCCTGGGAGACTATATGCAAGCGATCCTACGTCTTGATACGTTCCCGTTCTCCTCGCCAAAGTTCTTGGGCGGCGCGAGTCGCGGAAGCTCAGTTCGCATGATAGCCGATGAGAATAGAAACTGCAGGTGACAATGATGACTAATTTATCCGAAAACTCTATTATCGGCGCAGATTGATTTAGAATTTGGAGAAACTAGATTCGAATTGTTGCAGAAACCTGTTTCAAGCATAATGCTGTTCTTGCTCGTAATAAGCACTTTGACGTTGACGTCTAAAGTTCAACCTGCCAGTGCTTATGAGACCGTCTACATCAACGCTGACGGAAGCATAACTCCATCAACAGCCCCGGTTTCGACAGTTGACAACGTCACATACACCTTCACAGGGAATATCAATGAGTCAATCATTGTGCAGAGGAGCAATATCGTAGTCAACGGGGCTGGCTGCACCGTCCGAGGGTCGGGGACCGGAACAGGAATAGACCTCGAGTCTGTGAACAACGTGACAATAGAAAACACGAGCATCACAGGCTTCAGCAGCGGCATCTGGCTCAACTCTTCCCCCAACAACACGCTGTCAAACAACAGCATGACTGGAAACAGTCTTTACGGCATTTACCTTCACATTTGTTCTAACGAGACGATCTTCGACAACACGGTGGACGGAAACAACGTTGGCATCTACCTTTTCAATTCCTCCAATAACGCACTGCTAAGCAACGCTGTGGCAAGAAACTACAAAGGCATAGTTCTCGATGTCTCTTCCAACAACACAATACGCGACAACGACGTGATCGAAAACCCCGCTTGCGGCATCACACTTTATTCGTCTTCTTTCAACATTGTGTCGGATAACTCGCTACTTGAAAACGCCGGTCTCGGAGGCTCCGGTTTCTTCCTTTCTTCTTCCTCATTTAACACTTTGTCTGGCAACAACGCAACTGCAAACTTCTACGGCATTGTGCTCGATTCTTCTTCTGGTAACCTTCTCTTCGAAAATGTTTTCTGCAACAGCTACTGGAGCAACTTTTGGATTTATGGTTCCGTGCTGAGTGACTACATCAATTGGGTCAACGCTTCAAACCTTGATGACGGAAAGCCAATCTACTACTACGTGAGCCAGAACGGGCTGTTGATAGACTCTACAACGCATCCAAGCGTTGGGTACTTGGCCCTTGCAAACTGCACCAACGTAACAATCAAGAATTTGACCCTTGCAAACAAGAATAAGGAAGCCCTTCTACTCGCCTACACAACAAGCTGCACCCTCACACAAAACAACATATCAAACAATGACTATGGTATTCACGTCTACTGCTCCTCCAACGACACGTTGTCAGACAACAACGTGACAGGAGCAACTCAATACACTAACACGGCGATCACGATAGATTCTTCCTTTAACAACACGTTGACTCACAATACCATTACCCGGAACGGCGGAGGTATACATATCGATTATTCTTCTGGCAACGCGGTATCGTACAACAACGTGACTGGAAACCCAGGCGGCATCGGCCTGATTTCTTCTTCTAACAATATTCTTTCGAGCAACATTGTTGCCCTAAGTACTTCTTGGGGCATCTCTCTGTTCAATTGTTCTGAAAATACGTTATCTGGCAACGTTGTGACCCAAAACAGCAATCAAGGCATCACCATCTATTCTTCCTCTGACGACACGGTAACGGGGAGCATCGTGACCGGAAACTTTGGGGATGGCATCTATATTTACTGTTACTGTTTCAACGAGACAGTTTGCGACAACAGTGTGACGGAAAACACGGGAAGCGGCATAGTTCTCTATTCGTCTCTCAACAACACCGTAGTAGTTTCAGATGTAACATTATTGGAGAACAACATCAGAGTAAGAACTTCTGATGTTGTCAGTGATGATAGGTGGGTGAACAACACGGTAAGGGAGAACAATGTGACCGGAAATCTCAATGATGGCATTGCCCTCATTCGGACTTGTGGCAACACCGTGTCGGATAACAACATTCTCGGAAACCGCTATGGTATCGTTGTCGACAACGCTTCGGACAACGCAATCTACCATAACAATTTTATCAATAACACGCATCAGGCTGCTATGCCCATCTATGGCCCGAACGCTTGGGATAACGGCTATCCTTCAGGCGGCAATTATTGGAGCAATAACGGAGGCGCGGACTCGTACAGCTCTTCATACCAGAATGAGACTGGCAGTGACGGTATAGGTGACGCTTCGTACTTGATCGACACAAATAACACGGACCGATACCCACTGATGGGTCCAATTGAGTCTTTTGTAGTTGGAACTTGGAACGGAACCACCTGCCACGTTGACATCGTCAGCAATTCCACGATTTCAAACATGTTAATCGATGTCGTCGGCAAAATGATCAGTTTCAACATTACTGGCCCGGAGGCTGCGCATGGGTTCTGCAAAGTGATAATACCGAACTTGATCGTTCAAGACCTTTGGCATGGAAACTACACTGTCCTGCTCAACAACGAACAGTGGCCGTTCGCAAACTGGACAGACGAGTCAAACACGTACGTATACATCAACTACACGCACTCAGAACACGAAGTTGTGATAATACCCGAGTTGCCTTCAACCATGACCACGTGGCTGCTCGTAACTCTCTCAACAGTTGCTGCAGTGCTTGCAAAGAGAAGAACGCCCAGAAAACTCTCCCAGTATAGGCAACCTTCAACGCGCGCGTTTGTTGATCTGAAAAACACGGCGAATTGAAGAAATCTGTGCTGAGGTTGGGACATGTGAAAGGCTTTTTAGATGTCAAGCACTGAATTGTAGTTGGTCGTGTTCTGTCTTGGTTGACGGGGCTGCTGAGGATGCTTTCGAGGAGAGCGTTGGGGGTGAGTACGTCACCTTCAGGGTTTACGTTTTCCTGCTTGAGGCCGGTGAAGCTTCTGTGAGAGATGTCTATCGTGGTTGCGGCCTGTCCAGTCCCTCGTTGGCCCTGCATCATCTGAAGAAACTCGAGGGCTTAAGCCTTGCAAGGAAGGACGAGAACGGCGTCTACCACGTCATTGCCAGAAGGTTCGGGGTTCTCCGCTTCTTCTACAAAACGGGAAAGTGGCTTCTGCCCAGAAGCCTCTTCTACATGATGCTCTACGTGGCAATCGCGTTGGCCTCCGCCTTCCTGCTTCCGTCAGGCATGCGGGAGGTGAGCCTAATTCTCTCCGCACTCGGTTTCTCGATAAGCCTGATAGACACGGTGCTTTTTCTAAGGCTGATTCCGCACCGTTCAAGAAGTAGAACAAAGCCGTTCAACAATTAGACTTAACTACTTCTGCCATCACATTTGATTAGAGTGAACGAGTTGAATTTGACGTTCAAGAAACTGGTACTTCTTTCAGTGCTCACCGTGCTGTTGGGCGTCAGCCTTGTTTATGCTATAGGCTACGAGTTCAAACCCAAAAGCTCAACGCAGACAGGTCCTACGTCATCTACCTTCACCCCACCTGGTATAGCGCCCCTTTGTTCGGGTCACTTGCTCATTTTTGCATACGATGGAAGCAACCATTCAGATGGCGGTTCAAGCTTTGTGCAGGCTTCAGTAACGATTACGGGACCGGAGTTTCCAATAACCGTACCTGTTTTCGTTGGCAACGGCTCCACGATTACTAAAACATTCGTCAACGAAACTCTTAATGGCACAACGACCACTGATCAGCAGAGTCCGTTAATGTTCACAGTGGCGCCGGGACAGTATTCTGTGTTTGGAACATACAGCTCTGCTCAGCCGCAGAATGAGACTGTAGACGTGACGCCAGGAAGCTACTGTGACGCATTTCTCAACTTCGGTTCTCTTCCCCTGCCCCCTCTAGGTCATATAATCGTTACAGCATGGTACACAGGTAACCAATCAAGTGGCGATTCTCAGACACGCCTTGTGCAGGCTTCGGTGACGATAACTGGACCAGAATCTCATAACGGGACAACGAACGACACTGATTATTACAACCCTTTAATGTTCACAGTGGCGCCGGGACAGTATTCTGTGTTTGGAACATACAGCTCTGCTCAGCCGCAGAATGAAACTGTAGATGTGACGGCTGGAAGCTACAGCGCGGCTGTTCTCATCTTCGGTGACGCACCCTGGCGCCCCCCACCATGAGTAGATTCTCCTCGCTCTGGACTCGCCGATACTCGACAATGTTCATACCTCGACACTGTTGAGAATAATGAACGAAAACGAATAAAGGTTCAGCGCCATGATCAGTCGATTAAGAATAACCATAAAGCGAGTGCGCCATACCTGACGGTAAGAAACAAAGTGCACCTACAAGCAAGATTGAAACGGAGTAGGGCACCATCGGTGAATAATGCAAGTTCTTCTGTGAATAACAGAAATCATTTCTACGCATAAGCTTTTAAGTTGATTAAAGCAGCAATGCAACTGAGTGAAAAAGAATGAAGAAAAAACTAGCGATGGTTACTGTTGTATTCATTGTCTTGCAACTGTTAGCCGTTGTCGCATCAGGAGTACGATTAGCTCTTGCAGATAATATCGGTTCAACTTCGAAAAATACCATCGCGATCCAGACCAGATGCGCTAATTCCATGATGAACGGGAACACAACGTATCCTTCTCTAGCACCATCAGCCCCTGATCCGAACTTCCCAACCCATTGGTATGCCGGGAGCATATATCCCCTGTCATTGGCCACTCAAAATGCGACGAGCATTTGTGCGAGCATTGATGTCCCCAATTCTGCGCCATCAAGTGAGGAATTCTATTACGTGATACTTTCATGTTTCGACAGTAACGGAAGCTACGATCAGCTTGGATTTTGTGCTAATAATGGCGCATGGGAACTAGACTATTGTTGGACAGCTGGGGACCCAAGTTTAGATTCCTCATACCATAATCACCCAAATTCTGCTACGCTGTCCCAAGGAACTACATACACGTTCAACATCACCGTCCAAAACGGTTTTGCCTACTTTGTTGCGTATCAAGGTTCAACGTTGATCTTTTCAGAGGACGCGCCCACTGGTGGGAATTACTTGATTCTAAGTAACGATTATTTCGAATATGGTCAATTTTGGGTGGGCTATACCGACTACGAGGAAGTCTATGATACAACTACCGCTGGGGGTGCTCCAGGTTTCAACTTCTACTTCCACGACCAGTACTGGGTCGCAACCAATGGCAGTACCTACGCTCCAACATGGACCATCTTCACCACGGCAAACTGGCCCTACGCCGTGTCGCCCTTCGTGGCTGTGGTAATAAACGGCGATTCTGTGTTAGTGATGAATTTAGGAGTCGATATAACAGTTAACAGCGTCGTTCCAGTTCCGCCTCATTATTCTGTTTTTCAAGTCTATCATCACGGTATGAGACTGAACGGCCAGAACATTTCGATGAGCTACACGGTAACGGTAACCCGAACCGACAATGATTCGTCAGTTCCGTTGCTGTACGTTGAGGTTGGCCTGAACAGAACAAACGTCAACAACGCAAGCGATTGCAGAATCATAGGCACAGGAGGCGTTCTTCTGGGACCGGCACCTGGTGGGAACTCTACCGGCACTTTTACCTGGAACGAAACGAACACGATGAATCCTGGTAATTATAGCATCACTGGATTTGCAAACTCGCTCACTAACAACACCTTCGACATGAACCCCTCGGACAACCAGCTCACGAACGACACGGTTCAAGCCAAAGAGCTTCCAGGCGACGTCAATGGCAACGGCATAGTTGACATTTACGATGCGATTATGTTGGCAAATTCTTGGGGCAAACTAGAGAACCAGACAGGTTACAACCCCGATGCCAATTTCAGCAGCGCTCCGGACGGTTCAACAGGATTGCAGATCATCGATATATATGATGCGCTCATACTTGCAACACACTTCGATTGGGACATATACGGCCCACGGTCATCGGGGCGGTCGGGCACGTCGCCTAACGGAGGAATGCAAGCAGCCACGACTGGAACTCCGAGCGTCGTTGTGGACCTAGGCCAAATCATCGCGTTCAAGGGCGAAGTCTTCACCGTGAACGTGAAGGTCACAAGTGTCACAGACCTGCTCGGCTGGGAATTCAAGTTGTACTGGAACAGTGCGCTGCTCAACTGTACAGACTTCGTCATTCAGACTCCGACTGAGTGGCAAGGCAACGCCCATAACTACGGTGAGGGCTTGGAAGCTGGTTACAACGCCACACACGCAAGACTATGGATAGCGCAAGCAGCCAACTATCCTGCACCGTCCTTCAACGGTTCAATGACCATCGCCACGTTGACGTTCCAAGCGTTGCAGACTGGAACAACGCCTCTCACACTTGCGGACACCAAGCTGGGAAACAGCACGGGCCAGCCTATGGACCACGCTGATTCAGGCGGTTCCGTGAGCGTCTATTATGGCAGGTACATGCGTAGTGACGCTAAAAGTGTCAACGGCCTGAATGCATACCTGCTCAATGTTACCCGAACAACCACCGGTCTTTATCAGAGTGCAAATGCAAACGAACCATGGCCTGTCACGTGGGGAATAAGAGCATGGGTCAGGCACTCAAACGGCACCGAACAAGAAATAGCCTTGGACGGCCAGACGGGAACGCCTAAGGCGCAAGTGTCAAGGTCAAGCGGCTATGGCATGCAAAGCAACACCGTCTCGGTGACTCAAAGAAGCATGCAGGCAACAGACTCTCTGGTCGTGCGTGTTTACATGGACATAGGAGGCGGAGGCTGGACGCAGGCTGCAGCCTTCAC
>JBGOYH010000069.1:0-9713 GCA_041479575.1 Bathyarchaeia archaeon
CATTGCCCCGTCGCGAACTGGTTGATGTGGGCCGTAAAAGATCCCGCCGTTTTCTTCTCCGCCAAGTTTGGCCTTCAGTTTTTTCATCGTCTGGGCAACGGTGACGCTTCCCACTTTGGTCCAAACGATCTTACCTTTGTAGGCATCGGCTACGTCTTTCACCAATGTTGAAGAGCTTACGGGCGTGACTATTTGTTCGTTGGGATGTTCTTTTAGGAAGTATTTTTCGACGAGGGCGAAGGTTTTGTCACCCATGTGGATTTGTCCTTTCTCGTCAATGAAGACGGATCGATCAGCATCTCCGTCATAAGCGACGCCCAGGTCTGCCTTTACGGCTTTGACTGTTAACGCTAGGTCTTTGAGGTTTTCTGGGCGTGGTTCAGGAGGTCTTCCCGGAAAAGTTCCGTCGATATTAGCGTTTATGGTTGTAACTTTGCATCCGAGTTCGCGAACCAGTCGTGGCGCGACAAGTGCGCCTACACTGTTGGCTGCGTCGATGACGACGTGATAGTGCTTCTTTTTTATTGCCTTGGTGTCAACGTGGGTTTGTATGGCTTCGACGTATTCGTCGATTACACCTGGGAGATCGTGTGTGTCGCCGATGTCGGTCCAGTTGGCAAGCTTGGTTTTTCCGTTGAAATAGATTTTTTCGATTTCGATTTCTTGTTCGTGGGAGATTTCAACGCCGTCGTTCCACAGGACTTTGATGCCGTTGTATTCGGGTGGGTTGTGTGAGGCGGTGATTATTACTCCGCCGTCGGTTTTGTGGTTTTTGACGGCAAACTGTAGGGTAGGTGTTGGCGCCATGCCTACAAGAAGCACGTGGCATCCTGTTGCGTTCAAGCCGGCGATGACGGCTTTGGCAAGCATGGGTCCGCTTGTTCTGGCGTCGTAGCCGATGATGAGGGTTCCTTTTTTGAAATAGGTGCCTATTGCGCATCCGATTTTGACCGTCATGTCAGATGTTAGTTCTTTGTTGACGAGCCCGCGGATGCCGTTTGTGCCGAATAAGCGTTTTGTATCTGACATTTTTTCAACATCCTTTTTCACAGTTTTTTACAGTTGGCTGCCTTTGTGTTTTCAGCAACTTCGTTTGCTGGGCAGATTGATGTTCCGGCGGGAAGGGAGACGTTGCCTCTTATTCGGGCGTGATCCCCGATGATGCAGCCTTTTCGAATGTGGACTTTTGTGCCGATATATACGCCTTCACCGATTATTGCGCCGTGTACTTTTGCAAGGTCAGCTATTTGTGTTCCAGCGAGGATTATCGAGTTCTCAATGTTAACTTTGTTGCCGACTGTTACTTTTGGTCCTAGAACGGTGTACGGGCCGATGGTTGATTGGTTTCCGATTGAGATGCCGTTGGCAAAGGCTACAGGCTTTTTGATTTGGACGCTGCCTCTGGCTTTGTAGTTTGGTTGTCCGCCGTTGTTGTCAAGCATGGTTTTGTTGAGTTCGAAGTAGTCTTCTGGTTTGCCTATGTCCCTCCATAAACCGTCGTGGACGTAGCCGTAGAGTTCTTTTTCTTCTGCCAGTTTGGGGAAGACTTCGCGTTCTATTGAAACGGATTGTCCTTCTGGGATGTATTTGAAGATTTTTGGGCTGAGGACGTAGACTCCGGCGTTGATCAGGTTGCTTGACGCTGTTCCGGATGGGGGTTTTTCTATGAATCCTGTTATGCGGTTGTCTTTCGCTAGTTTTGCGACTCCGTATCTGCTTGGGTCTTGCACTTCGTGGAGGGCTATGGTTGCGGTGCAGTTGTTTTTTTCGTGTTGTTTGAGCATTTGTGTGTAGTTTACGTCGGCGAATATGTCGCCGTTTAGAGCTAGGAAGGGGGCGTCGTGTCCGATTTGTTTTTCGGCTTTTTTGATTGAGCCGGCTGTTCCTAGGGGTTTTCTGAGTGGGTCGTGTGAGTAGGTGACGTGTAATCCGTGTCTTGGGACTCGTTGTTGTTTGATGTAGACTTCTGTTTGGTAGAAGACTGCTAGTACGACGTTGTTGATGTGGTTTTTGGCGAGTCGTTCGAAGGTCCATTGTAGCAGTGGTTTGTTGAGTATTGGGAATAGGATTTTTGGGCGTGTGCAGCTCAGAGGCCGTAATCTTGTGTTGAAGCCTCCTGCGAGAACGACTGCTTTCAAATGCTTTATCACCGAGTCTGGGTTGTAGACTTATATTCGGTTGCCTTGTAATAAAACCGTTTCGTGGAAGGGTCGTTGTATGAGGGTGTTGCTTCATGAGATGAGTTGGAAGGAGGCTAAGCAGTATTTTGGCAAGAATGATGTTGCGATTGTTCCTGTTGGTTCGAATGAGCAGCATGGTCCGGCGAATCCGTTGGGGACGGATCATTTGATTGCTATGGGCATTGCGCGGGAGGTTGCGAAGCGGTCGGGGGTTGTGTGTTTGCAGGTTGTTCCGTTTGGTGTGAGTTCTCATCATAAGCAGTTTTGGGGAACTATTTCGGTTTCTCCGAGAAGCTTCAAGAAGTATGTGAAAGAAGTGTGCCTGTCGTTGAAGTATTATGGTGTGCGGAAGATTCTCGTTGTAAATGGGCATGGTGGGAATTCGGCGGCTTTGGCGGATATGGCTAGGGAGCTCAGGGTGAAGGGAGTGTTTGTGTCGGTTTTTCAGTGGTGGCCTGCGTCAGCGAAGCTTTTGCCTGAGCTTTTCCGGGATGAGGAGCGGAGGCATGCGGCTGCTGAGGAGACTTCGATGAATTTGGTTTTGCATCCTGAGCTTGTTGATTTGAGTAAGGCGGTGGATGAGACGCCTCGTAAGCATGAGTTGCGGGCTGAGGGTATGATGCTTCCTTTGGGCACGGTTGATGAGGTGGATTCGGGCTGTTTCGGTAAGGGGTCAACGGCTTCTGTTGTGAAGGGTAGGAAGGATTTTGAGGCGGTTGTGAAGGAGCTTGTGAGGTATGTTGGGTTGTTGAAGAAGATGAAGATTGAGGGTTTGCTTGAGAAGCCGAAAGTCTGAGGTGAAGGACTGTTCAACATGGTTTTTGGTTGTTTTCAAGCCAAAAACGACCTACCCCCTCCCCCCTAGGTTTTCAGCACGCACGGTAATGTGGTGAGTGTTTGGCTGGGTCTTTTAGTGGGGTTTGGTGTGCCGTTTTGCTGTCTTGTATGTTGAAAGTTGCACTGGAGTGCACATGCAGTTTTGGCGATTAAGAGCCAAGCTGAGAGGTGTCTGCGTCAGAAAACGGGTGTCCGCCGGAACGCTCGGGCGGCAGAAGTTTGCATGTCTCGATTTTGCGGGTTTTGTATGTACGGTTTCTGAGGATGGATGTGCTGAAGTTTCTATGTTGATCTGCGTTAGATAGTTTTAAGTATTTTCTGCAGGCATTTTGCGAAGTGTTGAGAGGAGATGGTTATGAGTTTCGATTTTAAGCGGAGATTGGTTGGGCTTCAGGATAAGATGGAAGAGTTTGGTTTGGATTTGGTCGTTTATGGTTCTTGTCAGAATTTTCAGTACTTGACAGGCTTGCTTATTGATTGGCGTCATTGGACGGACCTTGGAAGTCAGGCTAACAATGTTTTCGTGCCCAGAAGGGGAGAACCGATTCTTACTGTTGGTGAAGAGTGGGCGAAGCAGGCCGCTCAAACATGGGTTAAAGATGTCAGAGTGTTGGAAGAAAAGGACAATTTTGAGAAACTGTTTCGAAAGGTCTTGTCAGACCTTGGTGTGAGCGTGAAGAAGGTGGCCATAGGTGATCATGTTTGGGGGTCAACCGTTACAGAAATTGCGAAAGCGATGAAGAATCCGGTGTTGCATAAGGCTGAGAATCTCATGGATAGCATTAGGATGATTAAGGATTCTGGCGAAATTGAAAGACTCAGGAAAGTCGGAAAGCTTGCTGATAAAGCGGTTGAAGCTGTCATATCTAAGATTAAGAAAGATGTGACTCAGCGGGAACTCAGGGTTGAGCTTGAATATGAGGGCAGAAAGCGGGGGGCGTCAGACGTTTCTTTTCCGCCGTGGATTGGTTTTGTCAAATCAGGTTCCGAAGTCTCTGCAAATCTGGTTGCCGTTCCAATAGATGAAGGTCTAGCGCCTGGCACTTCGATAGCTTTTGACAACGGGTTTGTGCTTGACGGATACTGTTCAGACTTTGGGAGAAGCTTCTATTTCGGGCCTGCCAGCAAAGAAGTGAAGAAAGGATATGAAGCTTTACAACAGTCGGTTGTTGAAACCGTGGACGAAATAAAAGAAGGTAGCAAGCGGGCTTGCGACGTTTTCCCAGCAATAGAAAAGACTTTGGATAAGCTGGGTTATGGCGATCACTTGCGCGCGCTATCGAAAAGAAAGAGGAGAAAGGTATAGAATGCGTTCTTAGTTGAATTGCAGGTCTTGTATTCGGCTGTTGTATGTTGTGGTTCCCCAGTAGAATCTGGCTGTGGTCCTGTCGGCTACGCGGTTGTATGTGGAGGACGTGTAGTAGTAGACTGTCCAGACTGCTGCTTTGAGCGTGCTGGCTTGTAACTGTTCGGTGGTGAAGGTTGCACAGAGATTCCACGGGCCTTCTTCGATCTGGACATAGACTCGGACGACAAGAGAATCAGTGGACTGCAATGCTGTCTGGGCTACTGATACTGTGCTGCTCCTTATGCCTGCCCAGCCTCCGCCGACGGTTGCCTCCGGCGTCCCAGTCTGCCCGTCCAGGCTGATCTCCTGTTCAACGCCGTTTGAATGTCGGACCCAAGCTCTGATCCCCCACATGGCACCAGCACCGCTTCCGCTCTGCGTGTTCACAGCAGAGCTTGCCGACTGCGGGATGCCAAGCTTGTAAGCCGACAGGCCGTTGACCTGTTGAGTGTCGCTGCGCATGTACCTCCCGTAGCAGACGCTGACGGAACCGCTTGATTCAGTGTGATCTATAGGGTCAGCCGTGCTGTTTCCGAGCTTGGTCTCTTGAAGCGACAATGAGGTAGCCCCAGTTTCTGTTGCCTGGAATGTGAGAGTCGCGATCGTCGTTGATCCATTGAAGGATGGAGCAGGGTATTTCGCTGCTTCAGCCTTATAGAATCTTGCATGAGTCGAATTGTAGTTCGCTTCAATGCCTGGACCATAGTCTTGCGTATACCCTTGCCACACCGTCGGAGTCACGACTGTGGCGTTGGTGCAATTGATAACTGTACTGTTCCAGTACAACTTGAGTTGCCAGCCGTGAAGGTCATTGACGTTCGATAACATCACGTTCACAACAAACGTCTGACCCTTGAAAACGGTCGACTGGCTTGGGTCGACAGCAATGCCGGCGCCTGCCCCAAGCATTGTGAATGCGCCCATTCCTGGTCCTCCCATCGGGCTTCCCTGTGCCGAGTATCCTCCAACAGGAGGATTCTTGTTAAAGTTGTTTGCTAGAATTATTGCATCATAGATGTCTACGTGGTTGTCGTTGTTTATGTCAGCATTTGAATTCCAGTTTAGACTTCCCGGCGCACTATTAAATGCTCCAGCAAGAATAATGGCGTCATATATGTCGACGACTTTGTCAAGTTTTATGTCGCATTCAAGATAGCTTAACGAGAACGAGTATACCCCTGAGTGACCAACTGAATTTGGATCTGAACCTGGGTAAATCCTGAAGTACCATGGTCCAGTCAAGTTGCTATATGTCATCGCACATTCGGCTTGGCCAGCTGGCCTGCTGGACGAGGCCACAGGAAGCCAGGTCGAGTTGTAGAGTTGGACGTCTATGTCAACATTTCTGGGTGGAGTCATATCGGCATAAACACCCTTCTTGTTGCCGTCGCTGAAGCTGACGCTATACCAATCCTCAGAATCGCCGCCTTGGCCAAAAAGATATCCGTGGGAGACCGCATTAGGAATTGCAGGCGTTGCAGTTCCGATCGTGTTGCCTGCATCAGCATTAGATCCTGAATCATTTTGGCCACTTCCATCGAACCACACCGCGATTGGCAAAGTATCATCAACTGAAAGTGTGTGGGAATCGTATGTCCAGCTTGGAGTCGCGTTCATCGTGTAATGAAGAGGAAAAGTCAGCCATCCAGATCTGCCTGCTGTCTTAGGTATTTTGACCGTCACTTTTGTGAAAGTCATGAATTCAAAATAGGTTGTTCCACCGTTCGTCGTTATCGTCTGTTGAGGATCATAAACGAACTCAGAATAATGGTCATATCCATCAATGCCTCCCCAAGAGGTCATGCATCTCTGATCTGCCCATGAAGCAGCAAGTCGAATACCGCCCAAGCCCCAAAGGATACACTGAGCAACTGGATATGCCGCCAGCAGAGTAGGTACAGACAGAAACCACATTATGCCGGCAGCCAACAACGACACTCCGCCAAACCCACTCAGCACTGGGCTTGAATAGCCTATGCCTTCCTTCGAGCCACTCAAATGAACGTTAGTGAAAACATCCTGCCACTCGTTCCCAGAAGGTTCCACAAGAAAATACGCTGATTGATACGGAACATACAGATCGCTGAGGCTCTGCGTCGATCCATAAATTGGAAACACCAAGTCTATTGTTAAGTTCTTATTGTCATCAGTATAATAGACTCTTGAGAGTAGAGGTTGAACGACTAGTGTCCCGTTTTGAATCGTTGTATCACCCACAGCATGTGAGTACGAATCAACCTTTCCCTGACAATTCCAGCATTCCGAGCATACTGCTGCCGCCGTTCCCAAGAGACCTTTCAAATAATCGCCAGAATGAACGCCATCGGTGAAGTCGCTACCGATGCCGAGATGCACATAAACTCCAGCTCCGTAATTGCTCTCGTACCTCTGGTTCACCTTCGAAAATGACACCGACGCGCCTGGCAGATATTCCAGACCCGTTTCTGTGTCAACAAACGAAAACAAAGGAAAAGCCATGTACTGTTCAAACTGGTCGCATCTCAAGGGGTTTCCGACAGGTGCTTCAAAGTGGGGGTTAAAATCCCAGCTGATTGCAGGTTCGTATCCATCACCAGCAAAAGTCGTCGTTCTATCAGGGTGATGTATAACACCAATCGGCGTGAGAAGATCCGCATCTTGAATTCCTATGTTGCTCATAAGCCTTCTGAAACCTGCACCAATGATTTTTCCATTCACTAATTCAGTCCAGTCGCCTTCGTTTGCCCCGTTTTCGTAGTAAACTTTGTAAAATGCGTATCCGCCACAATGAATCCATGAGAGTCTACGCGTCGACATTGATTCCGCTATCTTGTCAACCCACGCCATCTTGTTATAGTCGTTCGGAACCGGCAAGTAAGCTCCGTGGGTGTTGACGATTATGGCGCCAACAGAGTTCAGGACGATTTGTTCATACGTACTCCATGCCGTGATAACTTCAGGCACGGCCTGATAATAAGGCGGATAATCGACACTCCGTTTCGGATGAGCGCTAGGAACATTAAACTGTATATTCGAACCAGTTGGCAAACATGCGTTGATAGCCCCGATCTGAATCTGGGTCTGACTATTCACCCCGTAGGCTGGAACATTGCTCAATTCAAGTATGTACACATTCGCCTCACCAGAAGAAGCCCCAGCCTTCGGAACAAATACAAGAAAGGGAGCAAAAATGGGTACAAGAATCAGTGCAACCAATAGGAGGCATTTTGTTTTCACAAAATCTGTGTCTCCTCGTTTCTCTCCATGTTCTTTTCATCACGTTTTCGGTGAACGCCAGTAACCCCGATGGCAATGCCCGCAGAGACGGAAAGTATGCCTGAGACCACCACGGGCATATTAGGCGGCCTCGAAGAAGTTGCCGCCACTCCTGCAGCTTCAGAAGCATACGACGCTGCTATCTTGTAGTTTCCCACTGCATAGGAATCGAGAGCTTTCTGGAAGAAATCCTTCGCCGTGTCTAGCCCAACGGTTCTACCTTCATTAACAGCTCTTTGAATCAGCTCAGACGCGCTATCTCCATCCATTCCGTAGAGCTTGGCTATGAACGAATATTCAACATAGATCGCTGTAGCCGTGGGAATGAAACCTGCTATGAACTCCGGCTGACCACCTCCGCCATATCCGCGATAAAACTCCGACGTTCCCAGATGGACGTAGACGCCGAAGTTGAAGCTCGAAGCGTTCTGTGCAAATAATGAGGCCGAGTGGGATTGTGCTCCGCTCCCAAACATATACGTAATGATGTTGCCGTTGAAGTCCCCCCATCTCATGGGATATCCAATCGCTGATTCATACTTTACTGGAAGAAGCCACCAACTGAAAAGAAGACCCTCCAAATCCGCTTCAGTACAAACGGACTTATTGTCAACAGGATAGCACGTGGCGTTTTCCTTTCCTATGTGGCTCATGAGCCGCGCGTAACCTGCTGAGCCCCAATCGATTGTCGTTCCATTCTCGTACCATACGCTGTAGAATGGGTAGCCGCCAATGTGAACCCAAGTTCCCCAGCGATTCTGCATGAAATCAGCGATCCTGTCAACCCATTCCTCCTTTGTATAGCCGTTGGGAACGGGCAGGCACTGGTCGTGAGTGTTGACAATTATCGACCCATTTCCCTGTTCCAAAGCGGTCTCGTACGTTCTCCAGTCTTTGAGCAAAACGTAAGAGACATTCACGTTGAGGTTGGCACCCAGATCATGACCTAACAGTTCAATTCTAACCTGCTTGACCTCGCTGCCATTTGGATATACTTCCACTGCTTTCAAAACACCATCGATTATAGCAGAATGATTTGACAGACGAACGTTGCCAACTTCGGGCAAGCTCACGACATAAACGGTCAAAGGAAATATTCGATCACTAACTATTGTGTAACCCCAAGGGAGAGCGTCCTTTGAAGGCCATTGAACGACTCTGAAAAGAGGGTTGTCTGAAGAACAGCGAGACGCGTGCCAAACCGGAAAGTAGCAAAACATCGATGCTGCCAAGAATGTAACGAGAAGAATGACCCAAGGAGATTTCTGCTTAAACAAGCCAACATTCCCCGCTTATCGCTCCATCCCCGCGTTCATTACCACTCCTTCATATTTAAGTGTTTCCAGCGCATTAAATTCATCTTTTTTAACAGAAACAAACTCTGTCGTGACGCTATTGAATTAAGACCGCATCATATGCAAATGAATCAAACACATGCAACGACCCTGCCAAACTTGAAACTCACCTCCAAACTCGGCTTGAATCCATCTGCCTCACCGATTTTCGAACGATTGCACGCTTGCCTCGAGCGCGCTAAAGAGGATTTAGGGAAAAGCATGGTATTCTGTAACAATCATTAATTTTGGACTCCTTTCTGCCTATGTTGAAAGAATGGGAAAGTGTAATAAGTGCCTTTGCGCGCGTTTGCCAATGAAGTCTGTTGGGCACAACATCGGCGTAGAAGTACACGAACCTCCATGGCTTGACCCTGACTATGACCAAATGCTACAATCAAACATGGTTATGGCTATTGAGCCTAAGCTCTGGCATGCCGGCGAGTACTATCTGCGAGTTGAAGACATCGTGCTGGTTGGAAAAAAGAAGACCGAGTTCCTGACTAACTTTGATAGGGAACTTTTCCAACTGTAACTGCAAGCCCACGCACTTGGCGAACGGTGAGACGAAGAACTGATAGGGCAGAAACAAGAAATGTCAATGTGAGGGAAAGGTTCATGAAGATAAAATTCTTGGGTGCAACGCGTCAAGTGACTGGATCGAGCTATTTTCTGGATGCTGGCGGATTGAAGATCCTTGTCGATTGCGGACTGTTTCAGGAACGGGACTATTCCCACAGAAACTGGCAGGCCTTCCCC
>JBGOYH010000070.1:0-9701 GCA_041479575.1 Bathyarchaeia archaeon
CCGATTACCGTTGCCAGCGCCGCTTGAGAGCCAATTCCATAAAGTGTTGTAGCTACAGCGATTGCCACTTCGAAGTGGCTGCTGCTGCCTATGAGTGTGGTGTCGATGGCTGTTTCATATTTCCAACCGAGGAAATAACCGAGAAGATAGGTCCATGTGATCATGGTGGCATAGTGTATCAGGTTTGGAAGGGCAAGATAGCCTACAAGTAAAGGATTATTTAGGATAATTTCGCCCTCAAATGAAAACAATACTATGAGGGTTGTCAGCAATGCAACGACGGAAATTCTTCCAAGGCTTGGGATATACGTATTGTTGAACCAGCCTTCACCCTTTTTATCTATTAGTAATTTGCGAGAAATTGCTCCTGCCCCAACTGGCAACGCTATGAAAATCAGAACGCTAGTAGCAATCAAATCCCATGGGACTGGAATGCTGCTGACGCCTAGGTATAGAGCTGCAAGAGGAGCATAGAGCGCAAGCATGAGCAAAGCGTTGACTGCTGTGTTAATCAAGCCTTGTGCCATGTCGCCTTTTGCCAGTAACATCCACCACATAACCATGGCGGTGCATGGTGATAGGCCCAAAAGTATGACTCCTGCAATGTATTGAGGGTTTCCAGCGAGAAGCGTATTTGCTAAAACTGTCATTAGGATTGGAGCCACTACCCAATTCGCAATTATCGTAACGAGCAATGGCTTGGGGTTTTTGCCTGCTCTTTTTATGTCGCTAAAACGTATTCCGATGACCGTTGGATACATCATAAAAAACAAAAGGATCCCTATAGGAATTGACAATTGGTTGAACTTGAGAGAATCCATAAACTGTCCAAACTGTGGTAGAAAACGTCCAACGAGTAAGCCAACAATTATACATATTGCTATCCAAAGGGTCAAGTACTTCTCAAAAAGACCGAGCGACGCTTCATGTTTAACAGTCGTTTGCTCTTCTGTCAAAGCCTTACCCCTTCGTCTTTAACAATTATTTTACTATGAGTACGTTTGCTTGAGATTCGTGAGATATTTTGTCGGAGTGGCTTCCTAGAAACAAAGCATGAGCAGCGCTTGCGCCTCTGCTTCCGACTACAACTAAGTCAAACTTTCCGTCTCTGGCCATGTCTATAATGACCTTGGAAGGATTGGTATCTGTGGCCGAGACGAGGTTGTACTTTACTTTTTCTTTTTCTAAGACGACTTTAGCATCTTCCAGAATTTTATGGCTAAACTCGTGAGCAGGGGGTGTAGGTGTAGGGTAAAAAACGTTAACAACAGTTACTTCAGCCTCAAACTTTCTCCCAATTCTTATTGCTTCTGCCAAAGCCCTTTTCGAATGTTCTGAACCATCGACACCAACTAATATCTTCTGCAATTATCTTTCACCTTTAGCGCGCGCTAACAAGCAATTTGTTCGATCATACGCTTCGTCAAAATATCCAGCAGTTCAGGTGTTGCCGCGTCGATTATTTCAAGCATTTTAGGCTCGGTGATTGAGTAGAGTCTCCTTGTGCCGTCCTTTCGATCCCTAACCAATCCGCAGTCTTTCAAAATCTTCAGATGTCGGGACACAACAGGCTGGATCAATCCAACATGAGGAATTATCTCGCATACGCATTTCTCTCCTGCGCGCAAGAATTCGATTATTTCAAGCCTCGTAGGGTCGGAAAGAGCATAGAAGATTTTCGCCCTGAGCCTGGTCTGTTTGTCTGTTATGGAACGCATATTTACCGTATTGTTGATGATAATATTTAAATATTATTATTGATAATTGTCCTATCACCATTCAACAAAATCAAACAACTAAACCAGACAGAGGGAGATACGTGGAAAAAAAGAAGGTTAGTTTCATATTCTGTGTTTGCACTGGTAAATGCCCTGGATTTAAGGATCTGGATATGTGGGATTTCATAAACATCATAAGAGCCGAATATCCAGTCGAATATGCATTCATACACCCCATGCTGTGCGATGAGGATGGGGAACGTTTCTTTGCGGACTTTCTCCGGAAAGACCGGCTTTATGTCATAGGCGGGTGCGCTCCGATAATGCAGAAGAAACTGTTTCGAGACTCCTTTGCAAAGGCTGGACTTGACGTAAACAAGGACCTCGTCTCTCTTGACGTCAGAAACATGACTACTGAAAAAGCGTTAGAAACCGTGAAGAAAGCATTGGAGGCTCCCGCCCAAACATGACGGAAGAAACGTACATGGGAGTGCCGCGCAGCAAGATTCCTTGGTACCCAAGAATCGACCAGCAAAAATGCAATCTCTGCGACGGAGACCCTCAATGCCTCAGATTTTGTCCCCATGGCGTATTCGAATATAATAAAGAAAAGAAGGAATTCATCGTTAAGACCCCAGACAATTGCGTTGTGTTTTGCAGGGCATGCCAAAAAGTCTGCGCGGCCGACGCACTGAGCTTCCCGGAGAAAAAGGAAATTTTGAAGCTGATAAGAAGTGTCCGAGAAGAAAAAAAGTAAGCACATAATCATTCCCTGCAGCGGAATTGGAAAGGCTGTAGGAACCATAACGCGTAGAGCAACCTACATCGTAACCGATGAGTTGCTTCCAAATGATACTGATTCAATTTGCCTTCCGCTTCTCACCATCAAGGACGAGGAGACCGTGCGAAAAATCAGAGAAAACCCCTGCATAACAATTGACGGCTGTGTCGCCCAATGTGCCAAAAAGAATGTTGAGCATCATAAAGGAAGACTCCATGGCGAAATCAAAATCTTGGATGTGATAAAGGAGAATCCGAAGCTGAAGCCAGGAACAGTGCTCGACATCGGACCTGAAGGTGAGAAACTGGCCAGAAAGGCAGCGGAAAAGGTCGTCAAAATTGTAGGTGATAGTACTTGAAAATCAAATCCAAAACCGGATTAATCTCATGCAGTGGCGAGGGATTATCTGAAGGAATGATATCGCGCGTGGCAACACGGAGGATTCTTGAGGAGCGGGATGACGTGGTGACCATCTGCCTTCCACTCTTTTTGGCAGGCGGACAGGGGGAGAGAGATTTTGCTGAAGACAATCCTTGCATAACCGTTGACGGATGCAGTAAAATGTGCGCTGCCAAAGGCGTCAAAATGTACGGAAAAGTTCAGCCCAAATCTCAAATAATCATCTCAGAAATAATTGAGAGGGGCAAGCATTTGAAACCTAAGTCGAAAAGTAAAATAGAACCTGAAGACGAAAAGCTTGTCCATGAAACCATGAAAATAATCAATAAAGAAATAGAAAAAGTAAGGGAGAAAGATGAGTAGTATGTCGATAGAAAAGAAAGTTGCCGTTGCAGTTTGCACCGGTATGGACCAACCGCTTGCGACAGTGTCCCGATATGCGGGATACCACGTCTTGGAAAAATTAAGACCAGACAAGACTGTCTTGCTATGTACTCCAGCCCTGATAGGCGGTGTTCAAGAGGACGTGACCTTTGCCAAAGAGAACCCAGTCTTAGTTATAGATGGGTGCGGAGAGAAATGCTGTAAAAAGATCGTCGACGAGGCTAAGGGTCAGATCAGAGCAATCATAAACGTTGAAGACGTTTTGAAAGTACACAGAGACCTGCAGCCTGAATCCAGAGCTAAGCTTGGGCCGAAAGGAATGAAGCTTGCAGAAATAGTGGGAGAACTGGCAGCGAAGAAGGTTGATGAAATACTGGCGGAGGGAAGAAAGAGTGGCAAATAAGAAAGTCGCTATAGTGGCTTGCACAGGAATGGGTAAAGCCCTCGGAACAGTAGCTCGCCAAGTTGCCTACAAGGTTGTTGACGAGCTGAGACCTGAAAAGACAGTCTTAATCTGTATTCCCTCTTTGTCTGCAGGAGTCGGAGAACATAAGAATCTGTTGCAGAAGTATCCTTCGATCATATTAGATGGTTGTGTGGAAAGATGCGCAACTAAAATTATTTCCAAGAACAAGGGCATTATGAGAGCTAAAGTGTTCATGCCACAAATGATTGCGAAGTATGGCTTTAAGCCACAGTCTCGAACTGACCTTGGTGAAGAGGGCGAGAGGCTGGTTTCTAAGATAGCTGAAGAAGTAGCTGCGCTTGTCGATCAACTTTCCAGGTGAAGAAGATGAAATACTTGGAGCTCAAAGTTGACAAATGGACATTCACAGTGCCCAAAGGATATTTTTACAATGAAAATGACTTTTGGGCTAGAATAGAAGGACAGACAGCCACCGTCGGTATAACGTCCTATCTGCAGAATCATTTGAGCGACATAATCTTCGTTTCTCTCCCAAAAGTGGACACTAAAATTGAGCAGTTCGGCGAAGCTGGATCCTTTGAATCTGTGAAGGCTGCTCTCGACGTCATATCGCCTGTTTCAGGTTCGGTTGTGAAAATCAACGATGAGTTAGTAAATTCGCCGGATCTGGCCAACTCTGATCCCTACGGGAAAGGCTGGTTTGTAAAGATCGCTTTGTCAGACTTTGATTCAGACAAAGAGAACCTTTTAGACGCTGAAGGATACTTCGAGGTCATGAAGAAGAAAGTCGATAAAGAACATGAAAAATTGAAGGGCACGCCCACTGCAAACAAAGCATGAAGCGCGCGCGTGTAAGTGCGATTCCCAGAATACCTTTGAAGATGCAACTAATACCCGATGATTACGGACAATTGGATGAGTGATTTTCTTGTCTGAAGAGAATGAGGAGGAGCAAGGAGGAGAACTGATGCCATTGAAAGTCAGAGATGTGATGGTGAGGGAAGTAATAACTGTGGACGAAAATTCCTCGGTTAAAGAGGCTGTCGACATTATGAACGAATTTCAGATAGGCAGCCTCATAGTGCTGGAAAAAGGAAAAGCTAAGGGCATAGCTACGGAAAGGGACTTCTTGAGAAGAGTCATTGCAGAAGCAAAGGACGTTGTGAACACAAAAGTGAAGGAGATCATGACTACCCCACTAGTTGTTGTTGAGCCAGGCACGGATCTGGAGGAAGCTGTGAAACTGATGTTCCAAAAGAAGATAAAGAAACTGGCCGTAGTTGATGCAAACAAGCTTGTGGGCATAGTAACCCTAACAGACATTGCACGCTTTCAGCCTCAAATGATAAGAATGCTGAAACAGCTCACAACAAAACAGGAGACGCCGAAAAGCATGCAGAAAGTCATTGACTACTACATTGTCTAGACGAAGCGTGCGTGGAGGCGAAGACACTGAAGAAGAACCAGTCTCCGGAAGAACTGGAAGAATTCCATTGTGTGGTCTGCGGAAAGCCTTTGCGATCGACATTGGAGGAAAGGGAATGTTCCTTTTGCGGAAAAACTGAGAAAGCAGACTACGTCTGTGAAGAAGGACATTACATTTGTGAAAGCTGCAGACTTGCCACTCCTGAAACGCTTGTCCGCAAAGTCTGCGGAGCCACGAAAGAAACGGACTCCATGAAAGTTGTTCTCCTCTTGATGAAGCATCCTGCACTCCAAATGCATGGACCTGAGCACCATTACCTCGTGAGCTGCGCCTTATTAGCTGCTTGGAGAAACCTAGGCAGATTCGTGATCAACGATTCAGCATTTGATGAAGCGATCAGAAGAGGAAGAAAAGTACTTCTTGCATCGTGCGGACTTTGGGGTGTGTGCGGGGCTGCCGCGGGAGTAGGTATAGCTCTAAGCATTGCAACCAAAGCCAACATGCTATCAGACAAAGAACGGACGCTTTCAATGGAAGCTGTATCTGAATCCCTTCACAAGATCGCAAAGATCGGCGGTCCGCGTTGCTGCAAAGCGAGCACTTTTTCAGCAATACAGAAGGCAACAGAGATCCTCGAACGAGAATTCAAGATGAGACCCCTCAGTTTGATAGATCCACGGCCTTGCTATTTCAGAAGCCTCAACAGAGAATGTTTAGGAAACAAGTGTCCTTACTTTGGGGTGAACAATCTTGGTTGAAACATGGAGACTACTTGACTACAGTTCAGCCGACCCGAAAATGGATCTGGCGATTAATGAGGCGATTTTCCGAAGCAGAAGAGAGAATTTGACTCCGAACACACTGCGACTGTGGCAAGGCCCTGCCACTGGGGTTATTGGATCGAGCGGTGGGAGCGTCAACTATAAGGAATGCAGAAAACGTGGTGTTGAAGTCGTCAGAGCGTTGTCAGTCACTGCAGATCTTCTTTACATAGACACAGGGAGTTTGAATTTTGCCGTTACTGCGAACACGGCGTTTTTTAACACTCGCGCTATTGATTATCCGCCTCTTTTATCGGATTATTATATCCTTAACGCAGCAATCGCTGAAGGACTCCGCAAATTCAGTGAGAATGTGGAAGCGAATCCTGAGGGAATTCAAATTAACGGACGAAAAATATCCGGGATTTTGCCCAAGTGGTTCTACGATTTCCTGCTTTTTCAGGTGACTCTACTCATTAACACTGACTTGGAGGTATATCGCAAGTTGATCAGGATCGACAGATCGTTGACAGAGATGCCGATGATAACATCTCTGAGTCGTCAACTAAGAAAGGACATACCGCTGGATGAAGTGAAGAGGGCTTTGATAGAAGGTTTTGAGAAGAAATTGGGGATAGTCTTCAAAACAGAAGAAAAGCTGACAAAGGATGAGCAGAAAGCGGCCAAGACGCTTCTTAAGGCCAAATACGGTCTTGACAAATGGAACATATATGGAATAGCGCCCTTCTTGATCGGAATGGGAAAAACGTCGCTCGAAGTTTTTGTTGCGTATCCTCCGACTTCAATGTGCCGTCAACTCATTGAGCTGGTCAAAGATGTTACGTCGGATTTGCAGGATGACGTTACAGTCAGGGTTTGGATGAGAGGAAAAGGCTCTAACCAACATGGAGTCCACGCAGAGATGTCGGAAGCTCTGATAAACGCTGAAAAATGCAGCAGAATTCCTGCAATAATCATCAATGGAGAATTGAAATTTGATAAGACCCTGCCCTCCAAGGAATGCCTGAGAAGCGCAGTTATGGCCGCATTGCCTAAGACATAGGATCTTCCAACAGAACTCATTGCAGGTGTCCAAGATATGATTGATGACTGGCGAATGATCGACTACAGTTCTGAAGATCCTGCGATGAATTTGGCAATCGATGAAGCGATTTTAAGATCCGTTCTGGAGAATAATGGTCCTAATACTCTGCGTTTGTGGCAGAATCCGCCAGCAGTCGTCATTGGACATTTCCAAGATCCCAAGTCTGTTGCCAGCATTGTTGACTGCGAAAGTTTGGGGATTGGAATCTTTAGGAGAGTCTCCGGAGGTGGGGCTGTTTATCATGACTATGGTAATGTGAATTATTCGATAATTGTCAGGAAGCCCTCTTTGGCTGTTGGTGTTGAGAACGTAGAGAGGTCTTACAGCTTCTTTTGCGGGGGAGTCGTCGAAGGACTTGGGATGCTGAGCGTTAAAGCTCGCAACAACAGCGGAAACATAGTAGTGGAGGGCAGGAAGATCTCTGGGAGCGCTCAACACAGACTGTATGATGCTATACTTCATCACGGCACTTGTATGGTGCATGTTGACTTTAACATGTTAGGTCGCGCTCTCAGGATTCCATACCCCCACGCCATCTTGGTGAACCTGTCTGAAATCCTGAGAGGCATTACAATAGAAGAAACGAAAAATGCCTTTAGAAAAGGCTACAAAAAGATATGCGGCGTAAACCTCAAGACGGGAAGCCTAACTCCCTATGAAATACGTACAGCGACTAGTTTGTACCAAACGAAATACAATAATACAGACTGGAACGGTTGATGTTCTTTGTCCAGTGCAAACCTAGAAGACCCACGTCGAGACATCATCTACCACGAAAACCTTAATCATGCAGTCAAATACGTCTTTTTTCTGGAGAAACATAATTGACGAAAGAGAAGATTGTACACGGTCGAACCCTGTTTCTTTGCGATGTGTGCGGTTTTGGTTATCCAGATATAGAAACTGCTCGAAAATGTGAAAACTGGTGCAGGAAAACTGGGACCTGCTCGATCGAAATCACGGAGAAAGCAGTGTATTTCCCAGACCCTTTCAAGACACTACCTAAGGAAACCAACAGGAAATCACAGAACAATCCTGGGATTTGAAAGCCCGACACAAAGGTCTCGGAAGATTTGCTCCTGAAAACAGGAAAAGGGGCATTTCTCTGAGGCCAAGATCGTATATATTCGTGTCTCGTCGTCCATCTATCCTGCCCTACCATGAGAACACGGTCATGTCGACGTTCAGGCTTTCGGCGCAAGCTTCTCGGTGCGTGGAAAAATCCCAAGCAGAGGAATTGAAAGGGGCAAAACGACATTCAGACTCTTGGGTTCGAGTGAGTGCCCGCGCCAGTAAGTTCCTTGTCAACAACGATGACGAAGAAAAAGGAAGTTGTTTTTCGTGCATGCACTCCCTTAAGTTTATAAGTGCGGATATGATATCATATTTATATGATATTAGAGTGTTGTGATGTCATGTCTCAACAAACGACAGCGACAAAGGTCAGGTTTTTCATGGCCTTTGCCCATCCGATAAGGTTGCAGATCCTCGAAGAGCTTAAAGACGGGGAGAGATGCGTCTGTGAGCTAGTGAAGTTAGTCAAGTGTGCAAGCCAATCGCAGGTTTCGAACCATCTTGCATGTCTTGATGACTGTGGGCTGGTGAGCTCGAGGAGAGAGTGGAGAAAAATATACTATAGGCTTGCTGATCCTAAGATAGCTCGATTTCTGAAGATTGCCGATGAAATCTCTCCGCGAGTTGCTTCTAGAATCGCGGTGTGTCCTGACATTGCTCCCAATACTGGACAAGAGGGGAGGTGAGAGTTATAACTATTGAAAAATTGACTTTGAAGATTGCGAAGACAGAAGGTGCCCCTTGCGCGTGCGGTTCATGTGGAGACAGTTTTCAAAAGACGGCTCTGGAGCGTGCATTGATGAGGCTAACTGGCATTTCCAAAGCCAACTTCGACACGATAGGAGGCAAAGTAAAGATCGAATATGACCCAGAGAAAGTCAACACGCCAAAGATAAATGAGCGTCTGGAAAAGCTCGGCTACCGAATTGAGAACACAGGAGGAGTCTCATGAGAGAATACATTAGAGGCACAGTTCTGCTCGTTCTGGGGATAATATCTACTATAGCAAGCTGGCTCATCTTACAAACCAACGTTGCGTATGCGTCTGTGAGCGGCATTGCTCTTGCTTTTATCGCCGTTGCTTGTGGTTACACCATTTACGTCACGGCCCTTCGACTGCTGTTCCGTAAGAGAATAACTGTCCAATTGTTTGTGACCGTTGCAATCGCTGCCTCAATAGCGGCTGGCTACTACATACCCGCAGCAACAGTGGTGCTCATAATTCTAGCAGGAACAACTCTTGAAGACTACGTCCTCTACCGAACTAGAGGCTCGATTGAGAAGCTCGTCAATATGAGTCCAAAGACTGCTCTTGTACGTCGAGATGGAACGGAAGTTGAAGTAGCAGTGGAAGACGTCAAGTTGGGCGAAACCGTGCTGGTGAAGCCTGGCGACAAAATACCTGTTGATGGAACCGTGATTTCAGGATACAGTGCTGTTAACCAAGCCGCAATAACGGGCGAATCAATGCCTGCAGAAAAGGCGAAAGGCGATCAAGTGTTTGCGGGCACCATGAACGGAAACGGAGCCTTAGAAATCAAAACCGAAAAAATCGCTGAGGACACTACAATCGCTCACATCATTCATCTGGTCGAGGAAGCAGAAGAGAAGAGGGCACCGATACAG
>JBGOYH010000071.1:0-9701 GCA_041479575.1 Bathyarchaeia archaeon
GGGAACGCACGAAGAACTCATGAAAACGGACGGGCTCTACAGCACATTCTACAGAATGCAGTTCAAGGAAGAGGGTTTCGAAACAATGTCTGAAGATGGCTAAAACGAACTATGAATTCGGCATGTCTGCTTTGGCCAATTGTTCAGGAATTATTGCTGTGCTTAAGAAAGTAGTTGGAAGAATGGCATTTCTACGTTGTTCAAGATTGAAGGGTTGCGCTTGCTAGTTGTTGAGTATTCCGCTTTTTTCAATGATTTTCGGCAGGACCGCTTCGAAGCCCACAGCCATCAGATGAAGCCCAGCAACATTAGTCTCTTTGCGAATATCATGCATCAAATCAGCAAACACTCGAATGTTCTCTTCTAAGAATGCTTCCTTGCCCTTCTCCCTTGCTTTGCGGAGCTGTTGCTCCAGTTCTGGTGGCACTTTTATTCCAGGCACAAATTTAATCATCCAGTCCATCATAGCTTGCGATTTGAACGGCGCGATTCCGATTAGTACAGGCGTCTTAAGGTAAGACACTGCTTCCATGAAATGTTTGGCTTGTTCAACGCTGTAAACGCATTGAGTTTGGATGAAGTCAACTCCGAGCTTGACTTTTCTCTCAATCTTGAGAATTTCCGCTTCTAGGGGATTGGCGTTGGGTGCTGCACCGATGCCGATGTTGAATTTGGGTGGATTATCGATTTTGTTCCCGTTTAGGTCAACGCCTTCGTCAACGACTTTTCTAAGCATGTAGACAAATGTTGCTGAATCCAGGTCGAAGACTGGTTTGGCCTGTGGCATATCGCCTACCGTTGTGTAATCGCCTGTGAGGGCTAAGATGTTTTTCATTCCTAACGTGCCTGCTGCCAAAACGTCTGACAGCAATGCTATGCGGTTTTTGTCTCGCGTGGTCATTTGACAAACCGCTTCTACCCCCGACTCCTTTTGCATCATGTAAGATGATACGAGTCCATTGAAGAATCCAAAAGCTGTAGGATTATCTGTTACATTTATGGCGACAACATGGCCTTTCAGTATCTTTGCGCTTTCAATGACTTCGTGCAAGTTTGTCGTTTTCATAGGTTCAAGTTCACCAGTGAAGACGAATTTGCCTTCTCTGATTCGTTTCACTAGTTCGCTGTGTGCTTCCCTGTCCTTGTGTTCCACAGGCATATCTTTTATTTCGGCTTCCAGTTTCTTCTCAGACATCGTTTCTGCGTTTAGTTGTCGTGGGTGCTCTGAAATCCTGTAGTCTCGTGGTATTCTGAATTTTCTGAACCGGTCAAGTTCGTTCGTTCCCTTCAATCGATTGTAAATCAGAATCCATGCACAATCGTTCTTCCATCCGCCTGATTCGCATTTTCCTTCCACTTGTCCTCCGCAGGGGCCATTAAGGAGACCTTTGGCACATCGAGTTATCGGACATACGCCGCCTGTCTCGCCTAGCAGACAGTCTCCGCAGGCTCTGCATTTCTCGTGCATCGCAGCACGGTCTCGATCTTGTGATCCTAGGAAGATTGTGTCTTGAGCAGGATAAGTCGGGATGCTTGGAAAAACCTCGATGAGCGTTTGCACTCCGACTCCGCAAGCCAAGGACAATATGGCGTCTGCATCTTGGATTTGCGGTGCCAGAGTGGTTTTAACTTCATAATTGTCACACTGCTTTCCGACCGTTGTAGTTCTGCATTGGAATTCTTTGCCCTCGAGTTTTCCGTCCATTTCGACTAGCATCGCATAGGTTTTCGCTTCTCGCAATCCTCTCGTAGGAGTTGTACAGCCGTCGCAGCCAACAACCAGAATCCTCTTGTGCTGCGCCAATAAGCGTGATATTTCTTCCAGGGGTTTTTCTTTCGTCACTATCATTTACTAACATGCTCCCTTACAGTCAATGGATTCATCTTTTCTGCAAACGATCTAATGCGCTGGTCAAAATCTCCTATGTTCTTTGGAGATACAAAGCATATCTCAACCCTGCGGTCAAGGTTGACTTGCGTAAGGAGTCTTTTGAGCGAAGAGATGCAGTTCTCAGCTTTTTCATTTCCTTTTTCCAATTTGCATTCACCTTTCTTACAGGCTGCAATGAGAACGCCGTCGAAACCTGAATACAACGCTTCAAGCACATGCAATGGGTCTACTCTGCCCGCACAAGGAAGCTCGAGAAAAACAGCGTTTTCCACTGTCGGGTTTTTCGGTGAGTCTAGGTCAGAAAACTCGCTCCAATCGCATAATAAAACAAGAATCACAGGTTTCTCGGTCTTCTGTTTCATCATTGGGATCAATGACTTGTAGCTTCGGATCGCCTGAGAAATCGTTTCGTATTCAGAACCATCTAGCTTGATAGCGAAGGCTGGACAGATCCCTGCACAAGCTCCGCAACCTGAGCACGCTTCTGGATTTATTTGTGCTACTCCGGGTGGTTCCATCTTTATCGCATCAAAAGCACATGTGTAGTGGCAGTTTCCACATCCGATGCATCGGTAGGCGTCAACATGAGCTTTGATTGACTGCTTCGTGACGGTCAAAGTGTCTGGTCTGAAACCCAACTGGTTTAGTAAGGTTTTGACTAGCAGAAATCTGCGCGTTCCAATTGTGCCTCCGTCTTTGAATCTGCAGTGCTTGTCTTCGCAAGGTTGTATTGTGATCTTCTTTATTCCGAGTGACAACGCTCTCAACAGAAGTTCGGGAGGTACACGTCCAACGCATGGTAAACGCAGCAGTATCGAATCATCCGCAGGGGTTCTCTCTACTCCTGCACTTGTCTGCCTCTCCAAAAGGCTGGCGCCGCGGCATGTTAGAACCAGTTTGTCTAACCGTTTTTTACCCATCGCCGTATTGATGTACTTGAGCAATGGATCAACATTGTAATAAACGGTCTCAATTGCAGATGCGGGGCATGCAGCGTAGCATAAGCCGCAGACTTGGCATTTTTCTGCATCCAGTTTTACCTGTCCAGAGTCTCCTTCAGTTGACAATGCATCGAAGGGGCAGACGGAAGGACAGATCAGACATCTACTGCAGTAGTCGTCATCTATTCCAACCACTGTTTCTGTCTGTCTCAATTTATTTGGGTGTTCAGTCATTTCAAAGCTCCCGGAACTGTGCGCCGTAAACAAAGAATACGGCGATTTCAGCTTGTGTGCGTCGGTTTTAAAGCGCTAAAGAAGGAAAGAAATCCAGATAAATGTTTTGTCAGAAATAACACAATATAAATGGTGTAAAAGCCGAACAAGAGGACTGCAGCTGCTAGGCTGAATTCCGCAGGAAATTGCGGGAAAGAGCTGACAGGTTGAAGGCCAGATTTGACTTGTTCAACATTTTTGTGCAGAAGGAGATTAACAGAAAGAACCATGTCGAAGCTCTTGAGCTTTGCCGCGGTCTTACGCTTGCTGCGCTCGTTGAAGCCTTGCGTATGAAGCACAATCCTTTACACTATGATTTTAGGACAAGGTACATGTGTTATGAGCTTCCATCAGAAATGGTTTCAAGGCTTGAACGGCTATATTTTGTGAAAGATGAAAATGACTTGCAGAAGAAGCATAGGGAAGCAACGGAGTGTTTCAAAGCGGCGATTTCGGAAATTGATTAAGGTATTCGCTACCTAGGACTTGTTGTAATGCCTTGCAAACGCTTCTGTTTCGTTGAACAGCTTTTCGATGTCTGCTTTTGAGTGGGCAGTAGACAGTGCTTGGGCGTGGGTTGGCAAGAAAAAGACTCCATTAGTCATCAGTGCCATGTTGTAGTCAAAGAGTTTTTTCTTATCCGCTCTGAATGCGGCAAATGCATCACGTATGGGCTCCTTAGCGAAGTGAGTGTTGAATATTGATCCTGCGCCAACCATCTGCACGTCAATTCCGTGTTTATCAAATACTTGTTGTATCGTCGTTCTGATCTTGTCTCCAAGCCTGTTAAGACGAGTCGTTACTTTGCCGTCTTCCAAGATTTTCAACGTCGCTAGTCCAGCTGTCATAGTTATCGGGTTTCCAGAAAAGGTCCCACCGTGAAAAGAATAATGCGGACGTTTGTAGGTGGTTATGTCCAGCCTTTTCATGATCTTTCTTGAGCCGCAGAAAGCGCCTATTGGAAATCCCCCGCCTAGAATCTTCCCTAAAACGGTAATGTCTGGTTTGACGCCATAGTATTCTTGCCCGCCTCCGGGAGCGAGTCGGAATCCTGTGATCACCTCGTCAAAAATTAGCAAGATATCACTTTTGTCACAGAATTCCCTTAGACCTCTCAAGAACTCTTTTTCGGCTGGGATTCCTCCGCCTGCGCCTAACATAGGCTCGACAACAATAGATGCGGGATGCTCGTTTCTCAGTTCTTTTTCAACTCCTTCAAGGTCGTTGAAAGGCAGAAGAATTGTGTCTTGCAAAGCTCCTCGCGTCAAGCCTGCAGATTCAGGAAGGTCAAAGGGTTGTTTCACTCCAATGTGAAGTGCGTCGTAGCCTCCGTGCCATCCTCCTTCGAACTTGGCGATCGTGTTTCTACCTGTAAACGCCCGTGCCAGTCTTGTGGCGTACATATTTGCTTCTGTTCCAGAATTTGTGAACCGAACCATTTCCGCGCTTGGAACCATCTTCGCAACCTGTTCGGCCAGCGTAACTTCAAGTTCATGTGAAACTCCGTACAGAGTTCCGTTTTCAAGCTGTTTCTGGACGGCCTTAACCACCTCTCTTGGACTATGTCCAAGGATAAGCGCGGTGTGTCCGAGCCAAAAATCGATGTATTCGTTTCCGTCAACGTCCCATAGCTTGCTGCCTCGTGCTTTCGCAACGAAAAACGGGTACGGCTCAAAATAACGTATTCCATACGTGACTCCGGCGGGCAGAACCATCTTAGCTCTGTTGTAGAGGGTTCTGGAGGTTGGAGTTTTTGAGATATAATCATCCATTTTGGAATCCTTTCCTGTACACGTGGCTTCTTTTTCATATTCTACGTTTCAAACTCTTAAAGATTCAGCATACGCCCTGTAGAGTACGCAAATTGCGGGGAACATTTCACTCGGGAAGAATGGTTGGCAGTCAGGCTTCTGGCTTTTCACGGCTTGTTGCATAAACGCCTAGTATCGCCATTGCAGCGATTGGAGCTATTATCAACAGAGCTATTTCAAGCGGGAGAGACTCTGTCTGTCTTCAGACAGAGTCTTCACGCAGCTCTACTTTATTCCTAGGACAACGGTCTATTTAATGCCTGATTCCCAGGCTGAATTCTGCCAAAAACACAGCTTTTTCAAATCCTTTTTATTTCCGATTGCCAGATATGCCAACAAAGAGAAGGTTGAACAAAATGGAGTTTAAAGGAAGTCAAACTGAGAAGAATCTGTTGGCAGCATTTGCCGGCGAATCTCAAGCCAGAACCAGATACACCTTCTTCGCAAGCGAAGCAAAGAAAGAAGGCTTTGAACAAATATCGGCTATCTTCCAAGAGACATCAGATAACGAAAAGGAGCATGCTCAGCTTTTCTTTGAGCAACTCAAAGGTGGAGCTGTAGAAATCAAAGCATCATATCCTGCGGGTATCGTTGGGTCGACTGCACTGAATCTGAAGGCAGCGGCTGAGGGAGAGAAATTCGAGTGGGGAACACTTTACCCGGGTTTTGCTGATGTGGCAGAGAAAGAAGGCTTCAAGGAACCTGCTAGAGTTTTCCGTCAAGTTGCCAAAGTCGAAGCATACCATGAAAGACGCTATCTGAAACTGTTGGCAAACGTCGAACAAGGCAAGGTCTTCAAGAAAGACGCACCGATAAAATGGAAATGCAGAAACTGTGGGTATGTCTTCGAAGGCACTGAAGCTCCTGAGAAGTGCCCAGTCTGTCAACATCCAAAAAGCTACTATGAAGTCTGGTGCGAAAACTACTAGAAGATTTGAAGCTTAATCTGTAAAACTCCACATTTTTTGTTTCTGTCAGATTCTTAACCTATGACTTTTGGGCTTGACATTTTGGTCAAATTCTTTGGCCAGCTGTTCAAGAAGGGCTCTTTCTTGTTGCGTCAATTTTTCAGGCACAACTATGTCAACTCTTACTAGCATGTCACCTCTGCCGTATCCTCTGAATCTTGGCATGCCTTTGCCTCTGAGTCTGATGATTTCGCGTGGCTGTGTTCCGGGACGTATGTTTATGCTGGTGTTTCCTTCAAGCGTTGGAATCGAAACCTCGGTGCCTAGTGCTGCTTGGGGAAAACCTATCGTCAAATTGTAAAGAAGATCGTTTTCGTCTCTTTTGAAATACCGATGAGGAGCGATGTGGATCATAACATACAAATCCCCTGGAGATTCTGCCCCAGGGGTCATTTCTCCTTCTCCAGATAGTCTCAGTTGGTATCCTTCATCTATTCCTGGTGGGATCCTGACGGTGATTTTCCGTTCCTTTTGTGTTCGACCGCTACCTCTGCATTTGGGGCAGGGCTTGTCGATTATTTTGCCTCTTCCTCCGCATGTGGGGCATGGTATCACTCGCACAAACATGCCGAAGGCGTTTCTGGTTGTGCTTTGGACTTTTCCAGCCCCATTGCATCGTGGGCAAGATCTTGCTGACGTGTTGGGTGCTGCTCCGCTGCCTCCGCAGACCTCGCATTTTTCGATTCTTTCGATTTCCACTTCTTTTTGTGCGCCGTTTGCTGCCTCTTCCAGAGTGATTTGAAGGTCATAGCCGAGGTCTCTGCCTCTTGTGTCTCCTTCTCTGAAGTCTCTGTCGCCGAAAAAGACGCTGAAAACGTCTCTGAGGCCCGAGCCGAATCCTATGTCCCTGAATATCGACTCGAAATCTGCCCCTCTGAATATGTCTTCAGATGTGTAGCGTTGGTCGAAGCCTGCGTGACCAAGCTGATCGTACTGGGTTCTTTTTTCGTCGTCTGATAACACGGCGTAGGCTTCTGATATTTCTTTGAACTTTTCCTCTGCGTCTGGCGATTTGTTTCTGTCTGGGTGATACTGTAAGGCCAGTTTTCGGTAGGCGTCTTTTATTTCATCTTTTGGAGAGGTTCTGGGAACGCCGAGAACCTCGTAGTAGTCTCTTTTGTTGGCCATCTATCAACCATCGAACCAGTAGTAGCGAATTGTGTTGGTTCTGCTCAGAATTACTACTTCACCTTGTAATCCTCTGAGTCAACAACTCTGTCTCCGCCGGGGCTAGGTCCAGGTTCCGGGCCTGCTGCTCCTGCCTCTGGTTGTCCTTTTTGCTTTGCTTGTTCAGCAGCTGCCTGTTGGTAGATGACTGTTCCGACTTCCTGAAGCACTTTTATGAGCTCATCAGACTTTGCTTTGATCTTATCCGCATCGGTGCCTGCTAAGGCATCTTTCAAGGCTGAAACGGCAGCGTCTATCTTGTTCTTTTGATCCTGCGTCAGCTTCTCTCCTAGGTCTTTCTTAGTTTTCTCCGCTGTGTAAATCATGTTATCAGCATTGTTTCTAATTTCGGCTTCTTCGCGCTTCTTCTTGTCTTGCTCAGCGAACTCCTCTGCCTGTTTGATCAGTCGCTCTTTCTCATCCTTGGAGAGCTTAGTCGAAGCTGTTATCGTTATCTTCGCTTCTTTTCCAGTGCCTAGGTCCTTTGCAGTCACGTTCAATATGCCGTTTGCATCTATGTCGAACGTGACTTCGATTTGTGGTACACCTCTAGGAGCAGGTGGGATGCCTTCTAAGTTGAACATGCCGAGAGAAACATTGTCAGTTACCATTGTGCGCTCGCCTTGGAGCACATGAATTGTCACGGCTGTTTGAAAATCTGCGGCGGTTGTAAATATCTGACTCCTTCTCGTGGGGATGGTTGTGTTTTTCTCTAAAATCCTTGTGAACACGTGACCAAGCGTTTCAACACCGAGCGACAGCGGAGTAACATCTAGAAGCAACAAGTCTTTGACTTCGCCTGTGAGTACTGCCCCTTGGATCGCTGCGCCGACTGCAACGCATTCCATTGGGTCTACGCCTCTTTCTGCCGGTTTTCCCATAATCTGTTCCACGAACCTCTGGACATAGGGCATCCGTGTCATTCCGCCGATGAGAATAATTTTGTCTATGTCTTTCGGAGTCAGTTTTGAGTCTTCAAGGGCTTTCACCATTGTTCGCTCGGTTTTCTCGACTACTGGCTGAGCCAATCCCTCAAGCTTGGCTCTGGACAAGGTCAAGTGCAAGTGCTTTGGTCCAGAGGCATCGTTGTATAGAAAGGGCAAGTCAATGTCTGTGGTCATCAATGTTGACAGCTCTATCTTTGCTTTCTCAGAAGCTTCCTTCAGTCTTGAAATTGCCATCTTGTCGTTGCGGAGGTCGATGCCTGTTTGTCTCTGGAACTCTTCTATGAGGTAATCCATCACTGCCCTGTCTAGATCTGTGCCACCTGTCTGTGTGTCGCCGCTCGTTGACAGCACCTGGAAGACTCCTTTGCCGAAGTCCATCACAGTTACATCATGCGTGCCGCCGCCAAAACTGAAGACCAGTATTTTCATTTCTTTTTCCAGTTTGTCAATTCCATAAGCCAAGCACGCTGCTGTGGGCTCATTAATTATTCTAGCAACTTCGAAGCCGGCGATTTCTCCTGCGTCCTTCGTGGCTTGACGTTGGTTATCGTTGAAGTTGGCAGGAACCGTTATGACGGCTTTCTTTATCGTGGTGCCCAAATAGGTTTCAGCGTCTTTCTTTATTTTCTGCAGGATGAAAGCAGAGATTTGCTGCGGGGTATAGTCTTTACCTGCAATGTTGACTTTGTAGTCTGTTCCCATTTTCCTCTTGATCTCGTAAATCGTTCCTTCAGGGTTTGCTGTTGCTTGTCTCTTGGCTGATTCACCAACCAAGAGTGTGCCGTCTTTCGTGAAGGCGACGACAGATGGAAACATTTTACCAGCCATCGTAGGTCCTTCAGCACTCGGGATCACCGTTGCTCTTCCGCTTTCGTAGATCGCGGCTGCAGAGTTGGTTGTTCCCAAATCTATGCCCAGAATTTTTTCTCCAAGTTTCACACTACTCATTTGAATTCATCTCCTTTTGTGACTTTGAAGGTTGCACGACAACCTTAACTATGCTCGGTCTAATCACCTTTTCTCTCATGGTATAACCCTTCCTCACTTCCTCAACTATCTTGCACCCGTCAACACCTTCTTTTTCGATCTTGGCTACCGCATTGTGTTTTGCAGGGTCGAAGGGTTCACCTAAACACTCTATTGGAAATACACCTTTATTCTCCAAGATTTTCTTAAGTTTCTTAAGAGTCATTTCAACCCCTTGGATGAGGGCTTCTGCGGAGTTGGAAGAACGGGCAGACTCTACAGCGAGCTCTAACTCGTCAACAACGTCCAACAGTTCAATGATTAGGCGCTCACTACCGTACTTCTTCACTTCTTCTATCTGACGGTCGAATCTCTTCTTTAGGTTCTCAAGATCTGCTTTGGCATACGCCAACTGCGTCAGATATTCTTCTGCACGTTGCTTCTCAGTTTCTAAAGCCTTTTCAAGCGATTCGATCTGTTCATTGGTTTTCGGTTGTTCTTTCTCTTCTTCACCCATTCGAGCGGTCTCCGCATAAGATGCTAGTTTTTTAGCTTATGCAAAGCTGAAATATAACCATTTCACCGCGCGCGATAACCTTTATAGTTTAAATCTTTCTTGATTGACAACTGTACGTTAGGGACCTGTTGGTGGCAGAAGAAGTTCTGGTCTGCCCCTTCTGTGGCGCACCGCACAGTGAAAGTATCCCAGCTGGAGTTGTCCAAGTGAAATGTCATTA
>JBGOYH010000072.1:0-9642 GCA_041479575.1 Bathyarchaeia archaeon
GAAGTAATGCATGACAACACGCTCATAAACACCTACATGCTTGAAGCCTCAAGACAAAACAAAGTCAAACGATACCTATTCACCAGTTCAGCATGCGTATACCCAAAATACCGCCAGACAGCCCCAAACATCAAAGGGCTAAGAGAAGAAGACGCCTACCCCGCGGACCCCGACAGCTTCTACGGATGGGAAAAACTCTACACCGAAAAAATGTGCGAAGCCTACCAACGCGACTACAACATGGACATACGAATTTTGCGTTACCATAACGTATACGGACCCGAAGGCACCTTCAAGGGCGGACGAGAAAAATCCCCAGCTGCGCTATGCAGAAAAATAGCAGAAGCTCAAAACAGCGGAACCATCGAAATATGGGGAGACGGAAAACAAACACGATCATACTGCTACATCGATGACTGCGTACGCGGAACAGTCATGCTGATGGAGTCGGATTACGACAAACCGATGAACATAGGATCGGAAAGACTTGTCACGATCGACCAGCTTGCAGACATTATAACAAAGGCGTCAGGCAAGAAAATAACTAGGAAATATGATTTGACAGCACCCCAGGGAGTAAGAGGACGCAACGCAGACATTAGCTTAGCAAGGAAAGTGCTAAAATGGGAACCGAAAGTGAGTTTAGAAGAGGGACTTGCCAAGACGTACAAGTGGATCGAAGCCCAATGTAAGAAAAGGTCTTAGACTCAATACATTTGACCCGTGTTTAATAACCTGCTTTTCATCGTTTGAAACTTACCGTATTCACTTTAGAAATGGTTAAACCATAAGATTAGGAGATTTCTTAATAGTGGACTCATAGGAAGACACGATGAACAAGTATATACCCGCAAACAGAATAGAATTTGCCGTAACCTACCTGTGCAATTCAAGATGCAGACACTGCCAACTAGGTGAAACAGAACAGAGGAACAGGTTTCCAAAACACGTTGACAAAGACCTTGCAGTAGAAATTGTCAGAAAAGTTGGCAGGGAATACCAGCCTGAATCAGTGATGACTTTCGGCGGCGAACCTCTCCTGTACCCCGAGATTGTCTATGCGATTCATCGAGAAGCAAAGAAAGTGGGAATTCCTGTCAGAGACGTCATCACGAACGGATTCTGGTCCAGGAAAACAGAGGAAATACAGAGAATTGCCAGGAACCTTGTGGAATCAGGTGTGAATGAAGTTACCTTCTCTGTGGACGGTTTTCATCAGGAATTTGTCCCCCTCAAAATCGTCAGGAAAACTGCGAAATCGCTCCTGGAAGCTGGAATGCCAGATGTTCATTGGAATCCGTGTTGGCTCGTGTCCAAAGACCATGATAATCGGTTCAATCGGCACACAAGAGCCGTGCTGGAAAAGCTGATGGATTTGCCTTTGAAAGTCGGCGAAGGCAACACGGTCCAACCTGAAGGAAGGGCTGTCATATGGTTAAAGGACTTCTTCCGTCAAAGACCAGAATGCCAATGGGAGAGTGCGGGGAAATGCCTTATACTGAGAGGCTTGATTTGGTAGGCACAGTATACGTGGAGCCTGACGGTAGGATTTCTGTCTGCAAGGAACTTTACATTGGAAATGCCTTCGAAACAGACATCATTGACATCATAGAAAACTATGACCCATTCAGAATTCCTGAAGCAAAAGCGCTGGTTGAGAACGGAATTAGAGGCCTTGTGGAATGGGCAAGAAGAAAAGGCGTGAGCCTCAGTTCCGAAGGCTACCATAGTGTCTGCGATATGTGCGTTGACATTCGAAGAAGAGTTGGTCGGTTTTATGAAGAAAGTTACGAAAATCTAGCATGCTTCTAAGTTGGCTCAGAATGTCAACACTAGTTCTGGTTGGAAGTGTTCGGTGAATCCTGCTTTTCTGTAGATGTTGATTCCGTCTTCAGAGGCATGAAGATGCAGGTATTTTAGCCCCATTGATTTGGCTTCGTCTATTAATTCTTCTAGCAATCTTGTGCAGATGCCCATTCTTCGGGCTTCAGGAACTGTGTACATGTTGAGAATGTATCCAAGTCTTCCGCTCTCAAGCCCTCCGTATCTCCCTGGCATTTCCCATACGACCATGCACGCGGTGCCAAGTGTCTTTCCATCGTATTCTGCCAGCCAAGCGACTAGATTGCCCGAGGCAATAGCTTTAGAAAAGTATTGTTCTAACGATTTTCTCAGAATTTCAGTTTCACTGTCGTCTCGATGTCTGAAAAGCGCGTTCAGGAATCGGATCCTGTAATCAACCAAGGTGTCAACGTCGCTGATTGTGGCACGGCGGTACCGTATTTTATTACGTTCAATTTCCATACTCTTCTTCCTCATCTAAACCACAACGCAACTTGGTTTCAGCGTGGGTTCCTAGATTCCTAAGGATGCTTCCTGAACTTTCTTGGCAAGCACGGTGTCCAAAAGCTTGTCTGTGTCGCCTATGGCTTCTTCCACGTCTGGGTCGTAGGGGATTTCTGCGAGGAGCTTCAAGCCTAACTTTTCTGTTTGTTGTCGTATTGTCTTTGAGTTGTTCATCTTCATGTTTTCTACGACGCCTATGATTTGAATTTTCAGTGTCTCGAGCAGGCTGACAAGTTTTTCCACGGTTTCGAAGGCCAGCTGCGAAGAAGTTGTTACGATTAGAAATCTTGTGTTCTTAATCAGTCTAATCAGGTCCAATGTTGCGTCGCCGATTCCAGGCGGCATATCTAAGATAAGATAGTCTAGCTTTCCCCATCTTGTGATTGACAGCAGTTCTATGAGCGCGTTTGTAACATCTGCGCCTCTCAAGGGGGCAACAAGATCGCTTGAATAGTAGGTTATTGACATGTACTTCAGACCGTGAACTTCTGGTGGTACTATGCCTTTTTCCTCTTTCGGCTGCACGCCTTTGACGCCAAGAATAACGTGGGTAGAGGGACTTGTGAAGTCTAAATCGAATAGTCCGACCTTGCAGCCTTTCTTTGCCAAAATTAAGGCAAGTGTAGAAGCGATCAGGCTTTTGCCGACGCCGCCTTTCCCGCTTGAGACAGCAACTATCTTCTTCACTCCTCTCAATCTATCCTCAATAGTGCTGGTGCGCTGGTCAATCATGTCTACTTCACTCCTTTGACCCTCTGAAGCACGACTCCCCGCCCTTCCTGCGTCTCAAAGTCGGGACTGCCGCATTTTGGACACTTGATGTATGTGTGGGCAATTTCTGGAACAAAATGAATTGCTTCTGACTTATTTTTGTCAAGGTTTTTCTTGCTGAAAGCCCAACTGTGGCCGCACACTCGGCACTTGAATCGTGCCTTCTCAGTTTCCATTTTAAACGTTGTTTTCTTGAACTTTGCAGTCTTGAGCTGTGACAGGGCAAATTGCATTATGTCTGGTTCTATCTGCTGCAGCTCGCCGATCTTGATTATTACTTTTGTGATTTCTTTTAGTCCTTCTTTCTCTGCGATTTCAGAGGCTGCGTTTATTATCGCTTCAGCCAAGGCCCATTCATGCATAGAAAAGCTTTCTTGAAAGCTTGATTTAAAAGTGTTGTACTTCCAAGAGCGAAATCAATAATGCCCTAAGACTTCTTCACGCCAGATCAGATTATATAGTCCGCATCTTGATAGAGCCTTATGAACAAGAAAAGTGCCTACTCAGACAACTTTCAAGAGTTTGAGTTTAGAGCATTTGTTGTGCACCTTGTTCTAGATGGAAAAGTCGAGAAGGCATTGGAACTGCTTGCAAGACAATACAGGGTTAGTCTCCCAAAAATTGAGGTTGGTTTGCCTAGAAGCCATGGGAAAAACGTTTTCGGCTGTTATACGACGAAGAATCAGACTATTTACGTGCTTAACAGTGAGATTATGAAGGAGCCGTTCGTGGTGCTCCACGAGTTTTATCATCACTTGCGTACTTCTGTGGACAAGAAGCATAGAGGAACGGAGAAGTATGCAAATGCGTTTGCGAAGGAATTCATTGAAGCCTACAAGTCTGTCTGTGCTCGCATGGTGTCAGGGTCGTAGACTTCGAGAAGCCTATTGTCCCCCAGTGTATCTGCTGGGGTTTTTGTCGAAAGTTACCTTGCATCCTTGTGCACAGAAGTAGTAGGTTTTGCCCTTATATTGAGACTTGAACTTTGCATTTTTTTCGTCCACCAGCATTCCACAAATTGGATCTTTAGCCATATTTTTCACCTCCTTTCTACCACATTTCTACGGTTTGAACCTTCTTAGCAACATAGAGTTTCCAACAACCGTGATATCGCTGAGTATCATCGAAGTTGCAGCTGCTTCTGGTGGAATGAGCACACCTAGGAACGGCTGCAGGACGCCTGCTGCTAAGGGAATCATTATGAGGTTATAGAAGAATGCCCAGAACAAGTTCTGTTTTATTTTGCCCAAGGTTTTTCTGCTGAGTTTTATGCTGGTGGCGACGTCGCGTGGGTCGTCTTTGAGTAACACGATGTCTCCTGAATCAACAGCTACGTCGGTTCCGCTTCCAATGGCGATGCCTACGTTTGCCTGTGTGATGGCAGGTGCGTCGTTTATTCCATCGCCTACCATGGCTACGAAATGTCCTTTGCTTTGTAGCTTCTTGATTTCCTCAACCTTCTGAGCGGGGACGACTTCTGCGAGAACTTCGTTGACGCCAAGCTGCTTAGCTATCGCTTCAGCCGTCCTTTTTGTGTCACCGCTGAGCATAATGACCTTCAAACCCATCTTTTGAAGGGTGTTTATTGCTTCTCTTGAATGTTCTTTAACAGTGTCAGACACAGCCAAAGCACCCGCTGCTTGTCCTTCAACAGCTAATATGAGTACAGTCTTGCCTTCGGCTTCCAACCTTTCTATTTCGCTTTCAAGGTGCTCAATTGGTATGTTGTTGTTACGCATCAAGGCCCGATTTCCAATCAACACTTTCTTGCCTTTGACTCCGGCACTGACACCGAAGCCTGGCAACGCCTCAAAAGCTTCGGGTTCAGCAACGTCGTTTCCTTCGCTCTCAGCCTTTCTAACTATGGCTTGCCCTATTGGATGCTCGGACCATTTCTCAGCAACAGCAGCAGCGTCGAGAACGCTTTTCTTGTCATCGGCAACGATGTCCGTAACATCAAGTTTGCCCTTGGTCAACGTGCCCGTTTTGTCAAAAACAATTGTGTCAAGATTCTTCACCACTTCAAGCACTGCGCTGTTTTTTATGAGAACGCCGTTCTCGGCTCCCTTGCCTACGCCAATCATTATTGCAGCTGGCGTTGCGATGCCCAGTGCGCAGGGACACGATATTGCCAGGACAGCGACCATCGTGGTTAAAGCCAAGCCTTGGTTGTTGAAGACAAGTAGCCAGACAGCAAATGTCAAAATCGATACGGACACGACAACAGGGACAAAAACGTTTACAACTTTGTCTGCGAGTCTCTGAATTGGAGCTTTGCTTGCCTGCACTTCGCGGGCCAAACGCACTATCTGAGCCAGGGTTGTTTCTAAGCCGACTTTTTCTGCTTGAAACTTGAGCGAGCCGGTTTTGTTGATTGTACCGCTGAAAACTGTATCGCCTACTTTCTTTTCAACAGGAACTGATTCGCCTGTTATCATCGACTCGTCAATAAACGTGCGGCCGTCCGTGACGGTTCCGTCAACCGGAATCTTGTCGCCTGGTTTGACGACCACCGTGTCGCCAATCTGAACTTCGTCAACTGGAACTTCTTTTTCCTGACCGTCTTGTATCACAATGGCAGTCTTGGGCTGAAGTCCCATGAGCTTCTTTATTGTGTCTCCTGTTCGTTCAACGGCCATATCCTCAAGCAGCATACCTAACGTTATTGTGGTTATTACGACGGCTGAGGCGTCGAAGAATCCCATGGCGTCAGGCACGAAGAACGTGATGTAGGCTGAATAGACATAGGCAACTGAGGAGCTGAGTGCAACGAGCACGTTCATGTCAGCGAAACGATTTCTGATTGAGGCGTATGCGGCTTTGTAAAAGTGCCAGCCGACGATGAACTGCACGGGCGTTGCTAAAGCCAGAAGCGCGTAGTTCTTTTCTGGAAACATTGTGAGAAAGGTGATTACAGCTATGGGAATTGTCAGGATCAAGCCGATGAAGAAAAGCAGCATTTTCCCTCTTACTTCTTTTCTTCGTTTCTCGCTTACGTCCTCAATTCGTTCAACTGCTTCATATCCGCCTCTCTTGACTGCTACTTTGATCTTGTCCAGGGTGGCTTTGTCCTCGTCATACTTGACGACGGCTTCTTTGGTGGCGAAGTTTACGTTAGCTTCTGTCACACCGTCTAATCTTTTCAGTCCCGATTCGATTCCTGTTGCGCATGCCGTGCAGTGCATTCCCAGAATCTGAAGAACCACCTCTTTTTCTTTCAAAGACAAGCCCCAGTTCGCTTTTCACAGTGACTCTTTAGTGAGCACCAAGATGGACATGTTCTAAGAACATGTTTTCAGGCACTGCTCCTACGAACTCTATTTTCTCATTCACCACTATTTTTGGAACGCCCATGACACTGTATTTGATGGCAAGCTGTGGAAACTCGTTCGCGTCAATAACATCAGCCCTTATCAAGTCGTTTTCAACGGCAAACTTGTGAGCCATGGCTGCGGCAGCGGGACAATGTGGACACGTAAGTGTGACGAAGACTTGAATGTGAACTGGAATGTTTATCGCGTGAAGCTTCGCTTTTGTCTCTTCTGACAGATCCGTTTTTCCCTGGGAAACCGCTGCCAAAGTTGACATCAAGGTTTGAAACTCGTAACCATACGGAAGCCCATAAAACCTCACGCCGTAATCTTTCTGCCCCAAAATGACGATTGCTGGGACTTTGTCGACCCCGTATTGCTTTGCAAGCTCCGCATCTGCGACGAAATCGTGAACTTCTGCCAATATTCTGTCATTCAATCCAGCCAGTTCAGTTATGAGTTGCTTAGTTTGCACGCAGAACTGGCATTCCAACTCCTCCGTGAACATGATCAGTCGTACAGGGTTGACTAGAGCTTCAGCTAGCTGATTTCTTATCTGCTCCCTGCGTTCGTCAGGTATCAGACTCATTTCAAATACACCATCCATACCCTCGCTTAATCTTTCAGTTTCTCCAAAATCAACGCGGGACAGATTTCCCTCACACCTTCAATCTTCCCGATTCTTTCAGATATTAGCTTGTTCAGCTCTTTCCCGTTTCTTGCCCAAATTTCTAGCATTATCATGTGGTCGCCGCTGGACGTTGCCACACATTTCACTTCTTTGAGGTCGCACAATCTCTGGGCAATTTCAAGCATCTTTGCAGAGTCAACATCGATTCCCACAATTGCAACCGTGTTCATGCCCATTTTTACGTGATCAACCTTAATAGTAAATTTTTTTATGACTCCCATTCTTTGTAGAGCTGACACTCTTTTTCTGATAGCCGACTCACTAACTTTCAGCTTCTCCGCCATTTCTGTGAAGGACCTTCTTGAATCCTCTTCCAGAAGTTCAAGTATTCTTGCGTCGATTTCATCTAGTGTTGACATTTTCGTTCGGTCCGATTTTCGCACGTTCGGGTGCGTTTTTCAGTTGATTTTGGACGAAAACTATATAAGATTGTCCGAAATAAAAGCTTTTCCTATTGAACAAACATGAGCACAAGGTGTAAAATATGGAAAAAGCTGAGATAAAAGCGCGCGCCCCACCTTAGTTTTGGAGGTTAACAGCTTTGGCAAAACTTCATGCAAAAGCAAAGTTGGTTGAAAACTATAGAATTGATGTTGATGACCAAAGAACGCACGCGATAGCTTTGGACCTGTCTCCTCCGGACGGAACAGACATGGGCCCATCCGCACTCGAACTGTGTCTGATGAGTTTTGCAGGTTGCTACGCCACCATTTTCGTCTTAACGGCAAGGAAGATGAGGCTTTCAGTGAAGGACTTAGAAGTCAAAGTTGATGCGGTGAAGTCTGAAGAGGCAGGAACAATAACCGAAGCCAACGTTAACATTTTTGTTGATGCCAATGTGGCGAAAGACAGGATTCAGAGAGCGCACGAGCTGACGGTGCGAGGTTGTCCTGTCGGTAAACTCTTCGAAAGAGCAGATGTTAAGATAAAGTACACCCTGAGAACCGCAAAGGAATAGCGATTCCTCAATTCTCTCATTTTTGCGCTGTCTAGCTTGGGAATGGGCAGTTCTGGGTTGGGCATCCGCCTGCGTATTCTGATGCTAGAGATACGAATTTTCCTTTTTCGGTTTCAATTTGGCCGATGTAGAGCACTTGTTCCGGTTTGCTTCCGTATCTGAAGACGGTCACGCCTTTGCATTTGAGTTTCCAAGCCAATTCGTAGATATTTCTGACGTCGTCAACAGTGGCTTCCGCGGGCAAGTTAACAGTCTTTGAAACTGCGTTGTCAGTGTACTTCTGGAAGGCAGCCTGCATTCTAACGTGCCATTCAGGTTTGATGTCAAGGGCGGTGACGAACAATCTCTTGATGTCATCTGGGGCTCCTTCAATTTTCTGGACAGAGCCTGTCCTGGCTATTTCTTCAAAAAGCTTGGCACTGTAGAAGCCTCTTTCTTTTGAAATCATCTCGAACAGCGGATTAGTTTCGAACAATCTGGTTCCGCTTAGCACATTTCTTATGAATGAGATGGCGAAAATCGGTTCGATGCCTGACGAACAGCCTGCAATGATACTTATGGTTCCTGTGGGCGCAATTGTTGTGACCGTAGCGTTCCTCATAGCTGGATACTTGTCTTTCCATATGCTCCCGTCAAAATTGTGGAACGATCCTCTTTCCTCACCTAACTCGACAGACTTCTTGTGTGATTCTTCTTCAATGAATTTCATTATCTTCTCGCCGATGCTCAAAGCCTCTTCAGAATCGTAAGGCACATCGAGTTTTATGAGCATGTCAGCAAAACCCATTACGCCTAGACCGATTTTCCTGTTCGCCCTGGTTATCTTATCAGTTTCTTTCAGGGGATACTTGTTTGCGTCAACAACGTTGTCAAGAAAATGAACAGCATTTCCCACTATTTCCCTCAGTCTTTCCCAGTTAATCTTCCCCTCTTCGACCGTTCGTGGAAGGTTGATGGAGCCCAAGTTGCATGATTCGTAGGGAAGCAGCGGCTGCTCACCGCAGTTGTGTACGCAGAAGCCGTTGGCGTCAAACATGTTTATTCCGGGAACGACAGCGTCATACACTTCTTCCGTGCCTTCTGGTTTCACTTCTGAAACGGTGGCGACGAAGCGCTCCCTGTTGGGTTTTCTCTTGTAAGAATTCAGAGCTTTTTCGAGCAGGTCTGTCTTTTCCGAGTCTCCAAAGCCCACTCGATCATGGAATTCCTTTATGTTGTCCTTTGAGATTACGAGCTCGTGTTGAGGCTTGTGAACGTAGCTTTTTCTGCCGCCTTTGCCGTCAGGCATCATGACGGAACCTGTGCCTCTGCGGTTTTCGTATATCGTTGAGGATATTCCGAGTCTGAGAAGCATGCGTTGGACGGTTTTCAGTGTTTGTAGGTCGCTTTGTGCCAGTCTGATGCTTACTCCTTTTGATTGGCTTCCCTGAATTGAACCGTCGGCGTCGAAGAGTCCTTTGAGGAAGCCTCTGTAGAAATCTGAAGAGGTCTTCTCCACGTGTTCTGTGGCGCTCTTGGAGCCTGGTTTCATGCCGAGTTCGTGTGCAATGGTCTTCAGGTGTCCC
>JBGOYH010000073.1:0-9629 GCA_041479575.1 Bathyarchaeia archaeon
AAGAAACTTGCAGGAATAATTGATCAAGCTTCGTCCCAGTTCCTTTCAGAACTTGAGGAGTCTAGCAAGAAAATTGCCGAAATAGGTGCCAGAAGAATCCGACATGACTCTGTGATTCTGACCCATTGCCACTCTTCAACGGTCACAGGTCTTTTGAAACGAGCAAAACACGAAGGAAAAATGTTTGAAGTCATCTGCACCGAGACTAGACCTGTATTACAAGGGCAAACAACGGCGAAGGAAATGCTAGAATTAGGCGTCAAGACAAACTTCATCGTCGACTCGGCTGTAAGATTCTATATGAACGATGTCGACTTGGTTCTTGTAGGTGCCGATGCCATAACTTCAGAGGGAAATGTGATAAACAAGATTGGAACAAGCACGGTCGCCCTTGTGGCTCATGAAGCACGAACACCCTTCTACGTGGTTTCCGAACTTCTGAAGTTTGATCCTGCAACCATGTATGGGGACTATGAGAAAATAGAGGAAAGAAGCCCTCATGAGATTTGGAAAGACGCGCCAAAGGAGCTAGTTATCAGAAACCCGGCTTTCGACGTAACCCGAAGAGACTTCATTCACGGAATAATATGTGAAGAAGGAATAGTCTCTCCACACTCGATAACAGAAGTAATGCATAGAAAATATCCTTGGGTTTTCGAATAGCCACTTTGCTAGGCGTTCTGCCAAGTTTCAAGAGCTGCTTTCAATTCTTTGTGCTTCTTCGCAAATTCCTTTAAAGTCATACCTTTCAATGTTGCCTCAACAGCCTGTCTCATCGCTTTTGCTCCCGCCATCGTGCCATCTTTGTGGCCGTGGATGCCTCCTCCTGCTTGGATGACGAAGTCTTTGCCGAAAAACTCCATCAAAGCCGGAACCAGCGCGGGATACAGGCCGCCGGAAGCTACGGGCAACACTTTTTTCAAACCGCCCATCGGCATTTTCAAGGCTTCGCAATTTTCAGCTACTTCCTCTTTGGTTTCGAACATTTTTCCAACGACGGTGCCAACGTGAAGCTGGTCAACCCCTATGATTCTTGCAGCTTTGGCCAACACTCGCATTGAAACTCCATGCTTGGTGTCCTTGGTAACTGCAGCGTGTCCAGCTCTGTGTGCGTGAACTACGAGTTTGAAGTTCTGTTGCCTGAACGTTTGCAATGCAGCAAAACCGCACGTGAGAATGTCAATCATCGCGTATTCTCCGCCGTGTTTGAGAACCAGTTCAGCTCTTCTGAGCATTTCGTTTGTTTCAGCCGTCACGTTAACCATGTAAACCTTTCTTTCACCCGTCTCCTCTTGTGCCCTGTCCCTGGCTTCTAGAGTCTTGACAAGGCGTTCATCGAACGGGTTGAACTTTTGGCTGCTCAGGTTTTCGTCGTCTTTAACTATGTCGCATCCGCCGGCCCATGCTTCGTAAGCAACTTCAGCGTGGTCCTTGGTCTTCAGACCCAGCTTCGGTTTGATTATGGTTCCCACCAAAGGTCGATCGTAGACTTTCAAGAGTTTGCGAATTCCTTCAACACCATACTGTGGGCCTTTGAAGCTGTTGACAAGTCTATCTGGAAAGCCTACATCATTAAGTCTCAGATTTTTTAAAGTTCTTAACCCGAAAACGTTGCCCGAAATGCTGCTTAAGATGTTGGGCATGTTTCCAGGTTCGAAAAGTTCTATTGGGTACGCGATCTTCGCGGCGTTCTCTTCAATGCTGAAAACGTGAGCTGCAAGCTTTTCCACGTAAGGTTTGATGGTTGTAAGTTCCGTCCAAGTTCCTATTGAACTTTCGGCTGCAACTGCTCCCGCAGCCTCCTTCATGCTGACTCCGTCCGGCTCGACGAGAAACGTGCACATAACATCTGTCTCGTTGGGTTTATACTTCAAATCGACAAAGTCCACATACCTCATGAGTAGCCAACCTTTTTCCTTCAATTTGTTTGTTTCAAGTTGCTTAAAGGCTTTAATTCCAATTATGCCTATAGCTGGCAAGTGTGAGATTGAATGAACCTTAAGGCGCAGCTTCTGCACATACAAGCTGGTGGCAGGAACGTCGCAATTCTCGACGACGCTTCGGCAAGTTATCTCGGCGTCCACTCTTCAGACAGAGTGAAAATATCCTACAAAAACAAGCACACTGTTGCCATCGTGAACGTTGCGGCGAATTTTCCACGCGGATCTATCGGTCTTTACGAAGAGCCCGCAAAGAAATTAGGTGTTGAGAAAGAGGAAGATGTCAAAGTCGAACTTGTAACACTTCCGGAATCGCTCAGTTACATACAGGCAAAAATAAACAATGGGCGTCTGCGAGGAAACGAAATAGAATTAATAATCAGAGATGTTGTCGAAGGGCATCTCAGCAACATTGAGCTTGCATCTTTTCTTACGGCACTCCACATTCATGGCTTGAGCATGGATGAGGTTGAAGCGTTGTCGAAGGCAATGGTGAAAACAGGACGTACGTTGTCACTTGGGAAGAAGCCGATACTGGACAAGCATAGCATTGGCGGCATACCGGGCGACAAAACCTCAATCCTCGTTGTACCGATCATAGCGGCTGCGGGTTTCACAATTCCAAAGACTTCTTCAAGGGCCGTGACATCTCCAGCTGGAACTGCCGACCGCGTTGAAGCGCTGTGTCCAGTCAGCTTGTCTGTTGAAGAAATAAGAAAGGTTGTTGAGAAAACAAATGGCTGTATGGTTTGGGGTGGCGCATTGGAATTGGCACCAGCAGACGACATTTTCATACAAATCGAGTATCCTTTGGCGATAGATCCAATGCTTCTTCCGTCAATTATGAGCAAGAAAAAGGCTATAGGCGCGACGCACGTCGTTTTGGACATCCCAACTGGAAGAGGGGCAAAGATAAAAACCATGGGTGAAGCAGAAGCCCTTGCAGCTGATTTTATGGATCTCGGGAAACGTTTAGGGATGAACGTCCAAGTCGGAGTCACGTTTGGAGAACAGCCGCTTGGCAACGCAGTTGGACCCGCCCTGGAAGCGAGAGAAGCCCTCTCAGCCATTATGGGTAACTGTCCTCCTGATCTGTACGAGAAAGCCACGAACCTTGCAGGCATACTCTTGGAAATGGTTGGAAAAAAGAACGGTAGACAATTGGCCCAAGAAATCCTGAAATCAGGAAAAGCCGAGCAGAAACTCAGAGAAATCATTGAGGCTCAAGGCGGAAACCCAAAAGTGAAGACAGAAGACATAGCGGTTGGAGACAAGAAAGCTGAAGTAATCGCAGACAAGGACGGCGAAGTCTTGTGGATCACCAACGAAGGCATCGCAAAGATCGCCAAAGAAGCCGGAGCACCGAAAGACAAGGGCGCCGGATTACTGCTGAAAACAAAGCTCGGAGACCACGTGAAGAAAGGCCAAGCGATATTGGAGATTGTTGCCGAAAGAAGCACAAAACTTGAATCAGCCATTGAACTTGCTCGTAAGATTCAGCCGATCGGGTTAAGCAAGAAACCTGAAGACAGAATGCTGATGGAAAGAATACCAACACCAGTCGTGCACAAGAAGACTTTCATACTGGACAGATAAGGATAAACAAACTTCACTCCATTCTTCTTCCGTTCTCTGCCACCAATTTCCCATTCTTGAAGACTTTCTCTGCCAAGTTAATGCCATAATGATATGCGAAATACTTGTGATTTGGCGCATCGAAAACAACTATGTCCGCCTTCTTCCCTTCTTCCAAACTTCCTATGTCACGAGCCCTCTCAATGGCATGAGCGGCATTGATCGTTGATGCCACAAGAGCTTCTTCCGTGGTCATCCTCATCTGAAGAATCGCAATCGTCATCATCATTTGCATCGACTCACACATGTCCGCCGCACTTAAATCCGTCGCCAAAGCAACCGGCAACCCTCTGTTGATAATGTCTCTCGCCTTCGCATAAGTGCCCAAATAACAAAACGGCGTCGTCGGCAAAAACGTCCCCATAATACCTTTCCTCACCAACGCTTCAATTTCCTCAGGCGGTGTGAAAATCAAATGGTCCGCCGAAACAACTTCCAATTCTGCGCCCAACTTTGCCCCTCCACTGTGGGCAAGCCAGTCAGCATGAATCCTCAACTTCATATCATACTTCTTACCTGCTTCAAGAATTCGCCTCGACTGATCCATATTGAAGTATCCTTTCTCGCAAAACACGTCACAATACTGCGCCAGCTTCCTCCTCGCAACTTCAGGAACCCATTTCTTCACTATCTCATCCGTGAGCTGATCAACCCTGTTCTCATATTCAAACGGAATCCCCTGAGCCATAAAAGTCGACACCAAGTCAATCGGATGCGTGTCATTCAGAGTTTTAATTATCTCCAACTGTCTAATCTCGCCTTGGAACGTCATTTCATACCCACTTTTCGCTTCAATCGTCGTCGTGCCGTGAATCAGCATCGTGTCAAGTGTGTGCGTAGTTCGTTCAAGCAGTTCTTCTGTGGATGCTTCACCCGTCTTTTTCAGGGTTGTCGGCATTCCACCTCCTTTCGCTTTGATCTCCAAGTACGGTGTGCCTTTCACAGCCATCTGTTCAAGTTCTTCCTCCCTTGAACCGCCGAAAACCAGATGAACATGCGGATCGACGAGTCCAGGAGTCACCAGTTTGCCACTCGCATCTATGGTTTCAAATCCTTCCTCAAGTTCACCCAAGACTCGTTTCGTAGTTCCGACAGCCACTATTCTCCCGTCTCTGACTGCTACCGCTCCGTCCTTTATGACGCCAAGATCACTCATTTCCTCTTTAACTCGAGGTTTATCGTTTACCCCCTTGAGAGTTGCCAATTCGTTTGCGTTAACTATTGCAAAATCAGCCTTTTTCGCCAATTCATCTTCGCCTTTCGACAATCTAGACGTCTAGATACTTCTTTCTTTCCCATTCATGCACGGTAACGTTGAAGTCTCTCCATTCCTTAGTTTTGAGTTCCATAAACTTCTCATAGAACGCATGTCCCAACGCATCTTGCAAGCACTTGTCTTTCGAGAATTCCCTCAACGCATCTCCCAGAGTCCCAGGAAGCACCTCTATTCCCTTCTTAGCCCTTTCCTGCTCACTCATCTCATAGATGTCTTCTTCCACAGGCTCAGGAAGCTCAAGTCCTCTCTTAATGCCATCCAGTCCAGCAGCCAAAATGCCGGCAAACGCCAGGTAGAAATTGCACGATCCATCGGTGGGTCTGTACTCCAATCTAGTTCTCATTCCTTTTCCAGGCGGAACTCTGACGAGAACCGAGCGGTTATACTTGGCCCACGAAAGATAGACTGGAGCTTCCCACCCGGGTACAAGCCTTTTGTACGAGTTTACTGAGGGATTAGTCACTGCCGCCAAAGCCTTCGAATGACTCAAGAGGCCCGCTAGGAATTGTAAGGCGGTTTTGCTAAGACCATAACTCCCTTTCGCGTCGTAAAACAGGTTTTGAGCCTTCTTGTCGTCTATGAGACTGACATGCGTGTGCAATCCGCATCCATATCCGTCATGGAAAGGTTTCGGCATGAAAGAAGCGACAAGTCCTCTTCTGCCTGCTGACATTTTCACGATGAATTTGACTAAGTAGATGGTGTCAGCCATCTTTAATGCATCTTTGTAAACCAGATTCAACTCGGACTTTCCAGGAGGCACTTCATGATGATGCTTCTCAACTACTACGCCAATGTTTCTGAGATTCTCCGTAATCTCAAGTCTCAAATCAGCGCCAGCATCTGCCGGGGGACTCGCCAAATACCCCGCATCATCAATCAATTTGATGCTGCCGTCCTCGCTTTTCTTGAACACGAAATACTCAATCTCGCTGCACGCGTTGTAAATGACGTTGGCTCCTAAGCTTTTCTTAGAGTCCTCCATGACTTTCTTGAGTATGAATCTTGGGTCAAGCTCAAGAGGTCTGTCTGATTCTGGCTCGTACATGTCACAGACTACTCTTGCCACTTTCTGAGGGAAAAGATTTGATGGCAGCATGGCAAATGTGTCTGTGTCTGGCATCAGTTTCAAGTCGCTTTCGCTTATGTCTACCATGTCGACAGATGAGCCGTCTGTATGTATGCCCTCCTCAATGGTCTTTGAAAAAAGCTCAGACGGCACCCAAAGAGAATGCAATATGCCCGATATGTCTGCGAACTGTAAGGCTATTTCCTTCACGTTCTCCTTCTGAATTGTTTTTGTGATTTCCGGCATGTTCATTCTGACCTCTAAGGAATATCGCGTCTTCTTTCTTTATAACTTTCTTCGCCCAAAAGTCTTTTTTCCCTGCATGTGTTTGAGAGCTCAGCTAGGCCAGAAGAACAAACACTAACGTTAAACATCAAAACTCATATTTACCTAGAAGCAAGGCTCGTAGAAGATAGGAGATCAAGATGGAATTCAAAGTTAACGGGGTTCCCATCGAAGACACTTTCTGTGAGACGTTTACGGTGCGCATCGCTAGGATCCTCATAACATCTGTAAACAGAAAATGGGCCCTAGAATCCGCCTTGGAAGCTAAAGGTCTAGGCAGATCGGCTACTATCCCACCTTGCGAAGCATCTATAGAGGCCGAAGCCAAACCAGAAGAGACTCCTGACGGGAGACCAGGCTTCATAGTTCAATTTCTCGACAGAAAGGCCGAACCGTTGAAAGAATGGTTTATAGTTAGAATAAGAAAGGGAGTTATGCCTTACCCTAAAACCAGTGTGTTTGACGCTTTGCCAAGGAAAATGGCCGTTGAATTCCTAGACATCAAAGGCACAATGATACAGACCTTCGGAGACGGGTTTGAAGAGGAAACCGAAGCTTTCGGACGGGAGGTCTATAAGATACCTAGGATGGACGGGTATTTCCATATTGAACGAAGATTCGGAATTGCAAAAGGCGTGGCTGGCGGCATGTTCCTGATCTTCGCGAACTCTGATGATGCAGCGCTGGAAGCCGCTGACCAGGCAGTTGAAGCAATAAAGACCGTTCCCTATGTAGTCGGAAAGTTTGCGTCCTCAGGCACCAAAGTCGGAGGGAAAACGTACAAGGATGCCATAGCCACAACCAACGATGCATACTCCCCTGTTCTAGCGAGAAACGAAGGAAGCAAGATACGTGAAGGCGTAAAATGCGTTTACGAAGTCATAGTAAGTGGACTGAGACCAGACGACGTGAACAGAGCAATGAAAGCTGGCATCGAAAACGCCACAAAAACTCCCGGAGTCGTGAAGATAACTTCAACAAACTATGGTGGGACGCTGGGAAAAGGAAAAATCTCCCTTCAGGACCTGTTCAAGTAAGAACCGTCGCGCCTTTGTTCCTGAAACAGAATTCAAAGAAAAGCTCAATTGTGTTCGGAAAACCTCCGAAACCGTCGTAGCTCAGTTTAAATATTAGAGTTGTGATTAGACGTAGCGAGAGGAAAACTTTCCATGGGTTCTAAGTCCCCAAGGGGCGAATTTGCCGCAAGAGCGCTTGTCGAAAAAAGGCAGCGGTTCCGCTGGAGTATTAGGTACTATAAACGCCGAATGTTGAGGCTTGACGTTAAGGCAGATCCGCTTGAAGGAGCACCCATGGGTCGCGGCATTGTTCTTGAAAAAGTAGGTGTTGAAAGCAAGCAACCTAACAGCGCCATTCGGAAGTGTGTTAGAACGCAACTCATTAAGAATGGCCGATTGATCACGGCCTTCCTTCCTGGAGACGGCGCGTTGAACGTTGTTGACGAGCACGATGAAGTGCTTGTTGAAGGCATAGGCGGGTCACGTGGAAGAAGCATGGGCGACATCCCGGGTGTGCGTTGGAAGGTTATTACTGTTAACGGAGTCTCGTTAAACGAACTTGTTTACGGACGCAAGCAGAAGCCAGCTCGGTGAGCATTTTGAGCCAGAAGCAGGAAGAGAAACAGTCTAAAGAAATCAAGCTTTTCGGGAAATGGAGTTTCAAAGATGTGGGAGTGAAGGATCCAAGTCTGCAAAGATACATTTCACTGAAACCAGTCGTGGTTCCTCACAGCATGGGAAGACACGAACACAAGCGCTTCCGCAAAGCAGGTGTCAGCATAGTAGAAAGGTTGGCGAACAACCTTATGCGCCCTGGCAAGAACTCGGGGAAGAAAGCCAAAGTCTCGAATATGGTGAAGAATGCTTTTGAAATAGTCAACTTGCGCACAGGCAAAAACCCAATTGAAGTCTTGGTCAAGGCTGTGGAAAATTCTGCCCCGTGTGAGGATACGACGCGAATCAGCTATGGTGGAATTGTCTACCACCAATCGGTTGACGTTGCTCCTCAAAGAAGAATTGACCTTGCACTACGACATATTACTGCAGGCGCCAGGCAAAATTCAATAAACAATCCACGTTCAATCGATGAATGTCTGGCAGAAGAGTTGATAATGGCTGGAAACAACGACATGAAAAGCTCGGCAGTTGCCAAGCGCAACGAAATTGAAAGAGTAGCTCAAGCTTCAAGATAGAGCTTTTTTCTAGTTTTTCTATTTCAAATGGATTTCCACGATGTCTCCATCTTCAAGTCTGAATGTTGCTCCAGCTTTTTGAGGACTAAACATAAGGCGTTTGCACCATACCCTGGCGAAGTTGAAATTCTGTTTGAAGTCGCTGTGAATGCTTTTCGCCAAATCGTATATCGTGGAACCTTTTTTGAGGATGAACGGCTTCTTTGAATACTCCTTCTCATTCGGTTCCTTCGTGTAGACGCGCATTATTTGCAACGTGCTAAACAGAGTCTCACCGAGTTTTTCCAGGCCTGCTCGTGCTACTGCTGAAACCGCGATCACCGGTAATTTGTTGCCTACATAAGCTCGAAGCAACTTCAGGTTTCCTTCGGCTCCGTCAACGTCAATCTTGTTTGCCGCTATTATAGTCGGCTTGTATACCATAGTTTCAAAAATTGCTTCTTCTACGTCATTCAAGGTTGCTTCACCATATATTTTCACAAAGGCATCTGTAACATTGTAGCCTTTGAGCAGTCGTTCAACTTCTCCAAAGGTGCAGTCAACAAGTCTTCCTAGCACTATTATTCGCAGGCCAACGCCCATATATTTCCTTTCGATCTCGACCCTTGACCTCGGTTTGCTTGTCGATATTCGCGCTCTGCCCATTTCGCCGAGAATGAGGGACAACTGTTTGACGGGGTCTTGAGACAAGTCAACCACGATGATAAGACCATCAGCGTTTCGAGCTATGCCCAGAGTTTGAAGACCCCACGCTCTACCATCTGCCGACCCTTCCATAAGCGCTGGGGCTTCTATTATCTGAAATTGAAGGTCCTGATGATCCATTATCCCCGGAACAGGTTCTCTCGTCGTGTATGGGCTCGCTGAAATCTCGACCTTTGCACGTGTGACAGCCGCAAGAAGGCTGCTTTTTCCGGCTTTTGTCAAGCCGATCAGTGCCACTTGTGCTGCTCCCTCTTTTTCTAGGAAGATCTTAGGTCCGCTTTTGCCGGCCTTCTTTTTCCTTTTCTTCTCTTCCAACTCCTTGCGCAAGGCGGACATTTGCTTCTTCACTTGAGCACAAGTCTTCGCCGTTCCCTTGTGCTTCGGAACAAGACTCAGAAACTCTTCCATACGTTGAATTCTTTCTCTGGGATTCTTTGTCGCCTCAACCTCTGCCCACTTCTTCCGGGCGTCAGGAGGCAAGTTTGCCGGCATTAGTTGAACGCGTCCAAC
>JBGOYH010000074.1:0-9622 GCA_041479575.1 Bathyarchaeia archaeon
CGCGCTATTTTCGATGTTGGCATATTTGGATCCAAATATCCATGGTACATTGAAACCTAGGAGGGGTAGGATCCTCAGCCTGCCTGTTGAGACCTTCGCGCGCGTAACAATCCGTCACAAACAATCTTCTTCTACGACCCTTTCTGTAACAGTTATTAGTTTTGGACTCCCTTCTGCCTATGGTGAAAGAATGGTAAAGTGTAACAAGCTATTTTGCGCGCCTCACAGAGGTTCACACAAAGCAAGCCCTGGACATGTGGACAGAATTGGGAAGAACTGGACTTACTTTTTTGGGAAAGAGGAACGAGCTTGAAAAATCTCTGCGTGAAGATCCCGAGACTTGAAAGCTGAACGGATCTTCATCTTTCTATTCAAGGAAAAACATGCGGGAGACAAGGTACGGTCTAAACGTATTTCTTGTCTTTGTCGCACCACCATCTTTGGTACTCCTCAATGTATCTCAATGGTCCGCCGCACGTTGGGCAGGTTTGCACGGTCATCTGTGGTTGCTGAACTTGCGCCTGCGCCGGTTTCAATATTACGAAGTCGCCGACGGCCTGGACTTCCTCCCATGTTACATTCCGGCTTTCGCCTTTCTTTCCCTCAACATACAACGACAGACCAATCTTGCCCACAACAAACGCAACGTCCTTAACTGTTCCGACCGCGCGTCCTTCAGCGTCTACAACCCGCATGCCCACTAACATGTCCTTGGTAACAGCTTTTTCCTGTTTTGCCATACGTTTTCCTCCTTTTCCCTACGTGGTGCGTTTGCATGACTTAATAGTTTCGCTTAAATGCTGTTTCTTCGACTTCCAAAAAAGTTAAGAATCGCTCGGGCTTCATTTGCGGTTAGTGGCGCATCTTGAGGTCTCCGATCTTCAGTGAAGTTCTTGGACTCGTCTTTGACGAAAAGCAACTACGAAAAGTGAAGCGCGGGTTCTTTGGCGGGAATTGACTGTATGAGAGTTTACTTTGCTCCCTGCGGCATAGGTCTAGGGCATGTTGGACGATGCGCGCCTATCGCAAGAAGACTCCTGGAAAAAGGTGCTCATGTGGTTTTTTCAACTTACACAGAAGGGATACGCTACGTTGAGCGGGAAGGGTTTCCATTAATAAAGGCTCCCCCAATCGGCTTTCAAGTGAAAGCGGACGGAAGCATTGATTTCAGACAAACAGCAATCAACCCGGGCCCATTTTTGGCTTCTTTTACACTTCTGAAACAGATAGATGCAGAAGTAGGGACGATCGAAGGTTTCAAACCTGACATTGTTGTTTCAGACTCTCGGGCCTCGTCGCTGCTAGCTGCAAGGCTCTTGAGGATTCCTAGGATCTGCATACTCAACCAATTCCAGCCCATAGTTCCTAGGAGAACTCATAATTTAAGGTTGGCAAGGTTCGCAGACGTAGTGACGCTGACCATCATTGGTAAAATTTGGACAAGTGGAAACATTGTGCTCATACCGGACTTTCCGCAACCGTACACGATTTCAGTCGGTAATCTCACTATTCCGAAGCCTTATCGCAAGAATGTAAGATTGATCGGACCAATACTGCCTACAAGACCAGACACTCTGCCTGCAAAAGAAGAACTCATCAGGAAACTGAACCTACCTAATGACAAGCCGATAATATTTGCGCCGCTGAGCGGGCCGACCTCTGAAAAAGCTTTCGTGACAGGAGTCTTGAGGAAGATACTGCTTGAATTTCCTGATAATTATGAAATCATAATGTCTTTTGGTTACCCGAGCGCCGACAACAAGCCCATACGGCACGGCAATGTCACAATTTACAAATGGGTTCCAAACCGTTTCGAGTATCTCAAAGCATGCGACCTAGCCATCGGCCGCGCTGGGCATGGAACGATAACCCAATGTATGTGCTATGGGAAACCAATGATACTCATACCCACACCAGGACACACTGAACAAATCAGCAATGCAAAACAGGCGGAAGTCATTGGCGTCGCAAAAGTCATGTTGCAGGATCGCTTGAACAAAGAAAACCTGTTGAAAAGGATTGAGGAAATTTTGCGGGATAAAATGGTTGAGAGAGCTGTTGAAGTTCAGGAAGAAGCATTGAAACATGATGGTTTGGAAAATGCTGTCAACACCGTGATTGAGGTGGCGGGTAAATAAAGGGCTGGAACAAGTCTTTTAAGCAGAATATTCAAGAACTCTGAAGCATGTTCGTACCGCACAAGATTTTGGAAGCGAAACTGCTGCAAATTTTGGCTGAGGATGCTGGGCAAGGGGACGTAACAACATCACTAGTCGTTCCAGCGGGCACATGGGCTGAGGCCTCTGTTATTGCGAAGCAGACTGGTATTATTGCTGGAGTCGAAGAAGTAACGGTCTTGCTGGAATGCTTGGGTCTTGAAGTGGACGCATTGGTCAACGATGGACAGGAAATAAAACCGAAGCAGACATTGCTCAAAGTCTCAGGAGACGCACGTACTATTCTGGCTGCCGAGCGGACATTGCTCAACGTTCTTTCACGCATGGGCGGCATAGCTACGACCACAAGAAACCTGGCAGAGAAACTGCGCAAGGCTAAGTTGAAGACACGAGTTGCATGCACGAGGAAGACCGCTCCGGGTTTCATGTATTTTGACAAGAAAGCTGTTCAGGTAGGCGGAGGAGACACGCACAGGCTTCATCTTGATGACATGATTTTGATAAAAGACAATCACATAACATTGATCGGAAGCGCTAAAAAGGCCATTGAAATGGCTAGGAAACAGGCTTCTTTGACTAAGAAGATAGAGGTTGAAGTAACGAAAGTTGAAGGTGTTCTTCAAGCCGTCGAGGCGGGGGCAGACATCGTCATGTTGGACAATTTCTCCCCGAGACAAATAAGGGAAGCTGTTGAACTGCTCAAGAAAAAGAAATATTATGGAAAAGTCGTGCTGGAAGCCAGCGGTGGAATAACTGCAGATGAGATAGTGGAATATGCTTCGACTGGAGTTGACATGGTCAGTCTGGGCGAAATAACTCAGAGTCCACGGGCCCTCGACATCAGTCTGGAAATCACAAAAGTCAAGAAGGCATGATTGCCAGGCGCACTAGCTACCAGTTGCCATTATCAAAACCACTTCTATGATTGCGGCTACTAACAACATCAACGTGACAATTGTAATAAGCGTAGAAGCGTTTTTGAGTTCTCTTTTGAAGCTTATTCCTTTGCTGGCAAAACTCTGAATGACGCGAAAGGTCAGCCAGAAACTCTCCGCGAGCCCTACCGAGTATGAGATGAACTCCAGCCATGTGAATGGGAAAATGAACAACGCAAAGAACAACGCAAGCGCCGGTACGCCGTGCGCTGATGCAGACATGCCTTGTGCCGCAATAACAACTCCTGTGTTGTACAGGATCCAGAAGCCCAGAACCCAACCTACGACAGGTATGAACATCATCAAACAGATGAAGAGATTATTTCCAAATACGTATTGTATCGTGATGTTGTTTCTCAACTGGTTAAGGTCGTTGGTGATCTGGGTTGCTTCTTGTTGACTAAGCGTTTGTATCGCTCCAACACACGTTGCAACTATCGTAAAAGCGAAGAAAATTGCAATTGTTATGATTCGTTTGGTTTTCGACGAAGACCGATTGAAGAAACGGGCTGTCAACTATTTGTTCCCCTTCGGACTTATTTTCAGCGCTCTGAAACCTCTTGCCGAGGGATTTAACAACTCTGCGATATTAACGTTTTTTAGAATTTCTTCTGTATCTTCCGCGTAACCTCTGACATCGTGTTCTGCAGGCATCAGCGAGTAAAGATATACGCCTTTGTCTGCAAGTCTAGGCTGGCATCTGGACGGCAAACCCAACATGGTGACTTGCTTCTCTTTGACAGCTTTCGCGCACGTGTACAAAATTGCATGCGCGCCTGACGTCAATTCGGCAACTCTCACAGGTATACTCTCTTTGCCTATTGCCAACACTTCCACTCCATACTTCTGCATTATTTCGTTGGAAATTTTTCTAAGGCGCGGCAAGACATTTAACAGATGACGCCTAGCTTTTGCTGAGATTTGCATGTTCGTGAATTGTATAGGACTCAGCTGTTCGAGCGAAACCGAGCCCAGGGACATGTCAAGATGGACAATATCAGCCTTTGTCTTAGCAATGAGATCTCGGCACAACTCTGCTTCATGGACGATGACTTCATGTCCGCTTTCAGCGTTTACAAAAATAGGCTCTGCCAAAAAGGCGCTAGCTTCTCTGTATGGCGGACCTACTAGGACCGAGGCGGTTGCGACGATTGACAATGGCTCAAATTTGTCGTTGAGTATGGCTGCAGAAGAGTCTGCCGCGATTACCTTCAACTTTTCACCTTGGTATCAATAAAGAGGTTGACAGAATTTATGTCTGCTGTCTATGTGTCTTGCCTTTTGAGGCATCTTGCCAAAAGGAATATTTCTGCGCTTTTGGGTCTGCTGGCTTTGGGTTTGACAAGGATCACAGTTTCGAAGTGCTGCTTCACCTTTTGTATGAAATCATTGAGCATGTCACCTTGGAAGACCTTGACGAAAAAGTTTCCAGAAGGTTTCAGCGTCTGCAAAGCTATTTCCAATGCTTGCTGAGACAGGTCTATTTGGCGGGCATGGTCAACTTCCCATATTCCCGAGATATTTGGTGAAGCATCAGAAATGACGGCGTTAGCTTCTCTCGGAAGCATCTCTAGAATCTGCTGCACCGCCTCCGGCTCCGTTATGTCGCAAATTATCGTTCTCACGTAGGGCTGTGGAAACGGTTCAATGGATTTCAGATCGACTCCCAAAATGAATCCTCTGTTGCCAGCTGCTCTTCTCGCGGACTGCATCCAGCCCCCTGGAGCAGCACCGAGATCGAGGACGACGTCTCCAAACTCTATGAAATGATATCTCTTTATTGCTTCAGTAAGCTTGTAGGCTGCCCTTGAACGATACATTTCCTGCTTTGCTTTCTTGTAGTAGTAATCTCTCTTTCTATCCTGAATAAAAGCCTTAGGCAAAACTAACTGTCACCAACAACGCCCGGCTGACCTTGAGAAATGGTACGAAGCCACTCTGTTAGTCTTTCGCAGTTCTGCGGCGAGATCACGCTGGATGGGTCGCATCGCTGATTGTCTTGGCACATCAAACATGGGCAATCGACTATCGTGTCAATTGAGGCTGGCAACCTTTTCGGAAACAGCCTATAGGTCCATCTTCCTTCGCGAAGCTCCTTCTCTCGACGAATAAGCCCTTTTGTCTCAAGTTTCAAGGCTATCCGCGAGCCTTCTCGACTGCTAGCATCAAGTTCATGCCAGAGATCGGATTGAAGGACACCTTGAAAGCCCGTGTTCATTATAAACTGTAGAGCTCTCTGCTCTAGGTCACTTCGTTTCGGCATCTTCTTGAATTCACCAAATCGTCCACTTTAATATGTGCAGTTTCATAATAAAAAGGTGTAGGCTTTAAACTAGAAAAAATCATGTTGAAAGATGGGAAAAATGAAGGCTGACACAGGGAAAGGCAACTGTCTCGGTATTGAATCATCGGCTGACGATTTCAGCGTTGGCATATCAACCTATGACGGGAGAATACTGGCCAACATGATAGATGCCTACGTACCGCCTGAAGGCGGCATACACCCGAGGGAAGCAGCAAGACATCACGCTGAAGTTGCCAGCAAGGTTTTGCGGGAGGCCTTCAGCAAATCTGGTGTGAAGCAAAAGGACGTGTCGATAATTGCATTTTCACAAGGTCCAGGTTTAGGTCCATGTTTACGAACAGGAGCGACAGTTGCCCGAGCCTTGGCTTCGTACATGAGCGTTCCACTTGTTGGAGTTAATCATTGCATAGCCCATATTGAAATAGGCAAGCTGAGAACAGGAGCCAAAAACCCCGTGACACTGTACGTTTCTGGCGGAAACACGATTGTTGCGGCCTTTGATGCTGGGCGTTACAGAGTTTTCGGGGAAACGTTGGACATTGCGTTGGGTAACTGTCTTGACGTTTTCGCGAGAGAAGCTGGGCTGCGTCAAAAACTTGGGCTGCCTTTTGGTGCTGTAATCGAAAAGCTTGCTTTGAAGGGGAAACAGCTGATTCCTCTTCCTTACACTGTCAAAGGGATGGATCTGTCGTTAAGTGGGTTGGTGACAGCTGCTACAGCTCTGTTGAAAAAAGGAGATTACAAACTTGAGGATGTGTGTTACAGTCTTCAGGAAACTGCTTTTTCAATGGTTACAGAAGTCACTGAAAGGGCTCTGGCGCATACGGGAAAAAAGGAACTCCTCTTGACAGGCGGCGTCGCGGCTAACAAACGGTTGCAGTCGATGATCCGCGCCGTGGCGGAAGAGCATGAAGTCAAATTTGATGCTGTGGAAACCGAGTTTGCGATTGACAATGGCGCGATGATTGCATGGACTGGTGTGCTGGCTTACAAGCACGGTGTCATTACGCCGATTGACAAGAGTTTCGTCAAATTGAAGTGGCGGCTGGACGAGGTTGAGATTCCGTGGATGCATTGAAGTCACCGCAACTTATCAAGAAGGGAGCTGAAGCCAATCTGTACCTTGCAAACTGGCATGACAGAAGAGTTGTGCTGAAAAAACGTTTGCCCAAGAAGTATAGACCCGCAAAACTTGATGCACAGATCCGTACGTATCGAACGATTCATGAGCCACAGTTGATGCACGAAGCAAAGAAGGCTGGTGTACCGACTCCAACAATCTTTCTCGTTGATGTCAAAAACACGACGATAGTAATGGAGCATGTAGAGGGCAAGCAGGTTAAACAGTTGCTGAACCAGCTTTCTGAAAATGAACGAAAGAGGTTGTGTTTCAAAATCGGTCAAGAAATTGCCAAGCTTCACGGGTTTGGTTTGATTCATGGTGACCTGACAACGTCGAACATGATCATGTCTTCCGACAGGAAGGTCTTCTTCGTTGACTTCGGGCTTGGCGAAAAGAATGAGGAGCTTGAAGCAAGAGGAGTTGACCTGCACCTGATGAAAAGGGCTCTCCAGAGTACACATTACCAGTTTGCCGAGGACTGTTTTGAATCCGTCATCAAGGGCTATGGAGACATCATGAGCGTTGAGACTTTGAAAAGCGTTTTAGATAAAATCAGGGAAATAGAGAGGCGAGGACGTTATGTCGCAGAAAGGAAAAGAGAAGACTCTTCAGCTTAAAGGCCGCGTCATATTCTTTGCGACCAACAATGTCAACAAGTTCAATGAAGCTCGAAGAGTTTTAGGTGAATACAACATAGCGGTCGGTATGCTCAGGATAAAATCACTGGAAATCCAAAATGATAGTCTGGAGGAAGTCGCAAAAGCAAGCGTAGTGGACGCCTTTGAAAGGTGTCATCTTCCAATCATAGTCGAAGATGCTGGATTGTTTGTGGACGCTCTGAACGGTTTCCCAGGGCCTTACGCCGCTTATGTTTACAAAACGATTGGAAACCAAGGTCTGTTGAAACTTATGCAAAGCATCAAAGCAAGAAAGGCGCACTTTGCGTCTGGTGTTGCATATCTTTCAGCAGATTTGAAATCGCCAATCTGCTTTAGTGGCGAAGTTCAAGGAGAAATATCTGCTGAGGAAAGAAGAGGAGACGGCAAGTCCGGATTTGGTTTCGATCCCATCTTCAAACCAGACAGCAGCAGTAAGACTTTTGCTGAAATGAGTATCACAGAAAAAAATAGGTACTCACATCGCGCAAAAGCTTTCCGCCATTTTGCGGAATGGTACAAGACTTAACGTTCCTGATCATTTATCTATATAGTCTATAGTTTCTATAGTGGAAAGACCTTTCAATATAGAGCACCGCTTAACAAGCGGGGAGACACAAGTGAAAAGGACAGCACTGTTCGAATACGAAATTCCTCACTACCGAAAACCCACATTAGACTGGGCCGAAAGAAAACGCCCCCCGATAGTGACTTTTTTCTTACGTAACCTTTTGGGTAGACTTCCTGAACCAAAGGCTCTTCATGAGAGAAAGTAGATGTAAATGCGGCATATTTTCCAGAAGAGACAGTTATTTTTAAATATGCGTCCACCTTCGCTCATACAGAGTTTAAGGGATAACCAATGCCTAAGCAAGAAAAGGGAAAGTCACATGCAACACGGCCCGTCAGCAAACGGGCTCCAAACTGGTGCAAGTATCAGCCTGAAGAAGTTGAAGCCCTAATTGTCAAACTGGGCAAGGAAGGTAACAGCCCAAGCCGCATAGGCACAATCTTGAGAGATCAACATTCAGTTCCATTGTCCAAGCCGATTATTGGGAAGAGAATTCTAACGGTGCTCAAAGAGAATAATCTGGCGCCGTCAATGCCTGAAGACTTGACAAGCCTGCTGAAGAAGGCTGAGAGCCTGGGGCTTCACCTTGAAAAGAACAACACAGACCTCTACAACAGACGTGCTCTTCAGCTAATTGAGGCCAAAATTCACAAACTCTCAAGGTGGTACAAGCGCGTCGGTGTTTTGCCTAAAGGTTGGAAGTACGAACCCAAGATAGCATCAATAACCTAAACCGCCTTAGTGTCAGAGTTTTTTGCAGCGGCTATTTCAAAAGAATCTAGGTTCTGGGCTGCTTAAAATCTTTAAATAACCAGGGCCACAAGGCTAAGGTGATTATAATGGCTTCAGCCTCAGAAGATCAAGTTGCTGGCTTTCTCAATTCAGCCGAGCAGGCAGCCAAGACAATAGTGGAAACGGTAAAACAAGACGGTTTGGTACAAGTTTTCTCACACTTGGACGCTGACGGCGTTGCCGCCGCTGGAATAATCGGGAAAGCATTGTTCAGGCTGGACGCAAGGTTTCGGATTCGCATAACCCAATGGATCGAGGACAAAATTGTAAGTGAAGTTCTTTCAGACAAGCCGAAACTGGTAATTTTCACCGACCTGGGAAGCGGTTACGTTGATCTGCTCAATCAGAAGCTTTCGGACTTCAAAATCGCCATTCTAGATCATCATCAAGTCGTCGGCGAAGAGTCGGACAACTTTGTGCATGTAAACCCCCACCTGCATGGGATAGATGGGGCTCGGGACATAAGCGGTTCAGGCGTCGCATATTTCGTAGCCAAAGCACTGGACAGGGTCAATGTTGACTTGGCCCCCGTCGCTGTTGTCGGAGCCCTTGGAGACTTACAGGACAAGTATGATCAGCGCATGCTGAAGGGATTGAACGAAAAAATCGTTGAAGACGCAACAGGCGCAGGGTTTCTCACTGTTGAAAAGGACTTGATCTTTTTCGGCAGAGAGACGCGGCCAATTCTGAAGGCGTTGGCTTCAACAACAAGTCCCTTCATTCCAGGCATCAGCGGTGAAGAAGAAAAGAGTCTCGCTTTCCTGAAAAGCTTAGGCATCGAACCGAGAAATGGCGACAAGTGGCGGGCCTTGAGAGACTTGTCTGAAGATGAGAAGAAACGTCTGTGCTCGAAGCTTGCGGACCATTTGGTTTCAATTGGCTTACACTACGAAGTCAACAACCTGATCGGGCATGTCTACACCTTGAGCCGCGAGGAACCGTGGACTCCGTTGAGGGACGCACGTGAATTTGCTGTCTTGTTGAACGGGACTGGGCGCATGGATAAAGCAGGTCTCGGCGTGGCAGTGTGCATGGGAGACAGAGGCCCAGCACTCGAAGAAGC